>DATMCL010000033.1:0-21685 GCA_035558375.1 Polyangiaceae bacterium
CGAAGCGGCCGAAGCGCTCGCCGCGCATTTCAAGACCGATCCTCCGCCGGCCACCGTGCGCTACGACCCCGGCTCCATGGGGCACTGAGGCTATCCCTACGCCCGTGCACGAGTTTCGCGGAAAGATGCTCACTACGTGCCGGCGGCTGGTGCTCACCGCGGCGCTCGGAGTCGTCGCCTGTGGGGGCACCTCCGTTAGGCGCGTCTCCTCCGAGGGAGACGACGACGACGGACAGGGTGGAACGAGCGCGCGGGCGGGCAAGGGTGGCTCGGGTGCAACAGCCGCGCGTGGCGGGTCCCGCGGTGGCTCGGGCGGCTCGGGCGGCTCGGGCACGGTCGGCGGAAGTGGCCCGACGCGCGGCGGCAGCGGGGGCACGCGCACTGAGGGCGGCACGACCTCGCTCGGCGGGACGGGCGGACGCTCGGGCGCCGCCGGCAGCGTCGGGTGCGACTGTACCGTCGACGGGGACACCATCGACTGCACGAGCGACACGGTCCGCGTGCCGAGCCTCTATCGGGATCCGGACGAGTGCACGCTGTCCGACGCGACCATCAAGAAGAGCGTGTGCAGCGACGGATCCATCAAATACGAGATCGACGAGGGCGGCGAGTACAACTACGTGCTCGAGGTCGACGCCAAGGGTGCGCCCGTGTACTTCTATGCGTCCGGCTACGCGAGCGTCGTCGACGCGTGCGGCATCGATTCGAGCAACTTTTTCGAGGGGACGCTAACGTCCGGGAAGAAGCTCCCGCCCAGCAACTGCGAGCAGCCTTGCTCGATCTGCGGACCGGCTGAAGGAGTGGTCGGCTGCGGCGCTTGCATGATCGACGCGGCGACGGGAACAGCGCACCTCTCACTCGAGGAGTACTGCCACGCGACCGGCTGCCCGGCGACGTTTACCGAGGCGCGCGAGCAAAGGGTGTTGAGCTGCATGCTCGGCCACTCCGAGATCGCCTCCGGGTGCGGCATCGACATCATGCAGCAGGAGGTAGGGGAGAGCGGGATCGCCTACTACTTCGACCACGCGAGCGGTAAGCTCCAGGGCATCGCCGCCCACGACGACGTGCCCTTCGGCCCGTGCGGCGCTTGGTCGTACCAGGTCGGCACCGTGTCCGACGGCCCGTGCGGCAGCGTCACGACGTGCGACTTCTGCGCGCCCACGGGCGAAGGCGGAGCGGGCGGCGCGGCGGGAGCCGACGGCTTCTCGCTGTGCGCGCCTTGAGACGAGGAGGGACGCTACTGCCCGTCACTCGGCCTTTTCGTCGAGGAACGGGCGGACGACCTCTTGCGTCTCGCGGCTCGTCACGACGGGCACAATCTCGAACGTGACGCCGAGGCCGCGACCGGCAGCGATCCACTGCTGAAAAAGCGTCAGGTCATCGCACTCCATCAGCTGAAAGCAGCGCGCGAAGCTCGGTTCGACCCAGCTGTCGATGTACTTGAGCCCGGGCGGAATGGTGCGACCCTTCTCCTTGAGCCGCTGGTACACGGGTATCATGTCGTTGTCGCGAAAGCGCTCGATGACCATGAACAGCATTCGGCATCGCTGTCACGAAGGCGGAAGCGAGTCCAGTTGATCCACCGCGCCCGCTCGTATTAGTGGCGGGAGACTTGGAACGGCACACCGCGAGCCATGCGAGCGGGCTCGCGCTGCAGCTCAGCGTGGCGGCCGGCAGCGTCCTCGGGCTGCGCATTGCCTATTCGCTCGCGCCTCGCCTCGGTGGGTGGCTCGTGCCTCGCGGCCTCGCCCGCGCCACGGCGAACGTGGTCTGGGAGCCGGGGCAGCTGCTCCAACAATTCACGACGTACGTCGCCGCGCTCGCGCTCGGTCTCCTGGGCGCGGCTGTCGTTGCCGTGCTCGGCCGACTTGCGGAACGGCAGCCGCACGGAGCACTGGTCGTGGCGCTCGGAGCGACGCTCGCGAGCCTTGGTCTGGCCTTTCGGATCGCGCCGACGACGGGATACTTGGCGGTAGCCGTGCTGCTCGTCATCACCGTGCTCGCGGAGCCGGCGGTTCTGCCCGCACCCCCCGCCGAACCAACGCGCGCTTCTCCAGCACCCTTGCTGGTGCCCTTCGCGGAGCTCGGCGTCCTCGGCTGGGGACTTTCGCTCGTAGTTCCCGGACATCCCCGCCTGGCCATGGGCCTCGCCGGATCGACGACACTCGCTTACGGCGTGCGGATCTGGCTGTTGCACAACAGTGCCGAGAAGCAGGCCGAGCTCCGGCGCGACGCCGCTGCAGGCGTCCCCCTCTTATTCCTGCCGCTCTTGGCGTTGCTGCGGGCGCCAAGCGCGACCTGGGTGCTGACGGCTCTCGCCGCGTCATTCGCGCTCCGGCACTTCGTGCTCCGTACGCGCGAGCTCGGATCTCGCTTCGACACCTTCACCGCGAGCGCTGCGCTCACGGCTTTGTGCAGCATCTGGTTCGTGCCAGCGCAGTTTCGCGAGCTCGACAGCATCAATTTCGCGCACCACGAGGCACAGCACCTCGGTTGGCTCGCGAGCGCGCTACGCGGCAAATGGCTGATGGCGGACGCGAGCCTCTTCTACGGGCCGCTCCGCGAGTACGCCGTCGCCGGCTGGCTGCGGCTCGCGGGTGTGACGCTCGAGCAGGTGCGCGTCGGCAGCGTGCTGCTCAACGTGCTCGGAACGGGCGCACTGTCGTTCATCGCGTATCGCCTCGCCCGAGGCCGCACCGCGTTGCTCCTTTTCTGCGGGCTTCTGCTCCTCACCCAGTCGCCACTCCGCTACTTCGTCGCTTACAAGACGCACACCGCCTTCGGTTGGGCAGACGTGCTCAGGATCACTTTCGCCACCTTAGCCCTCGCCGTTCTCGATCGGCCGCACCGGCGCACGACGACGGACGGCCGCATCGACCGAGACGAGCGGCGCGGACTCGCCTCGTTCGGCGGCATCAACGCGCTCGCGCTCTTCTACAGTCAGGAGTTCGGCCTGTGCGCGCTCGCTGCGGTACCGCTCGCGCTCCTCCTCGACGCTCTCGTGCGGGCGAAGTCGGCGGGCCCCCGTGCGGAGCTCACCGCCGCGGTTCGGCGCGCAGCGAGCTACCTTGCGGGCTTCCTGCTGGTGTTCGGCGCCTGGGTGGTCGTCTACGCCATGGCGGGCAAAGCGTCGCTGCTCTTACGTTCGCTCTTTCTGAGCGTAGCGTTGCCTGGGGCCGGCGCGTTCGCTTCGCTCGAGCTACCGATTTACCAGACGACGTTCCGTTCACTCGAAGGGCTTGCCGCGACGTGGACCGCCGTCCCTGCCGTCGAGTACCTGCTGCCTCCGCTCGTGTACGTGATGACCGGCGCCGTGCTGATCGCGCGCGGCCTCTCGGGTCGTTGGGAGGTGCGCGCGCGGTTCCAGCTCGGACTCTTGCTCTTCGGCGCGGCCAGCTATCGCTTCGCGTCGTCGCGCTCCGACGGCTACCACCTCGCGATGGCGGCAACGCCGGCGATCTTGCTGCTCGTATCGCTGCTTGCCGATGCCTTCGCCAGCCGCACGCGCTTCGCAGGGGTGGAGTTTCCACTCGCTGCGTGTCTCGGCCTGCTGCTCGCGTACGGCACCTGCCGAAGCTACGGCGCGACCGTCCTCCTCTGGCCCCGCATCCAGGCGACGCTCCACGGGGAAGAGATGCCGTCGCGCGGCCCGAAGTACGCCTACCCCACTCTCCACCGCGCCGGCGACATCCGCATTCCCGAGGAGACGGTGCGAGCCGCCGATTACATTCGCGCCCAGAGCCAACCGCAGGACTTCGTCTTCAACCGGTTGAGCTTCATGGACGGCGGTGACCTGATGTTCCTCGCCAATCGCCGGAACCCGACGCGATTCGACACGCTCGCGGAGCTGACGTGGGGCCCGCAGCAGAAGGAGCTCCTCGCGGATCTCCGCCGAAACCCACCCGCCCTCGTGCTCGGCGACAGCTACGGCGCGCCCTACCTCGACGCCGAGACGCTCGCGTACCTCGCCTCCGGATGGGAGCTCGGACAGACGTTCGGCGACGTTGCGATCATGAAGCGGAGAGCGGCGCGCTAGTTCAACGAGCCCGAATGCGCCGCTCAACGACTCGGAGCGAACCGCGTCCGCGTGACGTCGAGCTTCGCATGGTGCGGGAAGCGCAGCGCGGTCACGGCTCGCCGCACGCACGCGTTGATCGTCGGACTGCGCGGCTCGGAGGTCACGGTCAGCCCGACGACTTTGCCGTTCTGAACGGCCGCGCAAATGTCGAGCGCGGTGCGAGCAGGAACGGCGCACTGGTTCAGATACGAGCCGTCCTCCAGCACCGAAGCGAACGCATCGCGCGTCAGATCCGCTGCGCCGCGCGCGGCGCCGACCTCGATGGTTTCGTTCGCGCTCGCCCGCGCGCTCTCGCAGCTCGGTAGCGACGCGGCGCGGGCCTCGTTCTGGGCACGATCGTGGCTGTCGGAGACGGCGACGCTGGCAACGCGCTCGCGGCGCTCACCCGCTACATCGCTCCTCGAGGCGACCGGCGGTTCCCGCCGTGCGAACGGGTCCGGCATCGCGAACGGGTCCGGCATCGCGAACGGATCGGGTCCTGCTGGCCGCACCGGGGTCGAAGGCGATGACGCGATGCGCGGTGCCGGCGCCGCCGCTCGAACGCTGGGGAGGGGAAAAGGCACTGCCGGGCTCGGGACGTTGGGCTCGAGCGCCAGACGCGCCGCGACCGCAGGCTCAGGCGCGAGCGCAGGTGCGGGCTCGGGAGCCGGCTCCGGCGGCGGCGGCGCCGGCTCGGGGGTCGAGTCGGCTTCCGGCGCTTGCGGTGCCGGAGCGAGAGCGGGAGGCGGAGCTGCGATGCTCGGCGGCGGCTCGAAGCCGCGCTCGACGTCCGGCGCCGACCGAGCTTCGGCGTCCCCGGCCGGGGAGCGCTCACCGACGGTGCTCACGAATGCGTACGTCGCTCCCGCGATGCTTAGCCAGTAGGCGGCAGTCGGGACGGCGAAGCGCAAGAACCGCGAGCGAACGACGCGCCGCCGCCGGACCGGTCGGTCCAGATCGAAGTGCGGGCGCAGCGCGAACTCGAGCGGCATCGGGGGGCGCGCAGCTTACACCGATCTGCCCGGACGGCCGCTCAGGCTGTCGTCCATGCCCTGTTCCATCGTCAGGAGGGCCAGACGAATCTCAGCGACGATGACGATTGCGGCGGTCACGAGCGCGCCGACGGCGAGAAACCCCGTCGCCAGGGCGAGAAGCGCCACCGCGCGGCCGAGTCCCGCAAGCTCGTAGTAAGCCCCGACGGCTCCGACCACGGAAAAAAGCGCGCAAGCCGCAAACGCGCCGAGCGCGGCATAGATCGCGCGCAGCGCGGTGAAGAGCAGCCGTCCCCGGCGTCGCAACCGGTCGAGCTGCTCGCGCCAGCTCTCGTGTAGACCCGAGCCGGTCTCTTCGTTTCGGATGTGGCCGAGGACGACACGCGTTCGGTCGACCACGCGCGCGATCCGGTTGCTCGTTCCGAGCGCCAGCACCGAGCAGGCGTTGGTCAGAATTGCGGGCGCTACGACGACGGTCAGGACGGCGAACGGATTGTCACTCATGGCGTCGAGATGACGCCGTACAACGGCGCGAGCGCAGCCGCGAGTAGACACACGTTCGCCTTTCCGCGCGCCCTCTTGCTTCGCGGAGCGACCAAACGGTGCCGCCCCATGGCAGCCCCGCCACCTTTCGAGGCCCGAGGATGCCCGATCGTGCGTCGCGTCGTCAATCGAGACGCGTTCGGACGCGTGCGCTTCGCCAAGCCAACACAAGTGACCACGACAGCGGAGACGCGACGCACCAGGCGAGTGGCACAACTCGTGGCACGCACTTTCGACTTTGCCCGAAGAAATGACGTGAGCTGTTTAGGAACGAGTGTTGCACTTTGGTACACGCGTTCCATTTCGGAACCGGGGAGTGATGGTGGTGATGAGAACTCTGAAAAGGTGGTCGTCGAGGTGTGCGTTCGCAGCAGGCGTCGGGCTCACTGCGCTTGCAGCGTGCTCTTCGGACAACCGGCCGCCCAGCGAGCAAACCGCTCGCACCGGAACCATGAGCCTGGCACTCGAATCCACGGCTGCGTCGGGCAATACCTACCGGCTTCGAAACGCGACCTTCATGATCACGGACGCGCATACGGGGGACACGGTCGACTTCCTGTTCAGCGACGACGTTCCGCCTTCGGCCCGCGAGCTGACCAAGGTACTCCTCACGGGCAACTACACGGTCACGCTGCTCGACGGCTGGTTCATGGAACGAGTCCGCGGAGGCAGCAGCAGCGGCGGCACCGCGGGGGCTAGCGGCACTTCGGGGAGCAAGGGGGGCTCAGCCGGCAAGGCCGGAACGAGCGGGAGGGGCGGGTCACCCGGCAAGGGCGGAGGCACCTCGACCGGTGGCTTCGGAGGCGAGTTCTTCGAGGACGATGTTGGCTTCGCGGGCGATTTCGGCGCGGGTGGCGCGGTCGGCAAGGGCGGCTCCGTCGGTAAGGGGGGCTCGGTCGGCACCGGCGGCTCCTTCAGCGAAGCCGGGACGGGCTCCAGCGAGACCACGACCCCCGTCGAGGCCTTCCTCTTGAGCGACGCCGTTCAGTTCTTCACGCTCTTCGGAGGGGACGACTCCTTCGTGAGCTACCTCTTCCAGATCGGCGGGGAGGTGCTCGATTTCGGCCACGGCCGCCTGCACATCGGCGTCGACGTGATCGAAGATGGCTCGGTCTGCGAGACCCCGGAAGGCGCCGTCGATCCCCGCAAGGTTCTGATCGAGACGAACCTCGACGCGCTCGCCAACGTCACCCTCTTCGACGTGCTCGGCGCGCTCGCCACCAACGGCGGCATGAACGCCGACCCGCTCCTCATCCATCAGAAGATCTACGACAGCTACAATTCGCCAGAGAACGGCCGCATCAGCGACGCGATCCACTGCGGCGACGAAACCGTCGACGGCAACCCCACCCTCAACGGGTTTCCCATCCAATGCGATCGCATCGAGTCACGCCATTTCGACGATCCAGAGAACTTCTTCCCGACGGCCTTCATCAATCGCATGGACCTCGCGCCCGAAAACGGCGCCCATTGCGGACAGCAGCGCATTATCTTCGCGAACAACGCCAACTTCGGGCGCGCATTCATGATCTTCGAAGCGCAGATCCCGAATCCGTCTCCGGATCTCGGGATCGCGGGCTGTCAACCCCTCGCTCAGTTCTGGCTCGCGCAGAACGACATCAAGGACCCGAGCGAGCGCGGCGCGCGACTGGCGCGAGCGTTCATCTCCGGTGATCCCGAGCTCGTCGCGGCAGGGTTCGGCCCGTTCTACACGGCGACGAATCTCACGGTGGGCAGCGGACAGATTCGAACCAATCAGTTCGATCAATCGCCGTGGACGCTGCGGGAGTTCAAGCTCACCCTGGACGGGCAGAATCTGACTCCAAAGCCGTTCCCCACGTCCGAAGCGCCGAACGGCGGGCTGTGGAACGAGAGCTCGGGGCTGCCGCAGGGCGAAGCGTGTCGCGAGAGCTTCCTCAACGCGGTCGACCAGCTTTTGACCGACGATCCTTCGGAGATGTCGTTCGTGGTCGACAACCAGTGCAACGACGCGGAAAGCCGCAACGACTTCGCGCAGGACTACGACCAGCAGATGAGCAGCGGCTTCCGCGACGCGCTCGATGCGCGGCTCGCCGGCACCGGCCTCAACGCCGACGACATCGCCAATCGGGCGCAATTCGCAGGGTCCTGCATCGGCTGTCACAACGAAGCGAACGGCAAGTTCTTGGGCAACGGCGTCTTCGCGCCCTTCTCGATCGACTTCGTCCACGTCCAAGAAGGATCCCCCTCGGAATGCCCGAAGGGCGAAGGGCTCTGCTTCCAGCCCTCTCAAGCGCTCACCGATGTCTTCCTGCCAAGCCGCATGCAGGTGATGAGCCGGGTGCTCGAGATTCCCATCATTACTGACCCCTGCGACGGCAGTGGCAGCGGTGGGGTCGCTGGCACCGGCGCCGGAGGGAGCGTCGCCGTCGGCGGGACGACGAGCATGGGCGGCCGCGGCAACGGTGCTGGCGGCACCGGCACGAGCGGAAGGATGGGCTCGGGCGCGAGCCCGGGCATTGCGGGTGCGCCGATGATGGACGAGCCGCCGACTCCCGCTCCCGAAGTCAACATCGAGCTCCCGTCTGCCGACGAGCCCGTCGAAGAGCTCCAGGCCGCCGACCAGGAGATCAGGGAGGAATACGGTGAGCGCACGCTGAGCGGTCGCTCGGCGCAAGCGACGCACTGATTCGTCGAACGATGAACGTCGGGGCCCGGCGAAAAACCGGGCCCCGAACGTGCAATGGCCGTCGCTTTTCCCGGTACGCGACGGCCGCTTTACTTGGAGCGACCCGAGCGCGCCGGACGCCTCTGCGAGCGACGCTTCGCGAACGAAGCGAGCCCGAGCGCGCCGACAGCGAGCCAACCGAGGGGGTTCGGCTCGTGAGGAGCCGTTCGGCACCCGCAGCCGCTATCGTCGTCTTCGGAGCTCGGCGCCGCGGGCGCCGTTCCAGAGCCACTCGTCGCGCCCGACGTGCCGCCGTTCGGTGCGCCGCCACTCGAACGCCCGCCCGAGCTACCGCCGCCGCTGCCGCCATTCGTCGCGGCGCCCGTTCCGCCCGTCGTGTTGGACGAGCCGCCGTTCGTCGCGGCGCCACCCGACGACGCACCGGCATTGCTCCGACCGGCGCCGCCGCCACGCGCTTGTCCCGAAGAGCCGCCGCTCGAGCGCCCGCCGCTTGCGGTCGTGCCACCCGAGCTGTCGGCCCCTGCGTTGCCTTCATCCACGCCGCCGCCGCCACCGGCTCCGTTGCTCGTGCCGCCGGTACCGCCCATGCCGCCGGTACCACCGCTGCCGTCAGGAGTTCCGTAGGGCGATTCCGGCTCCTCCGTGAAATCGGTGATTTTATCGCTCAGGCTCCAGACCTGGATCTCGTCGTTGTACTCGACGCCCTCGGTCCAGCCCGGAGACGAGTACCACCCCCAGTGCACGCGCTGCAGCGTCGTGCCGTTGTCGTCAGTGAACGTGCCCTGAAAGATGTGAACGCCGTCCTGCCAGACGTGGACGAGCGTGGAGGCACCGTTGAACTCCATGTACGTCGTCATGCGCACCCACTTCCGGAGGGGAAAGTCGGGCTGCGGCGCCGGACCCACGTAATCCCAGTCGAGGTGCGCCATCTCGAGCTTCTTGTCGCGCACGCTCATCGTGAACACGACCCAATCGGGGTTGTTCGCGTACGTCGCGAGGTGGATCCATTCGGACGCGCTCACCTGCGAGAAGTCGGCGTCGATGTACGCCATGAACGAGTTCACGGCCGGTGACGGGACGTCGAGGTAGACGACCGGATAACACCGGTGATTCTCCGTATCCGGCCCCGTCGGAAACCCCTTGTACGCGTGGCTCCCCCACATGACCCGCGGATCGCTGTCATCGACGATGGTCCACACTTCCTCCGTGCCGGGGACGGGCTCGCCCGTCGCGCTCCACGACCCGTCGTCGTAGTCCAGGAATTCGCCCGGAAACCCGGTCTCGAAGCCGCTCTGCCACTCCTTCGTCGCGGTCTGCGCGAAGGCCGCAGGCGCCACCGTGAACGCGATCAAGCCTGCAACAGCCAATAGACGAGGTAGCGGCATGGAAGACCTCCTGGTTTGCGTCCTCCGTGGTCGGCTTCGGAGGGACGCCAAGCTTACGTCGTACGGGACGTCTTGCAAAGATGCGCCGTCACGACAGGTGAGGTCGGAGCACGATCGGACCCACACCCGCCCGAACGGCCAAGCGGTGCCGCGCTGATCCGGCGCCCCGTGATCGAACGTTACCGACCGCCGGCGGGGGATCCATTTCAGGTCGTTACAACAGTCATCCAATGACCATGGTCGCGTCTCGGTGCGGCGCGTAGGCTCCGAGGATGTTCAGGGGTTTTGCGAGCGCGCTCTCCTTGCTGCTGCTTCTCGCCGATTGCGGGGGTCCTAGTTCCGGCGCGACCAGTGTTGCGCAAAGCCTCGAGGATCGGGACCATGACGGCTGGTTTAGTGCCGCGACGAACGCTGCCATGACTCTAACGCTCGCGTCGGCGACGTTTCCGGCCGCCGGCGCCTACGAGATTCACGTCGACGACGCGAGGTTCCCACTCAACGCGGCTGCAAACGGCAGCTTCTCTCTCGCTGTCGGGGCCAACTCGACGCAGGCAATCGGCTTGCCGGTCGCGACGCGCGTCCGCGGGGTGAACGGGCTCGGCGCAACGGGCACGCCGTTCGGAGCGAACGTCAAGGTCATGTACCACCCGCCGCCTTTCGGCGATCCAGCCGCCGTGGTCGGCACCGCGCGTGTCGCCTTCGGTGAGACCAACGGTCCACTGCCGTCCACGACGCTGAGCTTCCTGCTCGGCACGGTCACGCTGAATTTCTCGGTGATGACCAGCTCGTTCGCGGACCCGAATCCGGACGATCCCGCGGGCGACAGCGACGGCGACGGAATTCCGGAAAGCATCGAAGCGCGCCTATCCGCCGTGTTCGGCGGCGAGTTCGATCCCCGTCCGTCCAGCCCTCGCGACATCGACTTGATCGTCGGCAGCGTCGACCCGGCGTTCGCGTTGGCAGAGGGGGCACGCCAAGGCATGCGCACCCAATTCCTCTTCCATGGCTTGAACCTCCATATCGACACCGGCGCCGGCAGCGGCCCCGTGGAGGGCGGCGTGATGAACCTCGCGGGCACGGGCGCGACCACGACCGGGGACGTGACCCCGACCCAGGCGCTCGCCGTGCGAAACCTCAACGTTTCGCCCACGCGCCGAGCGACCTCCTATTTCGCGCTGCTTGCCGCCAACACGTCGCTCGACGGAACGGCGGCCACGCGCGCCTTCGGTTGGACCAGCGTAGGCGCCACGGTCATGCGCACCGGCTTCGTCGGCATCAACGACATCGCCTGGTACCAGGGTGGCGTTCTCATGCACGAGCTCGGGCACTCACTCGGTCTCTGCCACCCCGTCTTTCAGGACGGTGTCACCGTCGGCGGTCGCGGTGGCAGCATGTGCGGGCTCTGCGCCGCCATTCCCGTGGTCGAGCGTGACAACGGCGCTTCAGTCATGGGCGCTCCCTCGGACGACCCGAACTTCGTAGCAGCGGGGATCAACGTGCTCCGCCGGCCCCTCGACTACTCGGCGACCCAGTGGGGGCTCGTGAGATTGGGCTGCGCGTTCACTCCGTGACACCGAAGCTCGGCGGGCCGCCCAGCGCGTGAACGCGCGGCGGTCGACGGTGCAAAGTCGTGCACCGTTCGCCGTGCAAAGCCCTGCACTCGGGCGTGCCCGAGCTGGAAGCCCGGCCATTTTTCCGAGTAATTTGCCCCTGCATGACATGGCATGCGACTTGCTGAAGGGACACTCCGAGGAGACTGACCATGAAACGACTTGGAATCTGTGTCTTGGCAATGAGTGCTTCGCTCGGTGGTTGCGCTGGCAACGATTTCGACCCGCTTCCCGGGGACGTTTGCGCCAAGCAGCACAGCGCAACGACGAGTGAAGGCGACGAGATCGTCGTGTGCGACGCGCTCTACACGGAGGCCCCGTTCGTGCATCTGCCCAAGCTCGACGAGGATCGCGCTTTTGCTGGGATCGTCGGGCGAGAGTTCGTGACGACGGACGGCGTCTCGCACACGGCGTCGGGCATCGAAGCCGAGGACACGCGCCACGCGGTCGCGCTGTACGAGCTCGCGCTGGACGGCGCGAACGTCGACGGCTTTCAGCCGGTCCTCCAGTTCAACGAAGCCGTCTTCATTGCCCCGTTCATGGGTCGCTCGTTCGAGGGCCTGATCTCTCCGGGTGCGGGCAACGACAAGTGGGGCGACAAGCCTTCCCTCCCCGTGCGCGTGGACATCGCGGCGGCCCCCATCGACCCGCCCTCCAACGGCGCCGCCTACGAAGCCCGCGCCACGATCGCCAACCTGGGCTCCGGCGTCATGTCCCGTGACGGCAGCTGCATGCCGAGCCTCGAGAGCTACGGCGACGAGGCGCCTTTCGCCGCTGGCTCCACGGTGGAGCTAGCGATCCACCGCGTGCCTTCGATGCACGACTTCGGCGACGACCACCTCGTCATGGTGTGGACGGTCGACGGCAACTTCGACGGCACGCTGATGGCTCCCGGGTGGTACCGCGGTCCGCTCGACGTGGTGCGCGGCACGCTCAGCATGGATGCGGAGTACGAGGGCATGGGGCACGGCACGCCCGGGGCGATCCCGGAGCTCAACCTCGAGCAAGCGGCCGTCACGGGCGGCGAAGTCTGCTCGCAGTGAGTAGTCGAGCGTCGATCCATGACCGCGTGGCGCGACTCAAGCATCCGGCAGATGGATGCGGCACCACCGGTCTGGATCGGCGATCCCTTCTCTCTCCATGACCACGCGCCCCTCCGGTTCCCCCAAGCGCATCCGGAGCGCCGCCGCGTGAATCGACATGCCGGCGCGATCGAAAGCCTCGATGCCCTTTCGCGCGAATTGACGAGCAGCGTCGGCGTCACCGCTGACTTGAGCCATTCCTGCACGCAACATCGCACCGTAGCCGACCGCGTATGCGCGCTCGGTCTTCTCCAGCCAGTCGGCGCATTGTCGAACTCGCGCGAGGTTCGCGTCACGGTTTCCGGCGGCGCGGCGCGAGAGCTCGATGCTTCCTTCGAGGAGCGCGGCGTCGGCGCGCATGAGCTGCACCGAGAGGAGCCCGGAGCCGCGGAGGTCGGGCCACATGGCGCGGAAGCGAGCGTGGGCGCTTTCGACGGCTCCTTCGTAGAGCTCGCACCAGATCGCCGTCTTGACCGTGAACATGTGCTGGAACGTGAACTCGCGGGTGCCCCACTGGGAGAGGACGTCGACGGCTTGGTTGCGTGCGGCGACGGGGAGGCCGGCGGCGAGCTTGAGCTTGGCGTCCAGGATAGTGCCCACGAGCTGCGAGAAACGATCGCCGTTGTGCTCGCTCCGGCGCGTGAGCGTTTGGACTTGTTCGCGCGCTTGGCGGAGGCGACCGAGCCAGATGAGCGCCTGGGCGCTCGTGTGATCGCAAACGGAGAGCTCCCAGCCGACGCCCACGCAGGACTCGAGCGCCGGGGCGACGCGTTCCAGGTACTCGACGGATTCCGCGAAGCGTCCGAGCGCCGTCGCGGCCACGCCTTTGGCCAAGCCGACACGGGCGCGGAGGACGGGATCGTCCGTTTCGAAGGAGAGCCGCTTGGCCTCGTCGAGGACGCGCATGGCGCGGCGTTCGTCGCGCGGCTGACCGGCGTAGGCGCCCATCACGCCGTAGTAGTCGAGCCCGACGATGATCCCACGCTGGTAGCCGGCAGCGAGCGAGCGGGTGAGCGCCTCGAGCGCGAAGTAGCCGCCCAACATCGGGCTGAAGGTCGCGTAGCCACGATTGGCAGAAAGAAGCAGCTCGATCTGGTCGCGAACGGCAGAGTCCGTGGCCGCTTGCGGGCGCGCCTTCGTTCCGCGCAGCCTGAGCCAGGCGAGGTTCTTGACGATCCCGGCGATGGCGTAAGCGCGATTCGTGGGGAAACGAAGGCCAGCGTCCGAGAGGAGCAGCGAGAGCACCTCCGTGCCGCGGTCGATCTCGCCGCTCACGAGGTAATGCTCGGCAGCCAAACGTCGCAATTCCAGCGAGCGGCCAGGCTCGGAGGGCGCGGCGGCGTGCTCTGCGGCGTCGAGGTACGCGTCGGCGGCATCCTTCGAGCGGCCTTGGCTCGAAAGGGCTCGCGCGAGCTTCTCGCGGAGATCCGGCTCGCCGGAGCGTTCGGTTCCGAGAGTGAGAGCGGTTCGGTAGAGGCGCGCAGCCTGGTCGAATGCCAGCGCTTCGTACGCTCGGTCGCCGCCGCGGATGGCGAGCTCGGCGGCGCGGCGTCGCTCGCCACTCTGAGCGAGGTGGTGCGCCAAGAGCTCCGGATCGGGCTCAGGTGCTCGCTCGAGGGCACTGGCGAGCGCACGATGCAAGGCACGGAGCGACTCGTCGCTGAGCGATGCCGCAACGGTCTCGCGGACGCGATCGTGGTACGCGGTGAGCTTGCGCTGGCCGCCCGTCGTCCCGCGGATCAAGCGCGCACGCTGGAGCACGCCGAGCGCACTCGCCGCGTCTTCCACGTCGGCGGCGGCGATGACGACCTCGAGCTCGACGGGGCGTGCGGCGAGGCTCACCGCTTCGAGCAACCGGCGCGCCGGGGCTTCGAGCGCGGCGATGCGCGTGGACAGGACGCGATCGAGCGTCATCGGCTCGGTCCCGCCTCCCTGGCGAGACCACTGTGCGAGCTCACGCAGGAAGAACGGGCTGCCGCGGCATTCGTCGCTGATCGCGCTCGCCGTGTCGGCGGTCGCGGCGCCACCGAGCAGCGCCTCGGCAAGCAACCTCGTCTCGCGGCCATCGAGCGGCCCGACCGAGAGCGTGCGCACGGGGACGCCGTGGAGAGCCCGAGTCGCAGCGAGCAGGCTCGCGAGCGGCCCCCCCGTTCCGACTTCCTCGGCCCGGTATGTCCCGATGAAGAGAACGGGGGGTGGCTCCGGCGGGCTCAGTAAGTCGAGCAGCAGTCTCACGCTGTCGTTGTCGGTCCACTGCAAGTCGTCGACGAACAGGACCAGCGGGACCTGAGCCGCCATCCGCACGAGCAGCTGGCGCAGGGCCCCGAACGCACGCCGCCGGAGCTCGTTGGGATCCGCGGCTTCGTCCGGACGGCGCTCGGCGTGCGCGACGGCGTCGACGCGACTCAGCACGGGAAAAATTCGCGTCAGCTCGTGAATGTCGCGAGGCACGAGCCGCGCTGCTTCGGCGGGCGGCAGCTGTGCGAGGTGACGAGTCAAGACGTCGATCGCGCCGTCGAGCGCCTTGTACGGGACCGATTCGCGCTCGTAGCAGCGGCCGGCGAGCACGACGGCCCCGCGCGCGCGAGCTTGCTCGGCAAATCGTTCGACGAGCGCCGTTTTGCCCATCCCCGACGCGCCCTGAACGAACACGAGCCGGGCGGTTTTTTCCGACGTCTCGAGCGCGTCGCGCAAGATACAGAGCTCGTCCTTGCGACCGACGAACGACACGTCGCGCTGCGACAAAGGGGCGGAGCGAGCACTGATGGGCGGCGGCCGGTCCCCGAGGCACTCTAGGATCTCCTCCGCGTCGGGTCTGTCCAGGGGCGTGCGGCTGAGCATCCGCATGCAGAGCTCGGCCAAATCCGCTGGCGCGTTGGGCGAACGCTGCGACACGGGCTGCGGATCGCTGCGGAGCTTCGTCACCATGACTTCGTGCGCTCCCCCGACGAACGGGGTGCTGCCGCACAGGGCCTCGTAGAGCATGGCGCCGAGGGCGTACCAGTCGCTCGCCACCGTCTCCGGCTCACCGCGGACCTGCTCCGGCGCCATGTAGGCCGGCGTGCCGGCGATCTCCTGGTCTAGCCCGCCGGTCGGCTCTCCCCGCGGTTTTTCGGCCACGAGCCCGAAGTCTAAAATGACTACGCGCCCCTCGCGCGTGACGAGCACGTTGGACGATTTCAGATCGCGATGCAGCTTGCCCGCGGCATGGATCGCCTGAATGCCCGCGACCAGCTGGACGAGCGTGCTGCGCAGGCGCTCATTGTCGACCGCGGGCTGCGAGGGCCATAGCGGCGGGCGGATGGTCGGGGCGGAAGGCTCGACCGTGCCGAGGACGAGCGTATCGGCGAGGGCGGGCCCCGCGCCCGAGCGCACGTGCTCGAGAAAAGTCTCGCCCTCGACGACATCCATCGTGAAGAACCAGCGGCCGTCCTCCGCGAAAAGCTCATGCATGGTCATCAGGTTTTCGTGGCGCACGTCGGCCAGCGCCCGAAACTCCTGCTTGAACCGGTAGATGCCGGGCCCGTCCCCGTGCGACAGCATCTTCAGAGCGACCTGACTCTTCGTGTCCCGGTCGAACGCCTCGTACACGACGCCCATGCCGCCGCGCCCGAGGCGGCGCTCGATGACGAAGCGTCCCCCGAGCAGGGAAGCGCCCTGCCCGAGCTCGGATCCGTGCTCCGATGCAAAGCCACTCGTGGGTGGAGTCGTCCAATCTTCGCCGGAGTCCTCGACGGGTCCGGCGCCGGGCGCGGCGGTTTTCATTCCGCCCTGCTGGCTGCCGCTAGCACCGCTCCGCCCGCAGACGCCAGGCGGCCGCCGGTCGGCGAAGGCTCGACGGATTTCAGTCGCATGAGGGCCGACGCGATCGTGGAAAGCTCGTTCACCTGGGTCGTGCCCGGCGGGGAAGCGGAATCGAGCGCGTAGCCCGACTGGATGAAGCTCAAGCTCGCCGCGACGAACCCCGGTTGCCAGAGCGCCATCTCCAGCATGTAGGCGATCGCCTGAAGCTCATTGAATCCAGCCGGCGGCGCCTGCGGGGGCGCGGTGAGCAAGCCGTTCGCCACGAGGATATCGATGAGGACGCCGGCGAGCCACGCCTGAAGATCAGCGGGATCCGTCTTCGGATCCGACGTCGCGCTTCCGGGAGGGGCGCTCGCGGCATAAAGGCGCTGGCACAGCATGGTGAGCGCCGTGCAAATCGTCGCTTCGGGGATGGGCGGCGGATCCGCTGCCGGTGTTGCGGGCGCTGCGGCCGCGCTCGGCGGCGCCGAGGAGCCGTTCGTTGCTTTGGCGTAGCCGGCGCCATGGGTGGCGCTCTTGGTCGCAGGTTTTTGGCTCACGGAGAGATCATCGAGCACTTGCTCTGCGACGAACCGCCCGCACGTGACGGCGCCGTCCATGTAGCCGAGCGACTGACGGTAGTCCGAGTAGATGCCGGACTGCCCGAGCGTCTTCCAATCCGGTACGAAGCTCGCGCCTGGGCTCTGCCGCTCTGATGGCGATTTGCAGGCGAGCTCTGCAGCGGCGAAGTACACCTTGCCGTTGACGGGCGTATCGAAGGCTTTCGCGGGAGCGTCCGTTCCCGTGAGGACGCCCGGCGAGAAAACGGTGTTCGGCCCGCCGGGAACCAGTGGCGTTGTCGCGTCCCAGCTGAACCATCTCAAGTCGATGTACTCACTCGAGGTCGAGAGCGCCCGCGTGTCGTTGAAAAGATCACAGAGCGCTTTGGTCACCCACTCGACGATGTGCTCCTTCGTCGGTTTTTCGAGGAGCTCCTTGGCCTCCGACCCGATCGTGAACGTCATCAAGGCGTAGCAGCCTTGGTCCTCGAATTTCGGCGCTGGACCGACGGGGCTGTAGTCCATCACCCAGATCACCGGGTAGTCGTTGGCGCCGCAGTAGCCGGTGTACTGAGGCACGCCTTCCTTGGACGGATCGCTCTGCGCCTCGACATTGCGCCACCAC
Organism: Polyangiaceae bacterium; assembly: GCA_035558375.1. Classification (GTDB taxonomy): domain Bacteria; phylum Myxococcota_A; class Polyangia; order Polyangiales; family Polyangiaceae; genus PMG-095. The sequence continues at coordinate 17,306 of DATMCL010000033.1, forward strand.
GGCGACTTGTAGAAGACCTGGCACTTCACGGTCGTGCCCATCGACTGCGACGTGATCTTCCTCCAAGCCGGAGGGAGCTCCGGAGAGAACTCGAGCTTGCTCGCGCTCGCGGGTGACGTCGCGACGATGACCTTCTTCGCTCGGAACGTGCGCTCACCGACGGTCGTGACGGTCACGCCGCCGTCGCCCGAGTAGTCGACCTTTTTCACGATCTGCTCGCGGACGATCTGCTTGCTGATGGGCGCGGCGAGCTTCTCGACCAACCCGTCGAGCCCACTCGCGAGATAGAACTGCTGCGGTCCTCCCTGCTCGTCGTTGACCTCGTTGAGGAAGCCGCCGTTGCAGGCGCAATACCAGAAGAAATAGAAGGCGGAGACCTGGTCGGCCTCGACGCTGATGACGGCCTCGACGGAGACGCGCAAGAGAGAGCGCGCACCCGGCGGCAGATTCAGGGAATCGAGCCAAGCGAGCAGTGTCATCTGATCGAGCTCAGTCACCCAGGCAGGGGATTCCCACGGCGACAGCACGTTGATGGATTGCTCCACGGCTTGGATGAGCCCGACGATCACGAGCACGCCCATGACGTCCCAGAGCCCGAGCTCCGGGGGGACGCCGCCGATGCCGAACAGAGCTTCGTCGCGGTCGTACGGATACCGCTTGCCGGCGATCATCATCACCTGCTCCTTGTACGGGAGCCGTGCCTTGTAGCCGTCGACGAGGGCGTCGGGCGAGATGATGCCTTGCTTGATTGCCTGCTGGACGAGCGCCCAGAGAGCGCTCTGCGACTGGCCGATGTACTGCGCGCCGTGCTCGAAGGCCGTCGTGCGCACGACACCCGCCTCGTCCTTCCATTCGTACGTGTAGCTGAACGCCCTGCCGCCGAGACGCTTCGGGTGCCCCTCGAGGAGAGCGAAGGTCACCGCGTTGTCAGGGTTTGCGGTGTTGTGCTCCTCTAGCCTGAGCGCGGCGCTCACCCCCGTCCATCCTCCTCCGACAATCAACACGTCCACGTCCACGTCCGCGTTCATGACGACGCCCCTTTCGCTGCTCCTAGGCGTCCGAGTCTAGCTGCCTCGCGGTCCGCGCACGCCAAGGAATTGCATCGCGCGACGTCGACGTGACTGCGCAGGTTCACCCACAAGGTGGGCTTGACCGTCGGGAGGGCATCCAGCGGTCCTAGCAGCGCGGGAAGGCGTCACTCCTGCGGAGACGACGGCTCGAAGCCGACGCCAATCGTGGCCTCGAGCAGCATCCCGGCGAAGCCGACGCTCGTCGCGCCGGGCGTCCCCTGAGCTGCTTCGAGCGCGACCCCACCGAGGGCGTGCCCCACGTAGAGCGACAAGAAGCCGAGCCAGCGCGGCGCGAGGAGGCCGCGCACGCCCGCGGTGAGGCCGAGATCGGCGATCGAGCTCGCAATGAGATACGTGGGCTCACCCTCGCGGCGCTCGACCCAGCCGTAGCCCACGTCGACGCGCGGTCCGAGCTCGAGGAGCAGGGGGCCGCGGCTGTGCGCGAGGACCTCGACCTGGCCAAGCGCCATGCCGAGCGCAACGTTCGACGTGATCGGATTGGCATCGTCGAACGGCAGCGTCGCCGATCCGAAAGCGAGTGCCGCGCCGCCACGCACGGCGAGCCACGGCGCCACGGGGACGCGCGCGCCGAGCTCGCCACCGACCAGTGCGGAGCGTTCGCTCGGATAGGCGCGGCCAACGAGGCCGAGCTCGAGCGTCCATTTCTCGTCGGTGCTCGGGTCCACCGCGTGCGGTGCTGGCGGAGCCTGCGCGGGCCAGGGTGTGCTCGCCTTCACGGGAGCGGGCGGGGGCGCAGGCGTCGGCGTCGGCGTTGGCGCTGGCGCGAGACTCTGGGGCTTCGCCTGAGCATTGGTCAGCCGCGCCGCGGCCTCAGCGAGCGCGGCGCGATAAAGCTCGGCCGCAGCGATCGCAAGCGTGCGCGCTCGCGCGTCGAACGCGGTGTCGGCGAGGTCGACGCGACGCTCGAGCCGCGTGCTCGAACCTCGCTCGACGACGCTCAGGTCGACGCTCTGGGCCGCTCGCTCACAAACGGGAAGGGTGAGAGCGATCACGCCTTCGCCGAGCTGAGCCTCGGCGGGGACGTAGGTGTTGGTCGCAAGCGCATCGACATGGAGCGCTGCCAGCTCGACACGCAGAAGCTCGACGAAACGCGCCGAGTCGTAGGGGGGCTCGTTGCACGGTGCGACGTAAACCTCCACTTGGTGGGTGACACCCGGCTCCGCGGCGAACGCGGGACGAACGAGCAACGCTGCCAGGAAGCTCAGCGCGGTGGCGACGGCGCGCAGGGTGGCGCGGCTCGCAGGCCGTGGGCTCATCGCCGCGATACCGGCTCCGGCCCGGGCTCGCACGAGAGCACACCGCTCGGCGCACGAAGGCAGCCGGCCGGCACGTCCGCAGGATCCACGACGACAACGGGGCGGCGGCCGTAGTTGGCCCGAATGACCGCGGTCAGGCGCTGCTGCGCCGTACCGCGGAGGGGGGCCGCCGGCCAGCGCATGCCCGGCGTGAAATGGCTCGCGTTCTTCGAATACCAGGGCTGCAGTAGGAGCTCACGGCTCACGATGTCGAGATCGGGCCGCTCGCTCCTCACGAGCTTCTCGTACCACAGTCCGAAGACCATGCCGTCGCCTCGTGCAGCGATGAGTGCCCCGGGCTCGGCGCGAGCCACCACCTCGCGCACTCGACGATCGAGGCGACTCTGACCGTGGGCATCGGCCCGGCGGATGCTCCAGCCGAGCCCCGCACACAAGAGCGTGGCGGCCACGACCGCGGCGAGCCCTTCCCCCCTGCCCCGGAGCGGACCGAGCGTGCCGAGGGTGCGAGCCACGACGACGAAGCCGAGCCCCATGAACGCGGCACAGCAGAGCTCCGAGGGAATGAAATACGATTCGAGATCACCGATCGAATACGGCAGGGCGCTCGCAACGTTGGCGACGACGAGCGCGCCGAGCAGCGCGGCGACCTGACGCGCGCGCGGGGCCAGTGCCTTGCGCTCGACGATCGGCGAGAAGATACCCGCCGTCGCAAAAGCGAGCACCAGCGCCGGCGAGTGCCAGAGCGGGAACTGAGCTCTGAGATGAGCGAGCCACTTCGAGGCGTTCCCGCCGAACCGCGAGTGATACTGCTCGGCACTCACGACCCAGAGGAAGCGGGACCAGGTGTCGGGCTGACCCCACGACAGGGCGGGATGCTTCGCCGCCGCCCACGGCAGGTACGCCCAGGGAAGGCAACCGAGACCGAAGCCGAAGGCGGCGACGATAAGACCTTTCATGCCCAACGTACGCACTTTCGCCAGCCAGACGAGCGAGAGCGCGAGGGCGAGCAGCAAGGGGGCGGCCGTGAGGTGATGGGTGACCGCGAGCCCGCCCGTCAGGCCGAACAGCGCGACGTCGCGTCGTCGCACGGGCCCGTCCGAGAGGACGAGATGCGATGCCACCCGCACGAGGCACGCCACGGTGAGCGCGTGGAGCGCGTAGACCTCGGCGATCAATGCCTGCCGGAACAGCGCCGGCGAGAAGCAGAACGTGACCCCGCTCACCCAAGCACCGAGATCGGCTAGTCCTGGCTGCTGCTCGCTCGACAGCGCCCGGAACCACGCGCGACCGAGCGAAACGACGACCGCGCCGGCGAGCAGCGCCGAGAGCGCGCTCATGGTGTGCGCTACGTCGATGGGCTGCGAGTGCGGGAAGAGCGCGCACGCGCCGCGAAGCAGGAGCGTGTAGAGCGGGTAACCGGGTGGGTGCGCAGTTCCGCCGGTGACGGCCGCGGCCACGAGCTCGGCGCCGTCCTCGCCGCGGCCGTGAGTCGTGATGCCGGTCGGCAGACTCGACAGGTAAACCGGCCCAACGACGAGTAGGAGCGCCAGGTAAGGCCAGTGAGCCGCGGCCTGCCGAGAAACCCGCGCGAAGAATGCGCCGAGGGCAGGCTCGAGCGCGAGCACCGGTACGTCTCCGGCGGAGGGAACCGGAAAGCGACGCGCGAGGCGCGGAGCCGCCGCGCAGAGCAGTAGAGCCACGAGCGCGCCGGCGATGAGGTCGACGGCGTAGTGAAACCGCAGATAGACGGTCGCCACGAGCAGCGAGCCGACGGGCAGGAGGTAGACGAAGAACAGCCAGCGCATCTGCCGGTAGGCGAAGACGAGCACGATGAGCCCCCACGCCGTATGCAACGACGGGAAGCAATTGCGCGCGCGGCCGAAGCCGACGTGAAGCTCGTTGGCGTGCGTCGCCAGCGCGGCGAGCGACGTCTCGAGCAGGGCCGCCGAGGGCGCGCCGAGCTGCTTCGGGAAGTAGTAACGCGGACCGACGATCGGCACGAGCAGGTAGCCCACGAACCCGATGAGGCCGGC
>DATMCL010000034.1:0-9552 GCA_035558375.1 Polyangiaceae bacterium
CCGCTCTCGTGCGTGCAATACGTGGACGCGCTGGCGGCGAGCTCTCGAAAACCGACGTTGCGTGCACGCAGCTGACAATCGGCTTTGCACCCCCGGCCAAGCTTCGACCCAACAAACTCCCCGCGATCGTTGTGAACGACGGCAAAAACGCACAGGTCGGGACATTCCACGCGGATCTCGCCAACCTTCAATGGCTGCCCGGTCGAGTCGGTCAAACGACCTTGAAGCGAGACCTGCGGATCACATGCCGTCGACAGCAAGACGAGCAGCGCGATGCCGAGCAACGTGCTCTGCGGGTCTGCAATCGGTGCCGCTCTCGCGTTCGAATAAAACATGTGCGTGGTTAGATCTCAGTGGTGAACACATCTCCCCTCGCGAAGACGGCGAACGCCGTTCGCGCGAGACGACCGCCGAGGAAGGCGGCGAATAACGCAACCCAGACAAGTCCTTCGGTGCTGATGAGTCCCGCGAGTCGCGAAAGAGTGGCCAATGCGAGCATGGTCGCAAGGATCGATACCCCGACGAGCACCATTGGACTGAGTCGCTTCAATCCTCGCTCATTCCCGAAAGTCGTGGATGCGGCGGGGTCGCGAACCATCATCAGTAGCGCTTGCCAAACTGCAAACACCACTAGACCGGCAACCACCGTGAACGCTTCCGCCAGATCAGAGGTGATCACGCCGTTGCGCACGGCAGCCCACGGCGCGAAGAGTGCCGCAACCAAGGTGAACAGGATGGCGCTGACGACGACGCGGAAACGTTTCCGACTCGCCCGGACGGTCGCCGCGTAGTCATCATCCATCATCGATTCATTTCGCCCCCGTCGGCTCCAGCTCTTCGGCGAGCCCGATGAGAATGCCTTCGGGCCCCCGAATGTAGCAAAGTCGATAGATGTCTTCGTACTTTACGACCTCCCCGAGTAGCTCGGCGCCTAATTTGCGAAGCCGCGCGAGCGTTCCGTCGATGTCTTTCACGGCGAACATGACGCGTAGGTAGCCAAGGGCGTTCACGGGGGCGGTCCGGTGATCGGCGACCACGGCCGGCGCGATGAATCGAGAGATCTCGAGTCGCCCATGACCGTCGGGCGTGCGCAGCATGGAGGTTTCGACGCGCATGCCGCGCAGGCCGGTCACCCCATCCGCCCAGTCGCCGGAAATTGGGGCGCGTCCTTCCAGCTCGAGGCCGAGCTCCGTGAAGAATTCGATGGCGGCATCGAGGTTCTCGACGACGATGCCGACGTTTGCCATTCGCGTGACTGTCATTGAGGTCCCATGGGTTGGGCTGTCGGTTCGATGCACATCTCGGGAAGCCAGGTGTTGACGGTGGCGAGAGCGAGCAGCATTCCCGGCGCATCGCGGTAGTGATCGGTCGCATCTGACGCGCCGTAGGCTCCTCGCAAAGCCGCCCATTGAACGGACTGAGCGTCGTTCAGAACTCGTTGCAGGGTGTCATCGTGGGGTGCTGGCATCGAACTAGCTCGGAGGTCCATGGTACGACTTGTCGGTCCTAAAACGCGCGTGCATCTCGCCCCCGGACCGACTAAACGCCCGCGCATGCCGTCTTCGCTTCGTGTCGCGGGCCGTCGCACTCTCGTGGGTGTGCTCGTGGCGCTCGCCTCCGCGTGCAGCTCGCCGTTCCCGCATCCGAGCAGTGCGGACGTGGCGACGCTCGGGCCGAGCGATCCGAGCGCGCGCCTGGAAGATCTCGAGCGCGGGCGCACTCTCTACATGGGGAAGTGTGGCAGCTGCCACCTCTTGCACCCGCCGTCCACGATCGCGCCCGATCAATGGCCTGGGAAGGTGATGCGTATGCAGACCGAAGGGCGCGTGCACCTCAAGGACGACGAGCTTCGCGACATCATCCGCTACGTGCGCGCGGCGAGCCTCGGGTCGCGTCTTTAGGAGTCGCGCACGCCGTGCCGGCGCTACGGCGTCGCTCTGTCCGCCGTTGGATGCGCTCCGGTGAGCTGCTCGAGCGCTGCCGTATCCGGCCCGGCTGGCCAGCGTTCGAAGTAGCCGCGCGCCTTCGTTCGAGCGGGTCCGATCTCACCGCGCAGAACGAGCGCGCGGACCTCGAGCAACGAGAGGCGCTGGGCTTCGCGCTCCCCGCGCGGTAACGCATCCGCGAGACGCCGTAACACTTGGTCCGGATGCGCGGCGAGCTCGCCTTCGAGCTCCTCGACGCTCGGCGCCGCTCGCTGCTCGGGGACGTTCGCGGCCGGCTCCGTTTTCGCTGGTTCCGGCGCGGCGTGCGCGGTGGGCTCATCGCGTTCGGCAGCGATCTGGCGCTGACGCTCCGCCACTCGCGCCACGACGTCGGGGCGTCGTTCGCTTATTGGACTAGGTCGCAAGAGATACGCAACGACGCCAATCGCCGCCACGAGCGCAGCGATCGCAGCGGTGCGCGAACCGGAGCTAGTAGCTGGTTTCGCAGGGGTGGGCGTCGGCAAACGCTTTTACTTCGCTCCACGAGATCTTGAAGGTGGCGTCTTGCCAGGTGAGGGCACCAGCGTAGCCGTTCGCGTACCAGCTATCGAGGAGGTTCCGGTAGGTGATGCCGCCGCTCAGACCCGTCGGGGGGAACTCGCCCATGACGATGGGCTTGTCGCCCATGCCGTATTCGGTCGGGCTCTTGTCGTACGGCCAGCTCATCTGGATCCAGTCGTAGATGTGGAACTGGTAGAAATCTTGGTCGAGCTTCGTCCACGCGTGGCGCCATTTCATCGCGGCGGCGCCCACGGTGACGAGGGCTTCGCTCTCCGCGCGGAGGCCCGTGATCACGTCCTTCAGCAAGGTCTCCATCTGCGTGTGCGTGACGGGCTTGCAGGTGTCGTCCGGGTCGAAGGCCTCGTCGCCGCCGTACAGGCTCGCTCCGGTGACGGCCCATTCGGGCTCGTTGATGACGTCCCACGCGATCACGCGGTCGGCGTGCGCGCTCTGCGCGGCGGCGCGCGCGAAGGGCCGCACGACTTTGTCGACGAGCGCGGCGCGCTTGGTCGCATCGACGCCGAGCGTGGCCATGTTTTGACTCGCAGGGCTGATGTTGCTCTTGAAGTTGTCGAACGAGAAGAGCGTGAGCATCAGGTAGATGCCGTATTGGTCCGCCAAGGTGAGCGCGGTCTCGAGATCGGTGAGCGTGGTGCCGCCAAGGCCCGTCGGTGTGCCGTTGCTGTCGAAGGTGACGCCGCCGCCCGAGAAGTTGGGCCACACCCACCAGCGGATCACGTTCGCGCCGTTCTGCGACATGGTCTCTAGCTGGGTTTGGACGGTGCTCTTGGTGGCGGTGATACCGCGCGTGCCGCCGCCGAAATCGGCCGCAAAGTTCTGCCAGGCGTAGTTCACGCCGTACATGAAGCGCAGCTTGCAGGCGGACGCGACGCCCGTGTCGAACGGGCAGGTGTCGGTGTCGCACGCGCCCGTGCCGCTCGAGCCGCCTGTACCCGCGCCTGCTCCGCTCGAGCCGCCAGTGCCCGCGCCCGCTCCGCTCGAGCCGCCCATGTTGGCGCCGGCCGTGTTCGCTCCGCCCATGCTCGCGCCGGCCGTGTTCGCTCCGCCCATGCTCGCGCCGCCGCGGCCGCCGCGGCCGCCGTTCGAAGCGCCGCCGCTTCCGCTCGAGCCGCCGTTCATTGCGCTACCGCCCTGTCCCATGCCGGCGACTCCGGCTCCCGCTCCGCCACCTTTCCCTGCGCCGCTTCCTCCCGTGCCGCCGCCCTGACTCGCGCCACCCACGGCGCCGCCCGAGCCCATCATGCTGCTGCCGCCCTTGCCCGCGCTGCCGGTCATCCCGCTCGAGCCGCCGGAAACGTCGTCGTCGCCGCTCGGCTCGCCACAGGCGATCGCGAAGCAGACGGCCGCGGCCATGAGCGCAGAGGCACGTCCTAGCTCGTTCATACTCATGGGTAAGTCTCGGAGCTTAACCGATTTAGGCGCAGCGTCGAGCGCAATGCGGTCCAGTGGCCGGGTCCGCTTCGTCTTCTGCTTTCCGGCGGCCGGTTCGCGTGCGAGCTCGCGAGGGTTACTTCGGCGGGCGAGTTCCGGCGAAGCCCTGCACGGCCGCGCAGTCGTAGTCCGCGCAGACCGAGCTGTCGTCGATCACCGGCTGGTAGGTGACGGTGCCCGTGATGGTATCGCCGTCGAGATCGCCTTCGACGATCACATCGAGCGTGTAGGAGCAGTCTCCGTACATGTCGAGCTTCGTGCCGTGGTCGGTGAGCACGAAGTGCGACTCGTGGATCTCGCCCGCGAAGGCGTTGCTGCCGGTGCGCACGATGAAAGCGAGCGCGCTCGGGCCCATCGTCTCGGCGGTGAGCTTCACGCCCTTCTGCTCGATGCTGAAGGGAACGCCTGCGGTCATGCCGCCTTCCCAGGTGTCGGGTACATCGGGGCAGGTGTTCTCGTGATTGGTGAGAGCCACCGTGTAGTCGCCAGCGATGTCGGCAGGTGTCTCCGCCGGAGCCGTGCCGCCCGAGCCACCGCTACCATTCGAAGTGTCGCCGCCGCATCCGCTGGTTGCGAAGCTGGCGGTGAGTGACAGACCGGCGAGCGCGAGGAGAAGCGGCGAGCGTTGAGTCAAGCAGCGGCATTTTGCTATGCCCGACGGCGGGCGCGCCAGATTTGGGGCGAAAACCTCGCCGAAACACGGTGCATGCTACGAGTCGAGACATGAGCGTTCCGGCGGTACCGCCTCCGACTTGGGCTCGCTTCAGCGCCTCCAGCGCGAGCTCCGTCGCGAGCTCGACCACGACGATCGACCGCTTCCGTATCGAGGAGGTGCGAGTCATTCGCGGTACGCCGCTCGCGGGACTTTCCGTGGGAGGAGCGTTCTCCCGCGTCGAGTCGACGACAGGGCTACCGAGCGGCGAGGGCGACCTGGTCGGCGTGACGCAGCACCTGGAGTACATGCGTGCGGCCGAGCGAGAGTCGCTCGCGACGACGGAGCTCGCCGGACCGCGCGCGGTCTGCGTGCTCATCCCGATGACGAAGTCGGGCGCGTGGTGGCAGCTCGCGCACGACGAGCGCGACGGGATTTTCCGTGGCTCGGGACGTCCGGGGCACGTGAACGTGGGGCTCCCGTTCGCGCGCGTGATATCGCGCAAGCTCTACCACTGTCGTCCGGTCGTCGCCGGGACCGGTTGGGATTTTCTCACGTACTTCGAATTCTTGCCGGAGCGGCGCGGCGAGTTCCTGGAGCTCCTCGCGGGGCTGCGCGATCCGGAGCGAAACCCCGAGTGGCGCTACGTGGAACGCGAATCCGAAGTGTGGCTGTCGCGCGTCTAGCCGTGCGAGCCGCCAAGCCGGGAGTTGAGCTAAGCTTTCGCCCTCCGTGACGCAGGTGAGCGAGCAAGAGCTGCCGGCGGTGGCCGAGACGCGGCACACCGACGCGCCGATCGAGTACGAGTTTCGCGTCGTCGGCGCGCCGCGCACGCCGCTGCGCGATTTCTACCACGGGCTCCTGCAGCTCTCGTGGCCCATGACGATGGGCTTCATCGCCGTTGGGTACGGGACCGTGAATCTCTTGTTCGCGCTCGCCTACTACGCAACAGGAGGGATTCAGGGCGCGCGCCCGGGCTCGCTCGCCGACGCATTTTATTTCTCCGTCGAAACGATGGGCACCATCGGGTACGGGTCGATGTACCCCGCGACCGACGCCGCGAACGTGATGATGGTGGTCCAGTCGACGGTGTCGCTCGTGCTGACGGCGATGGCGACGGGGCTCGTGTTCGCGAAGTTCTCGCGGCCGACGGCGCGGCTGATCTTCTCGCGCTGCCTCGCGCTGTCGCCGATGAACGGCGTGCCGACGCTCTCGTTCCGGATCGGCAATGCGCGCAAGAATCGCATCGTCGAGGCGCAGATCCGCGTCATGTTCGTGCGCACGGAGCGCACGCTCGAGGGCAAGGATTTTTACCGCACGACCGATCTGAAGCTCGTGCGCGACCGGCTGCAGCTCGCACGCTCGTGGAACGTGCTGCACGTCGTCGATGAAGCGAGCCCGTTCTTCGGGACGACGCCCGCCGCGCTCGAAGCCGACGGGGCGGAGGTGCTCGTGACGGTGACCGGGCTCGACGACACCTGGATGCAGACGGTGCACGCGACCCATCGCTATGCGGCGAGCCAAATCGCCTGGGGTTACCGGCTCGCCGACGTGATTTCCGAGGAAGGCACCGTGATGACGCTGGATCTCACGAAATTCCACGAGCTCGAGCGCACCGAGCCCCTGCCGACCTTTCCGTACCCGCGCCGTTAGCGCTATAGCTCGGAGATGCGGCGTGCTCGCCGTTTGGCTCTGGCGCTCTTGGTGCTCTTCGTGAGTGGCGGGCTCGTGGCGCCGCGCGCGCTCGCCGACGACCTGCCGCTGCACGAGCTCATCCCGGACGATCCTGTCGAGGACCTGGCGCTCCGAGCGACGACGCGCGACGGACGCTTGCCCGCGGCCGTGGACACGCCGAGCGGCGTGATGCCTGCGCCGCCCGATCGCCGGCCGACGCCCGAGGTGGCGTACGGCGGGAACTCGACGCCCGACAGCATCGACGCGAGCTACCGCATCGACGCCGACACGACGCGACCCGAGGTCGTGAGCTACGACGATCCCTTCACGCCCGCGGTGACGCCGTTCAAGCGCCTCTACGCGTACGACTCCGTCTCCGAGTCCGCGGAGCTCGCGGTATCGGATCGGCGGCTGCGCAAGGTGGAGAGCGGCGGCGGCGCGCTGCCGGGCGAGGACCAGTTTTTCGGCGATCTGTTCGTCGACCTCGTGCCGTCGGTGCCGGTACGCATTCCGACGCCGGGGCCCGGCGCGCGGGTGCTCGCGTCGCGCGTGGAGCCGAACGTCCCTCTCGAGATCGTGCGCGACGGCGCCGATAACTGGTTCGTGGTCGGCAATGCGCACCAACGGATCCGCCTCGTGCTGGAGCTCGCCGTGCCGCGCGCCGCGTTCGGCGCGCCGTTTCCCGACGTGAGTTGGGCGAGCCTCGTGCCGCGCGCGCCGCTCCTGCCGCCGGCGGTGCGCGATGCGGCGCGTGACGTGCTGCACGTCCTCGGTCTCTCACAGAGCGTGACGCCGCGGGATGCGCTCGCGGCTCTCGTGGCGCATTTTCGCGGCTTCGCGCCGTCCGCTGAGCTGCCGCGCTCGCGGCTGCCGGTCGAGCTTTACCGGGAGCTCGCGCTGTCGAAGAAGGGTGTGTGCCGGCATCGCTCGTTCGCGTTCGTGATCACGGCGCTCGCGCTCGGGTTCCCGACGCGCCTCGTGCGCAACGAAGCGCACGCTTGGGTGGAGGTCGGTGACGGCGCGATCTGGCATCGCATCGATTTGGGCGGTGCGGCGGGACGCTTCGAGCTCGATCCCGCGGCGCGCACGCCTCCGCACGTGCCGCCGGACGATCCCTTCGTGTGGCCCGCGGGCGCGCAGAGCTCGACGCTGTCCGTGGATTCCTCGGGCTCGGCGCCGACGGGGGGTAGCGACGTGAACGGACAGCCGCGCGGTGCGGCTTCGTCGTTCGGCGCGAACGGTGATCCGGATGCCACCGAGCCGGCGCTTCGAGCCGCCCCTCGCGGCTCGGCGGACTCGGCGTCGGGCTTCGCGCCGGCGAGCGTCGAGGTCGAAGTGGAGAGCGGCGAGGCGCGTCGCGGCGGGCGGATTCACGTGCGCGGGCGCGTCACGGCCGACGGCGAGGTGTGCCCGGCGGCGCGCATCGACTTCACCCTCGAAGCGCCGCGGAGCCGTGCCTTCACGCTCGGCTCGCTACCGACCGATTCGAAGGGTCAATTCGACGCGGAGCTCACGGTGCCGCTCGGTCTCGACGTGGGCGACTACTCGCTCTCGGCGACGACGCCCGGCTCCGGGGCGTGCGGCGCGAGTCACTGAGCCGCGGGCGTTCGTCGATCAGGGAAAGGACCGGCGCGAGGGAACGGCATGCGGGCTCTGCGCGTCTCGCTCCTGCTCGCGGTGCTCGTCGCGGTCATCGTGTACGCGGCGCACGACGTGCTGTCGCGGCGCGCGCGCAACGAATGGCAGCGCACGCTCGACGTGGCGTTCGTCGTCGTGACGGAGCCCGGGGTCGACGCGGGCGCAACCGCTGAGCTAAGGCTGCGCCTCCCCGAGCTGTCGCAGCGGCTCGCCGCGGAGCTTCACCGCTATCGGCCGGGCGCGCCCGCGCCCTTCGCGTTCGTCGCGTACGGGCCGGTGCGGCTCGGGCGTCCGGTGCCCGCATTGAGTGGCGAAGGGCTCGCGGCCGTCGCGCGTTACGCCTGGGATTTACGGGGCTTCACGCACGATCTCGACGCGCGCGGCGGCGTCCCGTCGCGGGGCTTCGACATGCGCGTCTACCTCGTCGTGAGCCCGCCGACGCAGCAGGCGCTCGTCGAGGGCGCGAGCGAGCACGGCGGACGCATCGCCATCGCGCGCGCCGAGCTGGAGCACGAGACGGTCGACCTCGCGCTGATCGTCGCCGCGCACGAGCTCTTCCACACGGTGGGCGCGGATGACCACTACGGAGCGGACGGGCGTGCGCTCGTGCCGGACGGTCTCGCCGAGCCGGACCTGGCGCCGTTGGTTCCGCAGCGCCGCGTCGAGATCATGGCGCGCAACCGTCCCGTCTCCGCCGACAAAGAGCAGCGACCGAAGACGCTCGACGAGCTTGGCGTCGGACCGAGCACGGCGCGCGAAATCGGGTGGGCGGCGCGCTAGCCGCGCTCAGTGCTCGCGCTTCACGCGCGCTTCACGCGGTCGGCTTGCGAGGAGAGGTCTTTTACGGCCGTGTCCTGGCGGCGGGCCGCGTCGTCGAGCTGGGAGACGAGGCTCAGGCCGCGCTCGGCGCCGCGCACCTGGGTGCGCTGCGCGTTCGAGATTTCGCCGACCATGCTGTTGATGCTTTCCATGGCCTGCGTGATTTGGCGGCTGCCGCGCGATTGCTCCTGCGTCGAGCGCTCGACCTGCTGGGCGATGGTGCGCATCTTTTCGCCGCTGCGCATGATGAGCTCGGAACCGCGGGCCTGCTGCGCGGTCGCGGCGGCGATCTGCTGGACGGTGCCGGCGATGCGGCCGATGGCGTCCGTCACCTGCTTGCTGCCCTTCGCCTGCTCGACGGTCGCGCGCGCGATGGCGCGCACCATGTTGGTGCTCTTCTGCGAGCTCTCGAGGATCTTCTTCAGGGCGCGCTCGGCCTCGTTCGAGACCTCGACGCCGCGATCGACGTTTTGGGCGCCGCGCTCCACGGCCGAGATGGCGTTTTTGCTCTCGGACTGGATGGTCTTGATGAGATCGGCGATCTCCTTCGTGCTCGCGCCGGCGCGCTCGGCAAGATCCTTGATCTCGTCGGCGACGACGGCGAAGCCCTTGCCGTGCTCGCCGGCTTGCGCGGCGATGATGGCGGCGTTCAGCGCGAGCAGGTTCGTCTGCTCGGCCACGTCGTCGATCACGTTCAGGATCTGCCCGATGGCGTCGATGCGCGAGCCGAGGTTCGAGATCACCGAGACCGCTTCCTGGCTGCTCTCCTTGATGCGGTAGATTTCGCCGATCGTCTTGAGGATGGCTTCGGCGCCGCGCTCGGCGTCCTGG
>DATMCL010000035.1:0-5120 GCA_035558375.1 Polyangiaceae bacterium
CGTCTCCACGCTGCAGTACGTGCTCGAGGAAGGAAACCGCAACGACTGGTTCGAGTCGCGCGAGATCGGTGTCGTCACGCTCGTCGCCGTGATCGCAACGGCGGCGTTCATTATCCGTGAGCTCACGGCACCCGTGCCTGCGGTGAACCTCCGCCTCTTCAAAGAAGGCGTGTTCACCTCCGGCACGCTGGTTGGCGCCGTCATGTTCGCGATGCTCCTCTCGCTCACGTTCCTGCTCCCGGTGTTCATGCAGGAGCTCTTGGGCTTCACGGCCGTTCAGGCCGGGCTCGCGCTCATGCCGCGCTCGCTCGTGATGATGGTGACGATGCCGATCATCGGACGCATCTACAACCGCATCTCGCCGCGCGTCTGCGTCGGGTTCGGCGTGCTCATGTTCACGTGGAGCGCCGTCCTGATGAGCCACTACACGCTCGACACGACCTCGAGCGACGTCGTGCTCGTGCTTGCGATCCAGGGCGTTGCGTTCGCCTGCATCTTCATCCCGCTCACCACCGTCGCGCTGAGCCGCATTCCGCGCCATCAGCTGGCGGACGCCTCGGGCCTCAACTCGCTGCTCCGGCAGATCGGCGGCTCGCTCGGCCTCGCGGTGTTCGCGTCGCTCATCCCGCGCATCACGAAGACGGCGAGCGTTGCCATCGGCACGCATCTCACGCCGGACCGGCCCGAGGTGATCGCGCGGCTGAACGGCTTCGCGCAGTCGTTCCAAGCGCACGGCTACGACGCAGCCACGGCCCGCGTCGCCGCCGGCCGCATGTTGGGCGGCATCGTCCAACAGCAAGCGACCGTCATCAGCTTCAATCGCTTGTTCCTGCTCTCCGGCATCTTGTTTCTGATCGTGCTCCCGCTCCTCCTCTTCTTGAAATCGCCCGACCACGCCCCCGTCGCGAAGAGCACCGAGCCCGTGCACGTCGAGCTTTAGACCAACCCCGACAGAAGAATCCGTCATGCAAGCCGAAACCCGAACCGAATCCCGTCCGTCCACATCCCGCGAAGGCGTGGCCCTCAAGGCAGACGCTCCGAGCGTGAAGCCCGAATCGCGCGCTGCGAGCCCGGAGCCCGCAGCGCCTGCGGAAACGGCCAAAAAATCGAACGGGCGCCGGCCGTTCGCGGTGCTCGCGGGCGTCGTGCTCGTCACGCTCGCCGGCATCGGCGGTTACATGTTCCTCACCGCTGGGCGCGAGAGCACCGACGACGCGCAGGTCGCGGCAGACACGATTCCGGTCGGTGCGCGCGTCGGCGGTCAGGTGACGAAGGTCGCGATCACCGACAACCAGCTCGTCAAGAAGGGCGATCTCATCGCCACGCTCGACGACGCCGACTTCAACGCGCGCGTGAAGCAATCGGAGGCCGAGGTCGCGAGCGCGCGGGCGCAGGCGGTGCAAGCCGACTCGCAGGTCGCGATCGTCACGGCGACCTCGACGGGCAACCTCTCGAGCGCGAAAGCCGCGTACTCGGGCTCGTCGGTCGGCGTGGCGTCCGCGGGTGCACAGGTCGCGGCGGCCCAGGCTGCCATCGTTCGTGCCGAGACGGATCAGCACCGGGCGGCGGCGGATCTCGCGCGCGCCAAGGAGCTCCGTGCGGCGAACGCCATCCCCGACGAGCGCCTCGACAACGCGCAGTCGGCCTTCGATCTCGCCAAGGCGACCGTCGAGCAGGCGCGCGCGCAGCTTCTTGCGGCGCAAGAAGGCCGTCGCGCCGCCGTCGCGCACGTTTCCGAGGCGGCCGGCCGCGTCGCGCAGAACGCTCCGATCGACGCGCAAATTGCGGCGGCGCACGCCAACGCCGATCTCGCCCATGCCCGCGTGCAGAGCGCCGAGGCCGCGCTCGATCTCGCGCGGCTCCAGCTCTCGTACACCAAGATCATGGCGCCCGCCGACGGGCTCGCGTCCAAGCTCGCGGTGCACGAAGGCCAGCTCGTCGCCATCGGCCAGCCGATCGTCGTGATCGTGCCGACGGTCACCTACGTGATCGCGAACTTCAAGGAGACGCAGGTCGGGAAAATGCGTCCTGGTCAGCGCGCGAGCATCTCCATCGATGCGTACCCGCACCGCGAGTTCGAGGGCAAAGTGGAGAGCTTGTCGGGCGGTACCGGCTCGAGCTTCTCGCTGCTTCCCGCCGACAACGCGTCGGGCAACTTCGTGAAAGTCGTGCAGCGCGTCCCGGTGCGCATCGGCTGGGTCAACCTGCCGTCCGACGTGTCGCTCCGCGCGGGGCTCTCCGTGGACGCGGTGGTCGAGGTGGGGAAGTGAGCCGCCGAAACCGGGCCGTACGCTCGGCGACGCGCTCCGTCGCCGTACCTTTCGCACTAGGCCTGCTCGCCGTTTCCCCCCGCGCCCACGCCGAGCGGCTCACGATCGAGGACGTTGCTCGCCTCGTCGCGACGTCCGGTCCCGAGCTCGCGGCGACGCGCGAGCGGGCGCAAGCCGCCGTCGAGCAGTCGAAGAGCTCGCGCGGCCGGCTCCTGCCGAGCGTTCACGTGAGCGACGAGTACCAGCACTGGGACAGCCCGTTTCAGTTCCCTGCCACCACGCCCGGCGCGCCCCCGCTCACCGTCCGCGAGAGGGACATCAACACCTTCTCCGTCGGCGCGTCCCAGCCGCTCATGGGGCTCTTCAAGGGCGTGGCAGCCTACAAAGGCAAGTCGACCGCAGCGGATGCTGCCGCCCAAGGCCTCCGCGCGAGCGAATCGACGGCGCGCGAAGCCGTCGAGCTCGAATTCCTCCGCTACTTCGAGGCCAAAACCCGCGGCGAGGTCGCGCGCGCCTCCGAGCAAGAGCTCGCTCAGCAGGTCACCGAGACCGAAGCGCGCGTGAAAGCGGGGACGCTCACCAAGGCTGATCTCTTACGCGTCAAAGTCGCGGAATCGACCGCGCGCCAAGACGGCATCGTGGCGGACGCGAACGCGACCGTGTCACGCGCCACGCTGCTCGCCGCGATCGGACGCGCCCCCGACGACACGAAGGTCGAATTCGTGTCTCCGGCTGCGCTCCTGGAGCTCGGTGACATGCCGGCGCCAGCGTCCGATGTCGTCGAAGGCCGGCGCGCGGAGATCGCGCAAGCGAAGCTCCACGCCGAAGCCGCCGACCACGAAGCGAGCGCGCGCACCTACGCCATGCTCCCCGATGTGAACCTCGAGGCAGGCTACGCCCACGTGAACGGCCAAATCTTCATGCCGCAAGACTCCGCGTTCGTCGGCATCAAGGCCGATTGGGCGATCTGGGAGTGGGGCTCGACGTACGCCCAGAAAGAGGCCGCTGCCGCAGAAGCACGCGCAGCGACGCTCGACGTCGACGCCACGCGACGTCGCGTCCGAGCCGAAGTGACGGGCCGCAAAGCCGAGCTCACGGCGTCGGCCAGCGCCGTCGCGCTCGCCAAGGAGACGGTCGTCAGCGCCGAAGAAGCGTTCCGCGTGACGACGGCGCTCGTCCGTGTCGGCAGCGGCACGACGACGGACCTCCTGAACGCGGAGTCCGCGCTCACCCAAGCGCGCCTCTCACTCGAGCGCGCCCGCTACTCGCAAGCCGCGAGCCGTATCCGTCTGGAGCGAGCAGCGGGCCTCCGCTGATCGGTCCAGACGCTCTCCCGTCGTCACCACGGCTTGAACACGAACAGCGCGCCGACCGCGACGAACGCAAACCCCACGGCGTGATTCCAGCGCAACGGCTCCCCCAGGTAAGCCCACGCGAACACGGAGAACACCGCGAGCGTGATGAGCTCCTGAAGCGTCTTCAGCTCCGCGGTCGATAGCCCCGAGCGCGCGCCGAGGCGATTGGCCGGCACCTGGAAGCAATACTCGACGAACGCGATCCCCCAGCTCATCAGCACGACCATCCAGAGCGGCGAGGTGCGATGGTGCTTGAGGTGACCGTACCAAGCGAACGTCATGAACACGTTCGCGATCGTCAAGAGGACGACGGTGAAGAATGACGACATGGGGGCTTGAGTGTACATTCCGGAGCGCGTTCCGGCGCGTCCGGCGACGCGACGCCACGCAGCCCCCATGAACGCGCTTCGCATCGGCAAGGTTCGGCTCCGCCCCCATCACCCCACCGTGATCATCCCCGTCCGGGATCGCGACACCCCGCGCTCGATCATGCTCGCGAGCGGCATCGGCGTGGATCTCGTCGAGGCGCGCGTCGACCTATTCCGCAAGCAATCACCCGAAGCAGCGGGGCACTTCATGAGCGCTATTCGAGCCGCCTTGCCGGTACTGCTCACCATTCGCTCCGCCTCGGAAGGCGGAGCGTGGCGCGGCACCGAGCCCGAACGCCTCGCCCTCTACCGCGCCCTCCTCCTGAACGCCGATGCCGTCGACGTCGAGCTCGCCGCCACGATTGCCCCCGCCGTCATCCGCGCCGCGCACGCCGCTCGGCTCCCCGTCATCCTCTCGCACCACGACTTCAAGCAGACGCCCTCCGACGCCGCCCTCGACCGCATCGTCACGCGCGGCTTCCGCCGCGGCGCCGACATCGTCAAGATCGCCGCCCACGTTCGCGACGACGCCGACACGACGCGCCTCGCCGGCCTCCTCGCGCGCCACGCGGGCCGCCCCCTCGTCGTCATCGGCATGGGCGAGCTCGGCAAAAAGACGCGCGTCCTCTTCCCCGCGCTCGGCTCCCTCTTCACCTTCGGCGCCCTCGGCACCGGCACCGCCCCCGGCCAACTCCCGCTCCTCACCCTCCTCCGCGAGCTCACCCTCTACTACCCAACCTTCGCTCCCCGCACCCGCCTCCTCCTCCCCCCCGCCACCCCGCGCCGCGCGCGTCGCCCCAGCCGCGTGACCTCCCGCCCGCGCACGTAACGCACCGCCTCGAGCAGGGGATTGGATTGGGCCACCTGCTCGCAAGGTGCGTCGAAGGCTGAAAAGCATTGCCGTGCGGCCTCGTGCCGCTCGGTCGCGGCATGTTCGACGCTGCAGGTGACCGAGCTCGCGAACGCGCCTCGTCGACCACGGCTGCCAACCACCTCACTCTTCCGCGAGCGAGCGAGCGAGGGAAGCGAAACTGCGATTTTTCCCACGGTCGGGGCAGCCGACTGCACGGCGGTAAGGCGAGTGCGGGGCGGGAAGGCGAGTGCACGGCGGTAAGGCGACTGCACGG
>DATMCL010000036.1:0-3773 GCA_035558375.1 Polyangiaceae bacterium
CCGTCGGGCACTCGTTGCCTCCACCCGCCGTGCCGCCGCCGCCCGCTGTGCCACCGTGCGCCGACCCACCGCCCTGCGCGACATCGCCGCCCTGCCCTGCCGTGCCTCCGCGGCCGCTCGAGCCGCCCACGCTACCGCCGCTCGTTCCGCCTTTGCCGCCCGTGCCGCTCGAGCCGCCTTTGCCGCCCTTGCCGGCGTTTCCGCTCTTTCCGGCGCTGCCGCCGGGCGAGCCCGTCGTGTCGTCGGGCCCGTCGCCGTCCGAGCACGCCGCCGCGACGACGATCACTGCACCGATCGCCAATGCCTGAGAGAAGATGCGTTTCATGAGCGCTGACCAGAGCAACGAGCGTGCCCTCGCGTGGCACCGTCCGCGTCGGGCGCGCGGCATGGCACTCGCGATCGCGCTCGCCTCCACGAGCATCGCATGCCGAGCGCCGCGGAACGAGCGAAGCGCCGAGCCATCGACCGACGCAGCCACGAGCGCGACAGCGTCGCCGTCTGCCTCGACGTCCGCGCCCGTTGCGGCAACCGCTGTCGTGGCTCCGAACGCGAGCGCGACGGCGGCTTCAACCGGAGCCGCAGCCGCGACCGGACCCCTCAACGTGCTCGTGGTCACCATCGACAGCTTGCGAGCCGACGTGCCGTGGCTCGGCTACGGGCGCCCGATCGCGCCGAACCTCACGCGGCTCGCCGAGACGTCGGCCGTCTACACGCGCGCCTACTCGGCCTCGAGCTACACGGCGAAGAGCTTGTCGGCGTTCCTGAGCGGGCGTTTCGCTTCGACCCTCTACCGCGATGGACGCTTCTTCACCCGCTATTCGCCCGCGAATCACTTCCTCGGCGAGCTTCTCCACGAGCAAGGCGTCCGGAGCATCGCCTGGCATTCGCACCTCTACTTCGGACGCGACAGCGGCCTCGAGCAAGGCTTCGACGTGTGGCGCCTGGTGCCCGGCATTCACTTCGATCCGGAAACGGACAACGACGTGACGAGCGACAAGATGACCGCGCTCGGGATCGAGCTGCTCGGCGACGCGAGGAACACCAGTGGGCGCTTCTTCGCGTGGGCGCACTACATGGACCCGCACGACCAGTACCACGCGCATCCCGAAGCGCCGAAGTTCGGCAAGCGCGCGCGCGACCGCTACGACCAGGAGATCTGGTTCGCCGACCTTTGGATCGGCAAGCTCTTCGCGTGGGCCGAAACGAAGCCCTGGTGGAAGGACACCGTCGTGATCGTGACGGCCGACCACGGTGAGGCCTTCGGCGAGCACGGCATGTACAAGCACGCCTTCGAGCTCTGGGACGTGCTCACGCACGTGCCGCTCTTGGTGCACGGCCCCGGGATCGTGGCGCGTCGCATCGAGGCGCGCCGCTCGCTCATCGATCTCACCCCGACCGTCCTCGAGCTCTTCGGGAAAGCGCCGCCCGCCGATTTTGCCGGCAAATCACTGCTCGCCGAGCTCCGGGGCGCCACGCCCGACGGGCGCGAGCCGATCCTCACCGAGCTCGCCGAGGACACGCACAACCCGCCGCGCCGGGCGCTCCTCCAGGGCAACTACAAGCTCATCGACTTCGGGCGCGGCCACGCGGAGCTCTTCGACCTTGCCGCCGATCCGGCGGAGAGCACCGACGTGGCCGCGAAGCACCCGAACGAATTCGAAGCAATGAAGAAAGCCCTCGCTGACAAGTACGCGGCCATGCCGGTGGTCGCGCCCTTCGGCGGGCAGAAGCTGCACGACGGAGGGCGCGCCAACGGGCCCCGCGGACCCGGCTGAGCGGCTACGCGGGAACGGGCCTGCTCAGGGGCTGGCAGGCGGCGGACACGCGAACGGCACCGTGCTCGGCACGGCATCCGACTGCGTGTGGATGACGGCCTTGCCGAGCGCCATGCCGCTGAAGATCGCATCCAGGCGATGGACGTAGTTGGAATCGACCAACGGATCGTGGGCGGGCACGGTGATGTCGGCATCGGGCAGCGCGTACACGGTGAAGGTGTATTGGTCGGTATTGCGCGGAGGAACGCTGAGGCCGCAGCGCTGTGCGAGCGTGACCTGCCAGGCGGGACACGGCGGGAAGTAGCGCGTCACGCCGCGCGCCTGCACCTGCTGGGCCCCCTTCAACCCGTCGGGGAACTGCACGAGCGGCGCGCTCGGGTCGAGACCCTTCAAGCCGGCGGGCAGTGTGTGAATCTCGTGCGGGATGTTCCAAATCGCCCAGTGGTAGGCGTTGTTGAAGCCGGCGGCGGCGAGCACCGTCGTGTCGAGTAGAACGATTGCGTAGCTCTTCGTGCCCTTGGGCCCCTTGGTCCAGTCGAGCTCGGGCGAGATGCCGCTCGCGAACGGGTTGCCTTCGCAGGTGAACTGCGCAGGCTGCGCCGCGCCGTCTGCGAAATCGGGGCTCTCCACCTGGAACGGGAGATTCCCGAAGTGGTTTCCGTTGTCTTCTGCCTGTCCGACCTCACCGAGCGGCTCGCTCGTGTTCTCCGCACTACAGCCGGCAAGAGCCAGCCCAAGACAGAGCGAACCAATCATGCCAATCGCCTTCATGTCGTCCTCACTCGTGGTTTTGGGAACTGCGCGCTCCGGCGGACTCAATCGCGTGAATCCCGAGCTGCAGAGTGGTGGGGTGCCATGGACGCGGGCGCACTGTCCATATGAACGTTTCCGCACCTGCCTTTGGTCAAATGACTATGGGTGAACCGTCCAGCCGCCGGGCCGGGGAACGGCGCCGCGCATCACGCCCGAGGCTGCCAAAAGGGGGTGTTCGGGTTGGTGTAGAATCCGTACTGACTTCATGACGGTGCGTGGGGTTCGAGCCTGCTCCGGAAGCGAGCCGCCGTCCCGCGCAACAAGCCTCCCGGCGCCCAGCCGTAGTAGGGAGAAGTCCGCATGTACAAGCGGACCCTGCAGGCCACCCACCCGGAGATGATGCGCGGCGCGGACGCCGCGGCGCTCGCCGAGCGCTACGTCGTGAAGGATCTGTTCGAGGCCGACGCGGTCTCGCTCACCTACGCGCACGTCGAGCGATTCGTCGTGGGCGGAGCGCACCCGGTCACGCGCGCCGTGTCGCTGCCGAAGCAGCAACCGGGCGATACGCCCTTTCTCGCGCGGCGCGAGCTCGGCATCGTCAACGTGGGCGGGCCCGGGCGCGTGCACGTCGACGGCACGGTCTTCGAGCTCGCCCCGCGCGACGGCCTTTACGTGCCCATGGGCTCCGCCGAAGTGAGCTTCGAGTCCGCCGCGGCGAGCGACCCTGCCAAGCTCTACCTCGTGAGCGTTCCCGCGCACGCGCGCTTCGAGGCCAAGAAGATCTCCATCGACAAGGCCGTGCCGCTCCAGCGCGGCGCGCTCGAAACCTCGAACCAGCGCACCATCTATCAGTACATCGTGCCGGAAACGTGCCGCTCGGCGCAGCTCCTGCTCGGCCTCACGTTGCTCGAGCCGGGCAGCGTCTGGAACACGATGCCCCCGCACCTCCACGATCGGCGCTCGGAGGTTTACTTCTACTTCGGGCTCGGCGAAAACGACCGCGTCTTTCACTTCATGGGCGAGCCCGACGCCGTGCGCCACGTGATCCTCGAAAACGATCAGGCCGTGATCTCGCCGCCGTGGTCGATTCACATGGGCGCGGGCACGAAGAACTACGGCTTCATCTGGGCGATGGCCGGAGAGAATCAGGACTACACGGACATGAACGTCCTCGACCTCTGCCAGCTGCGCTGAGGGACCCCGAAACGCGGCGAAACGCTACGAAAACCGGCGCGGCCCGTTGCG
>DATMCL010000037.1:0-19277 GCA_035558375.1 Polyangiaceae bacterium
GCAGGATCGGCGAGGCGAAGATCCGTATCGACGCGCAGCCATTGCGCGAGAAAACGCGCGAGGACGGGCGTCGCGCGCGCGTCGTTCGTGAGGCGGGTGGCTTGCTCGCGGAGGCGCGCGGCGAGGTCGCTCGCGCTCCCTTTCGCGGCTGCGGCAAGCGCGGCGTCGGGCGGCGCGTCCCACAACGCGTAGCTCAACGTCTCGGCGAGCCGGCGTCCCGCGGCCGCATCGTCGGCGGCGACGGGCGCGGAGCGAAACAGAAAATCCGGGCTCAAGAGCGCCGACACGAGCACCGCGCGCGTCGCCTCCTCGTTGCTCGTCCCGTCGGCGATGAGCCCCATCACCATGCTCGCGAGCTTCGTGAGCTCGTCGTCGCGGAGCGGCCGGCGGTAGAGCACCTCGAGCGCCGGTTGATAGCTCGAGCGCAGGCACGTTTCGGTGCCGGTGGCGCTGCAGGCGGGAAGCTTGCTCGGCACGAGCGCCGCGGCGAGATCCTCGGCGGCGAGCAGGTACGGGTGAACGGGATCGGGTGAGACGCTCGCGTTCGAGGTGTAGAGACCGATGCGGCCGTCGTCGGGAATGAGCGAGAGATCGGGCGCGACACCGAGGGCTGCCTCCACGGTGCTTGCGTATTCAGCCTTGGTGAGGCGCGCGAGCTCGCCGAAGACGGCGGGCGCTTTACCCAGCGAGCCGCCGCCCGCGCCGCCGCTCGAGGTCGCGCCGCTGCCGCCCGTCGCCGAGACGCCGCTCGCCCCGCCGTTCGAGCCCGATCCGGTGCCGCCCTGCGCCGAGCCCTGGCCGGCGCTGCCCCGACCGGCCCCGGGCTGACCCGTGCTCACCCGAGCCCCCGCTCCGGGACTCGCCTCGAGCGTGTCGCTGATGGTTCCCGAGCACCCGGCGAGCCCGACGAGGCCGGTGACCAAAATCGGAAGACCTGCGAATTTCATGCGGAATCGCGCGCGAACGTCGGCCCGCACCTGTTAACGACCCGTGAGACGCCGCCGGCGGCTCAGGGGATCGGGGGGCGCTCGGCGACGATCAGGGCGTTCGAGAACGGCGTCCCGCGCGAGGCGTCCGTCACCCGGCAGCGGAGCCCGAGCCCCTCGAGGCGCGCGACGATTTCGGCGAGCGGCCGAAAGCACAGCTCCTGGTTGCCGCGGTGCCAGCCCGTGAGCTTCGCGAGGCGTTCCGCGCCGCGCGTGAGGAGGCCGCTCCGGCGCTGCGCGGCATCGGTGTCGCGTATCAAGAGCCTGCCCCCCGGCTCGAGCGCCTGGGCCGCGCGCCCGAGCAGGGCGTCCTGGTCCTCGCGACTCAAGTAGTGGAGAACGTCGACCAGGAGCAACGTATCGAAGTCGCGAAGCTCTGCGCTCACGAGGTGTGCGACCTCGAAGCTCGCCGCGCCCGCCGCCGCTCGACGTGCCACCTCGATCTTGTGCGCGTCGAGGTCGAACCCCGAGAGCGTTCGCGCCTGTCCGAGCTCGAGCAGGCAGAGTCCGAGCTGACCGCGACCGGCGCCTGCATCGAGCACGCGACCGAGCGCGAGCCCGAGCTCCGCCACGAGCGGCAGCACGGGATCGAACCACAGCTTTCCCTCCACGTATTTGCGATCGAAGATCTTGGCGTCGCGGTAACGAAGGGCCGTGCGCTCGCGCGCGGCGTCGAGCGGCGAGCTGTCGTTCACTCGGCGCGGCGCGAGGAGCCAGCCGAGCCCACCGCCCAACGCGGCGAGCGCTCCACCGACCACGACGCTGCCCGCGAGCGCTTGCACGAAGAACCCGCTCGCTCCGAGCGAGCGCGCATGAGCCGGATCGAAGGCCGCCGGGTCGCCACGCAGCAGATAGGAGCCGACCTCGACCTCCAGCGTCAGGAGGAACGGCGCGACGAAGGGGTTCGAGATGTTGGCCGCAAGGTAGCTCAGCACGAGATCGAGCCGCAGCAAGAGGCACCCCGCGAGACACAGCGGGAAATGGAAGCCGTAGACCGGCAAACAGCCCACGAAGAGGCCGAGCGCCAACGACGCGGCGATCTTCCCGGGGGAGCTCTCGCCACCGCGCAGTAGCCGCCACAGGCGCGCGAGCGACGCGCGGAGCCCCGTGCCACCCGAGGGCGGGACAGACTGGCTACCGGTGAGCGCTGACATACGCCGCATCCTTCATCATCCGACGGCGTCGCCGCGGCAAGCGGAGGGGCTAAGCTTCACGGCGTGGCCCCGCTCCGGCTGCTCGTCTACGACGCCACCCAAGCCCGGCGGCCTCCGCGGCTGCTCGGGTGGAGCTGGCGTGTCGGAGCTCGACTTTACGAGGCGCGCGGGCTGCTCGACACGAGCTACGGTGCGACGAGCTTCGACGAAGCGCTCGATTTCCTTGCGCGCGCCGAGCGTCCCATCGGCGAAATTCAGTTTTGGGGTCATGGCAAGTGGGGTCGGGCGCTCATCGATCGCGAGAGCTTCGACCGCTCGACGCTCGCACCCGCTCATCGCCTGCGTCCGAAGCTCGACGCCGTGCGCGAGCGGCTCGCACCCGAGGCTCTGATCTGGTTTCGGACCTGCGAGACCCTCGGCGCGCGCCCTGGCCACGACTTCGCGCGCGCTCTCGCCGACTTTACCGGCGCGCGCGTCGCCGGACACACCTTCGTGATCGGCTATTTCCAAAGCGGGCTCCATGCGCTTTCTCCGGGCGAGACGCCGTCGTGGGATCCCACGGAGGGGCTCGCCGCCGGCACCGCCGAGCGCCCCGAACGCGCGCACGCGTCGAGCCTTGATCAACCGAATACGATCACGTGCTTCACCGGGCGACTCCCGGACGACGTCTGAACGTTGCCGTTACGGTTCGGAGAGCTCGAGCTCGGACGCGACGAGCGTGGAGCCCGAACCGTCTTGCTTCGCCGTTTCACAGACGACACCGAGGTGGCCACGACACGCGTCGGCGTAAACGACGCGACACTCGGGGATCGGAGGCTCGTCGTCGCTGGAATCGCACTCGTGGACGCACTTGGTATTCAGGCGTTCCCATTCGCGGGCGAGCGCGGGGATGTCGCCGATGTGCGACAGAATCGTCTCGACGCATCCGAAGATCTCGCTGCAGCGCTTGCCTTGCCGCACACAGGGATCCGGAGGGCCCGGATACGGACCCTTGCGCTTCTCGACGCAGGCCATCGCTTGTTTCTCGATGGCCGACTCGTCTTTGCTCTCCCAAGCGTGCATCCCGCACCAGCTGCCGCAGGAGTTCGAGTGGTGCTCGTAAAGCGCAAGCCCGGCTCCGATCGAGCTCGCATCGGGGTCGAGCTCCCTCATGCCGTCTGCTCCCTCCTGCGCTTCGGCGGGCGTGCGCCCGAAGAAGGCCACTTTGCCGTTTTGGTAGTAGACGCTCCCCGAGCCGCTCCACGATTTCGTGCACGCGAAGACCGGCTTCTTGCATTGCGCTTCTTCGCTGGACCGAACCTCGCCGCAGCTGTCGTTCGGCAGCGTCACGCTGCCGCCGGCGAGCCCGAGGTTATAGTAGGCGGCCTTGCGAACGGCTTCGTTTCCGAAGCGTGCGGCGAGGCGCGACGCGTGGACCGACGTGGCGGCGCCGCCGAGCTTCACGTAGCAGAGGCCGAGATCGCCCCAGATCGCGCCGTTCTTCGGCTGAGCCTCGGCGGCGCGCGCGAAGAGCGGGCACGCCGTGGGGTAGTCCTTCTTTCTGAATGCGGCGAGCGCTTGCTTCCAGAGTGCACGCCAGTCGGCTTCGTCGGCGCGGACGACCGTTGCGACGAGCAGCGCACCGGCCGTGAGCGCAACGGGAAGACGCACGGAGGACTGACGGACGCGAATCGCTATCTATTCTTGCTCGAGGCGGAACGCGAGCTCAAGCAGGATCCACGCACGCGCCGTTCGAGCAGGCCTGGTTGTTCTGACACACGTTTCCGCAAGTTCCGCAGTTCGCCGTGTCGACGACGAGCGTCGAGCAGCACTCCGGAATGTCGTTGCCGTCCGGCTCGAGCATGACGCTGCCCTGATAGCCGATGCCGCAACCGCAGCCGCAGCAACCGCAGTTCGTCGGTTGCGTGACCGTGAAGTCGACGCTCTTCGATTCGTATCCCGGTGCGTCGAGCACGATCGTGTAATCGCCGTTGGGGATCTGGAATTGGTAGAATTGGCAGTTCCAGCCGCAGGCGCCTGCAGGTCCGCTCGGGTAACACTGGAGGTCGCCGAGCGTGTCACCCGTCGTGGCGTTCTCGACGTGTCCCGTCAGCGCGGCGATATTGGCGCCACCCGTCACGTTGATCGAGATCGGGGGGAGACACGCAACGCGCGGACAGATGCCGGTGCAGCCCCCGGCCCCGGCGACGGTGCCGCCAGCGCCGGCGACCGAGCCGCCCGCACCCGCGACGGTGCCACCGGCGCCGGCCACGCTGCCGCCGGCGCCCGCGACGGTGCCGCCGCCGCCTCCCGCGCCGCCGCGCGAGCCGCCCTTGCCGCTCGCTCCGCCCACGTCCGTACCGCCGGCGCCCGTACCCCCGTTGGAGGTGCCACCGCGACTCGTGCCGCCCGAGCCTTCCCCGGCTTTGCCCGCCGAGCCGCTCGTGCCGCCGCCGCTGCCACCCTTCGGGTCGCTCGCGCCGCTTCCGCCGTCACCGCCGCCGTCGGTTCCGCCGCTCGCCCCCTTCCCCGCCGCCCCGCCCGACTCGACCGTTTCGAACGTCTTCGAGCCACAGGCAACGACGAGCCCCAATCCGAGAGTAACGAGCACCAACTTCGGGAGTCGAGCAAGCATGGTGAGCCAAAGAAAAGCATACGGCATGCCAGCCCTCCCCGCCGCCGTTCCCGCTGTTCTTCGCTACTTAGCGCGCGCGGCGCCGCGCTCAGTGGCACAGCTTGGCTCAAGCCGTGCCGTGAAGAGAATGCCTATCGCGCCAGTAGAGCGAGACCGCTACCGGGCGCCGCCCGTGCCCGTGACCCTGCACGACCACTGCCCCGCGTCGCAAGAGCACGTGAAGTAGGAAATGACTATAATCGCCTGCGGGCAATCCGGACCCGTGCACGCCGCGCCGGCGTCTCCAGCCGGGGATTGAGCTCGGGCGCTGGTGCTGAAGCAGCTCGTTTCGCTCGTGGTTGGCGCGCAGCTGTATTGCCCCGTGGGCTGACACAGGCACCCTGTCGAGCCCGAATAGTCGCACGGATGGGAGAAGCCGGTGCACGCCGTGCCTGGCGTCGGCTGCCCCACCGGGCAATCGCTTTCGTCGGCGAGCCCGCACGCCGCAACGCACGCCTCGAAGGTCTCGAAGATGTTCGCGTTGCCCGAGCAGCCGCCGTAGGAGAACTCTTCGCAGCGCAGGGTCTTCGGGTTGAAGGCGTAGCGCGCGATCGCCGCGTCGCAGGGACCCGCATCGACCGGCAGCGAGCACGCCGCGCTCGGTGCGCCGGCGCTACCTGCAGCGGCACCGCTGCCGCTGGCCGCCGCGCTGCCCCCAGATCCCGCCGAGCCGGCTCCGCTGCCGCCGACGCCGCTACCACCGACGCCGCTCCCACCAACGCCGCTCCCACCGACGCCACTGCCACCGACGTCGGTCCCGCCGCGCGCCGCGTGACTCCCGCCCGCTCCGCCGCTCCCGGACGTGCCGCCGGTGGCTGCAGCTCCACCGGCGCCGCTGCCGCCCGACGTGCCGGCGCTGCCCCCCGATTCCGTACCCGGATCCAGCGACTGGCCACCGCAGGCGGCCACCACCACGACTCCCGCCAGAGCAAACGTCGCACGCACACCCATCCCTGTATTCTAGCGGCGCTCCCTCGAGGGGGCCAGGCGCTTGCGAGCGCCGGTGGTGCACACGTGAAGCCGACCTTCGATCAGATCTTCAAGCTCACCGGCACCCACCTCGCCGCCGGAGCCTTCGGTTTCGTGATCGCCGTGCTGCTTTTCGCGCCGAAGCCACGCGTAACGCCCGTGAATCCCCTGGCCGAGCAGGTGAATTCACTCGGGCGGCAGGCGCGGGCCGCAGCGAGCGCTTCGGCGGGGTCCGCGCTCGAGCAGGCGATGGCGCAGTGCGAAAAGCTCAAATGGCCGGCTTGCGACGCGGCCTCGGTGCGACAAATGGGGGCAGCGCCATGAGCGAAGCGTTCGCCCCGAAGCGACGACCTTGGCTCACGCACGGCGTCGTCGCGCTCGCGG
Source organism: Polyangiaceae bacterium (assembly GCA_035558375.1). GTDB lineage: Bacteria > Myxococcota_A > Polyangia > Polyangiales > Polyangiaceae > PMG-095. The sequence goes on from DATMCL010000037.1 coordinate 6,147, forward strand.
TGTTCGGCGTCACGACACTTGTCATTCAGAGCGGCGTGCGCCGGCAGACCGCGATCCTCGACTCGATGGAGATGCAGCCGATTTCGGCTGCGGCGACGCTCGCTTACGCGTGGGGTAGCGCCGAGGATGCCAAGGCGCTCCTGTCCGAGCTTTTGGCCCTCGCCGAGCGGGAATCGCCGGTGCCGCCGGAGCGCTCGGGCCGCGATCCCGATTTCGTGACGCTGCGCCGCATGGACGCCGACATGGCGAAGCTGCGCCTCGCGATGCTCGAGGGCGCCCCGCGCTCGAAGCTCCAGGACATCTGCGCGCGGACGACCATCCGCTGCACGCCCTACACGCTCGAAGGCATCATCAACATGCTGAAGAAGCAGCGTCACGTCCCCTGAGCGCTCCGGGAGCGAGCGACCGAGCCGGGCGCGCTGCGGCGGGTCGGATACTCACCAGTAGTATTGGCCAGCGAGCTGCATGACGACGGACTGAGCGAAGACTGCGCCCGTCAGGAACGTGCGCCGCGACGGCGTGAGCTCGCACGCCTCGTCGACGGCGGCGAGCGGAAGCACGAGGAACGGTGCGACGAAGAGGCACGAACGCGCGGTCTCTCCCGTCTTGAAGGCGCCGGCGAGCAACATCAGAGCGAAAGCGCCGAGCGCGACGCCGACCAGCGCTCTGAGCTCGGCGTGGCCCAGAGCGCGTGAGCCAAGCAGCCAGAGGGCCGCAACCAGCACGAGCGGGGACGCGAACAGGCAGACCTCGGACAGGCTTTCGAGTCGCGTGAACAAGTAGCTGCCGGGGGCCGCGAGCAGCCAGAAACCCTCGGGATTTTCGAGCGCGCTCGCGGTTCTGAGCGAGCTCAGCCAGTCGAAGCCCGTCGCGGCGCGCAGGAGGACGAGCAGAGCGGCGACGCTCAGAACGGTGCCGAGCGCCGCGCGCAAGCTCTGCCGTGAGAGGAGCGCGAATCCACACAACACGAGAGGCACGAAGAGCGCGCTGAAGGTGAGCAAGGCAGCAGCGAGCAAGAATCCAGCCGTGCCCCCGAGGCGGACGACCTTCCGCGTGTCGAAGAAGCAGCTGACGGCCGCCAGCATGAGCGCTGCCGCCACGGCCTCGAGCGAGGTGATGAAGTAGATCTGAACTGCGGGCAAAAGCGCGAACACGAGGGTAGCCGTCGCCGCGGCGCGCGGAGCCGCGAAGCGGCGCGCCAGGTGTGAGAAGCTGACGACGGCGAGCGTGAAGACGGCGGCACCGAGCAGCAGCGCCAACGCTCCGGGGTTCGCGACGAGCTTGCGCGCGAAGTAGTGGAGGAGAACCGCACCGGGCGGGTGCGTGCGAGCGTGGGTTCCAAGCTGCGCTTGCCACTCGTTGTAATGGGCGAGGTAGCTCCCGACGCCATCGACCGCGAAGGATTCGGCGAAATAGCTCTGATCGCCGGCCATCGGACGCACGAACCCCGCTTGAAAGCCTTGGAACCAATTGGTGAGCACGAGAGCCGGCAGACCGAAGGCGAGCGCTCCGAGTGGCCCGCGCGGGGCCGCGTCACGAACGACGCGCAGGCCGAAGAACGCCGTCACGAGCGCGAGCGCGGCGCCGAGCGTGACGCCAGGACGAAACGGCTCCGGGTCGAACATGCTGATCGGCCAGTATGGCGGATCGTCGATGCGGCCGATGAGCACGTGGTACGCGTCGGCGGCCGTCGCCATCACGAGCACCGCCAGCGCGAACAACGCGAGCGCGAGCACGAAGCTCCGCGGTGTCGCAAACTGCTCGCCCCGGAGCGAGTCGCGGAACTCGACGAGGCGGCGGCGCACCCGGCGCAGGCCGAGCGCCCCAAGCAACACGAGCACGAGGACGGCGCTCGCTGCGTAGGCAAAGGATGGGACGTCCGACCGCAGCAGTGGCAAGACGAAGACGGAGGGATCGTGCGGATTCTGCGTGAGGACCGACGACCCGGCCCTCTTGAGCTCACGGACGTCTTGAACGCCGGCCGACCCTGGAAAGCCAGAAAATACGAGGCGAACACGCGACGCCGTGAGCGGCAAGGCGAGCTTCACCGACGTGGCGCCCGCAGGCAGCATCTCGAGCTTCGAGTCGAGGTAGAGGAAACCGCGACCGATGTCGGGCGTCCATTCGAGCCGGCACTCGCTCGAGCAGCGAGCGTCCACGACGACGGTGCGCGTGCTCGGAAGCCAGCCGAGCTCGAGGATGGCGAGCCAGAGGAGCCCCGCCCAGAGCACGACACCCGCGGCGCTCGAGCCGGCGATGAGCCACTGACGCAAACCGAGGCGCTCCACGCGGGCTCCTACTCGAGAAGGCGGAAGTCGAAGCAGTCGAGCGCGGAACCCTCGAGCTCGAGGTCGATCCGCGCTTGGCGTCCGCGTTGCTCGCGCGTGTCGAACTGGACGAATTGCTGTTGTAAGTACGCGGGTGCGGGCGAAAAGCTCGCAAGCTCCTGGCCTTCGATGGCGACACGAATGTGCCCGCTGCTTTGCCGGGTGATGGAGTCGTACGAGCCTGAGAGGAACGAGCCGAGCGGGCGTAGTGTCCGAACCTCGAGCTTCCCGTTTCGAGGCGCGTGCATGCAGAGGTGGACTCCCCAGATCTCGGGCGAAATCGCGTCCGCCTCGACACGGGCGGGGCCGCACTGGAACACCAAGGGCTCGCGCTTTTCGCACGCCGCGCCCGCGAAGCGCAGGTCTTTTGCCTCGAGCGACTGAAACAGCGAATCCGGCGGCAAGAGGGCGCGCCGCGTGCGAGTCCGCCAGCCGACGAAGGCGAGCGAGGCGAGCACCAGCGCGAGAGCCGCCGACCGCACCGGAACACGCCACCGCTCGTGCTCGCGGGGGAGGCGCACCCCAAGCGGGCTCCCTTCACGAGCCAGGAAAAGCGCGCCGAGCAAGCCTGGCAGCGCGAGGAGCGAGAGTAAAAGCCCCAAGACGTCGGCCGGGCGCGAGACGTACTCGAAGACGAGCTCGCCGTTCGAGGGCTCGACCTCCATGAGGAGCGGGTAGCTGTAGCCGTAGACGGGGACCGTAGCGATCGGCAGCTCGGCCTCGTTTTGGGTCGCGCTCCAGCGCCCGTAGCTCGCGACGTGGAGCTTCAGCCGCGAGCCGGGCCCCGTCTCGCGAAGATTCAAGACGATGCGTTCAGGCGAGAACTCGACGAGCTCCGCGTGACCGGGGCCCGTGAGCGTGAACGGGTCGGGGCGGTAGCGCAGAAATTCGTAGACGAAGAAGCCGCCGAAGCGCCGAAGCAGGCGTAGCCACGGCTCCGCGCGCAGCTCGGGCGCCACGACGTACTTCACCGAAAGAGCCGCGTAGAGCTCGGGATCGTGCTCGGCGCGCGGCAGGTTCTTGAAGATCTGCGTCGGCGTGGTGCCTGCTTTGTAGAGCAGTGTCCGATCGAACACGGGCATGAGGGTCGGTAGGTGGTTGCCGCGCCAGAGCTCGTAGGCGATTCGATAGTGCTCCTTGCTCCCTCGGCGCACCTCGCTCGACCACGACGAGAGTCGCTCGAAGGCCGACCAGTCGGGCAGCTCCGCCGCGCCCGTGACGGGCCGGCGCACGTTGCGGAGGAGCGGACGCGTGATGCTCGGAAACGCGAGCGGTGCGGCGAAGCAGGCGACGAGCAGCGCTCGAACGACGAGCGGTTTTAGTCCTCTGCTCTCGAGCAGGCGCCTCGCGTGACGAGCGCATTCGGTCAGCGCGTAGCCGACGAGCGGAAACCAGAAGAGCTTCGCAACGAGCAGGAGACGATTGACCTCGAGCTTCACGAGACTCGGCAGCACGCGCTCGAGGTGCAGCGTGCGCACGAGCACGTCGGACGCCAAGAGCACGCACGACAGCGCGGCGAGCGCGAAAAAGCGCCCACCGCGCGCGCGTCCCGCGAGGCCGAGCGCGACACCGAGCAAGCCGAGGTAGTGGAGCGCCGGGGCGAAGTTCTGGAACGTCTCGCCGACGAGTAGCCGCTCGACGACTTCGTCGAGCGGCTGGTTCAGCCAGCCGAAATCACCCGTATCCGCGCTGTGGGTCAGAAACGGGACCAGGAAAAATGCAGAGAGCGACGCCCCGAACGCGAGCGCGCCGAGGAGGCGCAAGAGCGCCCTACCGCGTGAGCGCTCCGTGCCCCAGCGGCGCGCGACACACAAAAGCGGCACCGTCAGCGCAAAGGCGACGAGCGTGACCTGATGCGTGAGGAGCGCGAGCGCGACGAGCGCGCCGGCAGCCGCGATTTCACGGCCCGACGCGCTCGAAAGCACTCGCTCGAGGCGGACGAGCGCTAGCTCGAAAAAACAGGCCGCGAGCGTGACGGGCCAGACGCCCCACTCCGTGTGCCATTCCCACCCGCCTTCGAGCATCTGACCGGGGTCGAGCAGTGTGAGCCACGCGGCGATGACGCCCACCGCGGAGCCGAAGAAGTGGCGGCCGAAGCGATAGGACGAGTAGGCGCTGAAGAACATGAGGCCCGCGAACGCCACGGCGTAGGTGCGAAGCCAGCTCAGCTGTCCGAGCGTCAAGAGCCGGAAGAGCCCGACCCACAGCTCGCCACCGCAAGGGACGAGCTCGTCCGCCGGTGAGCCGAAACCCCAAAAATGGCTCCATCCGCGGAGCCGTCCGCTCGGGACGAGCTCCGTCCAGAAGTGCCACGCCTTGAACACGTGCGTCGCGTGATCGTGACTGAGCGGGATTTCGCCGATGATCCGCGGCGCGAGCACGGCGGCGGGCACGAGCGCGAGCGCGAGCAACAGGCGTTCGCGAAGCTTTCCCGAATCGAGCGCGTGAAGCACGGATTACCCGGATTCGTTCGACGCTTCGTCGCGCGACAGCCGTCCGAGCCAATGGCACGCCACGAGCCACCAGATCGGGACGAGCGGGAAGAGATAGCGGGCCACCGCAGAGCTCAGGCTGTAGGCGGCCAGGCTCAGTCCGAAAAAGACGAAGATTGGGTAGTAGGCGGGCAGCGGGCCGACCGCGGCGCGGCGCGCTCGCACTGCGACGTACGCCGAGAACGCCAAGAGCGCGAGGTGCGACTGGCTGTACGGGTTCCACCACGGGGTGCCGCGCACGGTCACGGGCACGTCGAGAAAGAGGCGCACGACGTTGTAGAGCCAATTCTTCGCGAACTTCAGCGGGTGCTCGCGCACGTTCTTGCGCGCGGCCTCGGCGAACACGTCGCCCGTCTCCGGCGTCGAGAGGTTTCGGAGCTGCTCCACGACGGAGAGATTCGGATCGCGATCGAGCCCGCTCGTCTTGTCGAACAGGGCGAGGTGATGCGCGCGAAGCAGCGGGTTTCGCTGCACCCAGCCCTGGTGGTACCAGTCGCCGAGCTCGTCGGGAAACGGGGACGTGAGCCAGTAGAAGCTGTTCGAGCCGAGGCTGTTCCAATAGAAGAAGCGACCGGTGAGCTTGTACGTGTAGCCGAGGTAGGGCACGCACAGGCCGAGCGCGAGCAGCGCCGCGAGCGCATGAGCGCGAAAGCGCGCTGCCGAGGTGCGCCGCCAAACGACGAGTGCCACGACGAGGAACGGAACCAGCACGTACCCGAAGACCACCTTCGTGAGCGTGAGCACCCCCAAGCACACGCCCGCGACCACGGTGTGAAGCACGCCCCGCCCGACTCGGAGCCCGTGATAGAGCCACGCCGTGAGAAGCAAGAAGCACAGCACCTCCGTATAAAGGAGGGGCAAGAACTCCTCCGTGGGCAGGTACATGCCGAGCAACGCCACGGCGACGAAAGACCAGGGCGCGGGCAGGCGCGGCTTCAGGATCAGCCAGGCGTACACGAGCGCAGCGGCGTGCAGCACGGCATTCGCATAGCGTGCGGCGTCGAGCGATCCGAGCTTGACGAATGGAACGAGGAAGAGCGGATAGCCGGGGCCGTTGCAGAGAAAGATGCGATCGTGCGGCGAGTAGAAGCCGGCGATGAGGTTCTTCGCGTAGTAGATGTAGCGCCACTCGTCGCCGAACTGCGCGCGAGGCAGCGTGCTTCCGATGCGGTACGCATCGACGGCGAGCGCGCACACGAAGATGGCGAGAGCGATGGCCCAGGGCGGCAGGGACGCGCGATCGGCGCTCGGACGCTGCTCGAGCGAGGCCTCGGCCATCAGGGGCTCACAGGAGCGGCGCGAAAAACTCCCACTCGCGGTCGTTGTGGCCGGGCAGGTGCTCGTGCGCGTAGTCGGGATAGATGACGCGCGACTTCTTCGACGCGATCTTGTTGTACGCGGCAAATTGGGTGGATGGCGGGCAGATGCCGTCCATCAAGCCGACGGTCATCATGACCTCGCCGCGAATGCGCGGAGCAAGGTGCTGCACATCGATGTAGCCGAGCCGCTCGAACCAGTGGTCGATGCGCTCGTGCGTCGGGTCGTGGCGCCGAAAGAAGAGCTGAAGCTCGTGGTACGCGTCCTTGGCGAGGTCCATCTCCCAGACGCGGCGATAGTCGGAGAGGAAGGGATACACGGGCGCCAGCCGCTTGATTCGCGGCTCGAGCGCGGCACAAGCGAGCGTGAGGGCTCCACCTTGCGACGCCCCGGCGGCGCCGAGGCGCTCCGAGTCCACCTCGGGCATGGCGGCGACGACACGCGCGAGCAGCGCCGTATCGAGGAAGACGTGGCGGAAGAGCAGCGCGTCGGGCTCGTCCTCCAGGCCGCGGATGATGTGACCCTGGAGGGTGTTGCCGCGCACCGCGCCGGCGTCCTCGCTGAGACCGCCCTGACCGCGCACGTCGAGCGCCGCGACGACGAAGCCGGCCGCCGCCCATGCGAGCTTGTCGGCGAAGTCGCCGCTGTTCATCGAGTAGCCGTGAAAGCGGAGCAGCGCCGGGCAGCGTCCCTTCGGAGCGCGCGGGCGCACGAGCTTCGCGTGCAGGCGCGCGCCGCGCACGCCCGTGAAGTAGAGATGAAAGCACTCGGCGAAGCTCGTCTGGATCTTGGCAGGCACGAGCTCGACCGCGGGATCGACGGCGCGCATCTCTCCGAGAGCGCGCTCCCAATAGGCGTCGAAATCCGCGGGTCGCGGGTTCCTTCCCATGTAGCGCTCGAGCTCGGCGAGCGGCATGTCGATGGTCGGCATGGACTCCCCCGGTTAGCAGCTCTCCCGGGGTCTTGGAAGTGCTAGGGTCGCGGCCTCGTTCATGCGCATTTCGCATTCTTGGCTCAAGCAGCTTTTGCCTGATCTCAACGCCACGGCAGCCGAGCTTTCGGACCGGCTGAGCTCGATCGGGCTGCCCGTGGATCGCATGGAGCCGTACGGGCAGGCGCTCGGCGAGGTCCGGGTGGCGCGCGTGACGGCGGTCGCTCCGCACCCCAAGCGCTCGGGCCTGCGCCTCGTCACCGTGGACCACGGCCGTGGCACGCAGGAGGTGGTGTGCGGCGCGGCGAACGTTCCGGATCCGGGGGGTCTCGTGGTGCTCGCCCCGCTCGGTGCTCGCCTGCCGACGCTACCGGGCCCGCTCGCCGCGCGCGACATCGGCGGCGTGAAGAGCGAGGGCATGCTCGTGAGCGAGAGCGAGCTCGGCCTCGCAGCGACGGCGGAGGGCATCATCGTGCTCGCGGCGGGCAGCACCGAGCCGGGGCGCACCCTCGCGGAGGTCGTGCCGAGCGCGGTCGACACCATCTTCGAGATCGACGTGACGAGCAACCGACCCGACGCGCTCGGCCACGTCGGCGTCGCGCGTGATCTCGCGGCGCTCTATCGCATCCCGTTCCCCAAGCCGGTCGTGGGCACGCCGCCGAAGACGTCGGACGTGAAGCTCGAATCGCTCATCAGCATCGAGAATCGCGACACCGAGCGCTGCCCGCACTACGGCGCGGGCGCCGTCCTCGACGTGACGATCGCACCCTCGCCACTCTGGCTGCGCTATCGGCTGGAAAGCCTGGGAGTGCGCCCGATTTCCAACGTCGTCGACGTGACCAATCTCCTGCTCTTCGAATACGGGCAGCCGCTGCATGCGTTCGACCTCGACCGGGTGCGCGGCGCGCGCATCGTCGTGCGGCGTGCCACGCCGGGCGAGCCGTTCAAGACGCTCGACGGCGTGGAGCGCAAGCTCGACACGGACGATCTCGTGATCGCCGACGGCGAGCGACCGAGCGCTCTCGCGGGAGTGATGGGCGGCGAAGACAGCGAGATCCGCGCGAGCACGCGCCGGGTCTTGCTCGAGTGCGCCTATTTCCAGCCGCGCGGTGTGCGACGCACGTCGCGACGCCACGGCTTGCATACGGAGTCGAGCCACCGCTTCGAGCGCGGCGTCGACTTCGGGGCCGTACCGACCGTGCTCGAGCGCGCCAAGGTGCTGCTCTCGGAGCTCGCGGGCGGCAGCGTCGTCCACGGCGCGATTCACGCGAAGGGGCCCGCCACGCATCCGCCGAAGATCCGGCTGCGCTCAGCTAGGCTCGACGACATAGTCGGGACGCCGGTTCCGTTCGCCGAGGCCGTCGAGATCCTCGAGCGGCTCGGCTTTTCCATCACCGATCGCTCCGGCAGCGGCGCGACGGCCGCGATCGAGGTCGAGGGCGCCTCACACCGGCCGGACGTGACCATCGAAGCGGACCTCATCGACGAGGTGACGCGCATGCGCGGCCTCGACGCCATCCCCGAGCGGCTCCCGGATGCGCCGCCGCAGCACGCGCGCAGCGCGGGCGAGCTCGAGCGCCGCGTGCTCGACGTGGCGCAGGGGCTCGGTCTCTCCGAAACGCTGACGTACGCCTTCGTCGACCCGGCCGATCTCCGGCGCCTGCAAGCACCGGCGCCGAGCGTCACGGTCAAGAACCCGCTCGGCGAGGAGCGCAGCGTGATGCGCACGACCCTCTTGCCCGGGCTTCTGCAAGCGCTCAGCCGCGCGCGGCGCCGAGGCGAAACGCGCGTTCGCCTCTTCGCGCTCGGCGCCACCTTCCACGCCCCCGTCGCTCGGGCGAGCGGCGGCGCGCGGCCGCGTCTCGCTGAAGACGTCGGCAAGTTGCCCACGGAGCGCCTGCGCTTCGCCGCGATCCTCGCGGGCCCGCGCCTCGAGCGCCTCACGCTGGATCCACCGGACGTCGATGTGTACGACGCGAAGGCGCTCGCGATCGAGCTCGTGGAGCGCGTGACCGGGCAGCGCACGACGGTGCGGAACGCGCCGGAACCGGGAAGCCATCCGCATCTCCACCCGCGCGGCGCGGGCGAAATCCTGATCGGCGAGGAAGTCGTCGGACGCTTCGGGCCGCTGCATCCCGACGTCGTCCTTGCCTTCGAGCTTGGCGGCGGTGCGCAGGCGATCGAGCTCGAGCTCGACGCGCTCGAGCGGCAGAGCGCGGGACCTGCGCGCTACCGCACGATACCGCGGCTGCCGGCCATCACCCGCGACGTTTCGCTCGTCGTGAGCGAGGAGGTGCGCGCGGGCACCGTCGCGGACGTGCTGCAGCGGGCGGCCGGCGAGCTCTGCGAGTCGATCGAGGTCGCAGCCGAATTTCGGGGCGGTTCGGTGCCGTCGGGGCGGCGCTCGCTCACCTTCCGCGTGGTTTACCGCGATCCCAAGGCTCGCGCCGACGCGGCCGACGCACGCACCCTGACCGATCACGAAGTCGACGCGGTCGAGACGCGCATGCTGGCGGCTGCCGGAACCGAGCTCGGCGCAAGCCTCAGGGCATGACGTGAAGCGCTCGGCGCTACTCCTAGCGCTCTTGCTCGCGACGGGCTGCCAGCGCAAGCTCCCGGGGCCGCTCGAGTGCCGCACGCTCGCCTACCGGATGTTCGGCGTGCGAATGGAGCAGGATCTCGACGACCCGCGCGTCCGCGCGAAGGTGGACGAGCAGATCCACGAGTGCCTGGTGACGCCGTACGACTACGAGCTCGTGCGGTGCCTCGAGCAGGGCGTGCGGGCTCGCGTCTGCCAGAACGCCTTCGTCGCGCGCCGTCTCGGCGGCGACGCGCCGGTCGAACGCGGCACCTCGCGCTTTCGCTGAGCGCTGCCGGGCACTTCCGGGCCGCACCCACCCCCACTGCCCAGTGCTCCGCACAGCGCCGCTCCCGGGTTGCACGGACCGGCGGGCACTCTGCGGCCTTCGGAGGCCACAAACCGCAGTGATTTGACCAGTTCGCGAGGGAGGCACGTCTGTTGCTCATGCACTCCCCAGGATGACGGCAAGAGTGCAGCGCACGCGACGCTTCGTTGCAACGCTCCTCGCGTTCACGAGCGTGACGTGGACCGAGCTCGCGCGATGCGCGGAGCCGCCCAGCGCGGCGGCGATTCAACGACACGTGCTCGAGCTCGACGCTGGCGACATCATCGTCGACCTAGCGGCCTCCGACGGCGCCAAGACCGGCGCCATCGTCGAGCTCTGGCGACCGCTCAAGCTCAAGCACCCGGTGACGGGAGCCGAGATCAGCGATCAGTTCTTGATCGGGCGCTTGAGGCTCACGCAAGTTCGCGCGAGTCTCTCGCTGGCGCGGCCGTTCGGCTCGCTCGCGCGTGAGCCGGCGCCCGGCGACATCGTCGTGCTGCCAGGACCGCGGCGGATCGAGTCCGACCGAGCGTCTGCTCCGCCAATCCCTGCCGCGCATCCCGCCCTCGCGGCAGCCCCGTCCGCGCCGAAGACGGACACGGTGGCGCCCGTCGCAGGCGTTGGCAGCGCGGCGCAGAACGGCGCGACACACGATTCGGAAACCGAGGCGATCGCAGCGCTGCTCGACGCCGTGAAAGGGAAAGGCGTGAAAGCGCGCATCCTCGGCTACGAGGACTACGTCCGAAAAAACCCGAAGGGGCGCTACGCGGCGGTGCTGTGGGAAGAAGCGCAGAAGCTCCGCCGCCTCGCGGTGCTCGAAGCGAAGAGTGACGCCGACACGCCGGCGCTCCGAAGCTTCGAGGCGCCCTCCGAATGTCTCTCGGGCCGGCCCGTGACGCTCGGCATCGAGCTCGACACGGGGACGGGCGCCGTCATCCATGCGCGCAATCCGAGCGAGGTCTCGTACACCTCGACCCCGATGCAGCGCGCGGGAGACGGGTACTTCACGGTGACGCTCCCCGCGGAGCGCGTGAAGGCGCCGGGCGTCGAATACTTCATCGAGGCGACGACCCCTAGCGGGCAGGCGATCCCGGTGGTCGGCGCGCCGGAGCTCCCGTTCCACCTCTCGGTCGTGGACGCGCCCCAAGCGGCGCCGCCCCTCCACCACGCGTCGGTTGCGACGGTCTGGACCGACTACGCGAATTGGAACGTCGGGCACGAGAACGACGTCACCTGGCAGACCGAAGGCTACGTCGGCATGCGCTTTCAGGACGAAGGCGTGCGCGCGATGCGAACGGGCTTCGGCGTGTACCGCGGACGGGGCGGCTCGCTCTCGGACCTCGACGACAAGCACCTCGACGGTCGCACCGTCGGGCTCACCTACGGTTACCTCGAGGGAGAATACGGGATTTCGCATTTCACGGGGCTCATCGGACGCGGCGTCGTGGGACTGCAGAAGTCGGGCGTGACCGGCGGCATGCAGCTGCACCTTCGGCTTGGCAACGACGAGAGCACGAACCTGACGCTCGGAGGCGAGGTGCTCGGCACCGTCGGCTTGCGCGGCATCGTGGAGCTGACGCTCGCGACGTTCCCGAGGGTTCCGATCGTGCTGCGCACCGAGATCACGAACCAACCCGCCGGTGCGACCGCGCACGGCGACGACGCCGGCTCGCCCGGGGCCTCGAACGGCAAAGGCGACGTCGGCGCGCGAGCGATCGCGCAGGTCGGCTACCGCTTTCTTCCAGAGCTCACGGTTTCCGTTCGCGGCTCGTACCAGGGCCGCACCATCAACCACGCCGGACCGGGCGTGGGCGGAGCAATTGCGTACCAATGGTGACCTGTCAGAAGCTCCGGCTCGTTCGCACTCTGCGCGCTCTGCTTGCGCTCGCCGTGCTGCCAGCCCACGCGGCGGGGGCGAGCGACCCGCCGGCATCACCCGAGCCCCCCGCGGCGGCGACGGCGACATTTCCGGCCGAAGCTCACGCGCCGGCGACCCCGCCCGCAGCGCCGCCCGCGGCCCCTCCCGACGAAGCACACCCCGCGCACGCCGAGCCGGCGCCCGCAGAGCCCCGCTTGCACCACGCGCCACTGTCGGTCGAAAAGCCGCATGAGCCGCTGTTCGTCCGGGCGAGCATCGACCACCCGGAGCTCGTCAAGCGCGCGCTGCTCGTCGTGCGCACACCGGCACGCCCGGAGCTCCGCGAGGTCGAGTTCAAGCGCTCGCTCGACGCGCCCTACGTCGCGGAGGTTCCAGCCGACCAAGTGCTCCCCGGCACGGTCGCCTATGCCATCGAGCTCGAGACGCTCGACGGCGCGCGCGTGCCCGTGTTCGCGAGCCGCGACCACCTGCACGTCGTGCAGATCCCCGACGACCTCGACGAGGTGCGCGAGAAAGCGCTGCTCGAGCGGCTCGGCGGGCGGCGCTCGGTGTTCTTCACGTCGGCCGACTACGTCTCGTTCGGCAAGAGCACCGCCGAAGCGTCGAGCGGCGGCACCGCCGACGTGCGCGACGGCTATTTCCGCGTCGAAGGCGGCTACACGTATCGGCCGCTCACGCGGGTCACGGAGTTCAGCTTGCGCATCGGTGTCGTGCGGGGCCGCTCGCCCGTCGCGCTCAGCGAGTCGCAAGCCCCCGGCACCGCTCCGGACGACCGCTTCAAGGTGGGCCTCAACTACGGCGCCCCCTCCGTCCGCTTCCGCGTCGTCGACATCTTCCACGTCGAGGCCGAGTTCCTCACGAGCGTCACCGAGGTCGGCTTCGCGATGGGCGCCGGTGGCGCGCTCCTCTTCGGAGACCCCTACGGCTCGAAGCTCACGCTCGGCTTCGAAAGCATCTACGTCTTCGGCAATCGCTTCTACAGCCGCGTCGACATCGTCGCCGCCCCGCGCGTCACCGTCTCTCCCGTCGTCGAGGTCACCAACATGCCCCACGCCGACGACTACGGCGTCCGCCTCTTCGGCGAAGTCGCCGTCGACGCCGGCGCCGGCATCGGCATCGCCGCGCGCGGCGGCTACCAAGCCCGCGTCTTCACCGAAGGCGGCCCCAGCGCAGGCCTCACCCTCCAATACGCCTTCTAACCATGCGCCTCCCCGCGCTCGCTCTCACAGCCTCCATCGCCATCGCCCTCACCTCCCGCCTCTCCCTCGCCCAACCCAAC
>DATMCL010000038.1:0-9207 GCA_035558375.1 Polyangiaceae bacterium
ACGACGACGACGACGACGACGACGACGACGACGAAGAGCTTGACGACGCATGAGAACCCGCGCCGTCGCGCTCGCCACGGACGACCGGGTCGAGGAGCTCGCTTCCGAGGAGCTCGCGCGCTCGAAGAGCGCCGTGGCCGCCGTCGTCGGGGGCTTCTTTGCCGCAGCGGGCGCCCATCCCGACGTGCTGCTCGGCCCGCTCACGCTCGTGGTTGCGGGCGTTGGGAGCGGCGGGCGCGCCTTCGACGGGCGCTTGCGACAGCCCGGGCTCGGGGTGCGCCGCCCGCGCGGCTTCGTCACGGAGAACGTGCCGGTCGCGTCGCGTGTGGCGCTGCCGACGGGAGTTGCCGCGCTCACGGTGGCGCTCGCGTACGACCAGCGCGCGACGCTCACGTCGGTCGCCAAAGTCGGCGCACGTGAGGCGACCGCGGCGGGTGCGCCCGAGCGCTCGCGCCTGCTCGCACGCATCGCCTCGGTGGGGCCCGCCGCCCTCGCGGAGTCCGCCTTCGTGCGACCGCTGCTACACCTCGCGAGCCCTAGCGAAGGCGGGCTGCTCTCCCCCGCCGATTTCGTAGCAACCGAGGACGTAGCGCTCGAAGCCCACGCACGTGTCCTGCGCGGCACGACCTTCCTCGAAGCGCCCTGGGCCGAAGCCAAGCCGGATGCGGTCGCGCCCGGTGGCGAGCGCCACGGTATCTGCGCCGTGGATGCGAACGGGGTCTTCGCGGTGCTTTGCTACGAGCAGGTGGGTGCGGGACTCGACGTACCGGCGCTCGGCTTGGTCGCGGCGCTCGGTGCCGTCCCGGTGCGGCGCGGCACGCCGCGCGTCTCGCCGGGAGCGCGCATTCCTGCTTTTGCACCCGTGGCCATTGCCTGCGACGACAATGGCGTACCCGTCGAAGCGACGGCGACGCTGCAGGCGGGACCGCGCTCGCGCAAATCGCACCTCTCGATCGCACGCGGCTCGGGGCGCTGGCTCGTCCCGACGCGACGCTGAGACGTTTTTGCCTCGAAAACGCGGGCTTTGCAGGCGAGGAGTCGCTTGCTAGCGTCGCTGCCCGATGGGTGAGTCAACGCTCGTTGCCGAAGCGCACACCGACGTGCCGTTCACGGCGCCGCCGAGTACGACCGGGACCAAGCACGTCGGCGGGCTCGACACCGTGCGCTTGGTTGCCGCCCTCGCGGTCGTGTTCGGCCACATCGGCTTCGTCCCGATCTTCGGCCCTGCCGGGTCGAACGACTTCGTCGTGAAGGCGGCGAGAGCCGTCTACTACAACGCGATTCCCGGCCCGGCCGCCGTGATCGTGTTCTTCGTCGTCTCGGGCTTCTGCATCCACTACCCGTACCGCGACGGCGCGCGCATCCCGTACCTCTCGTACTACGCGCGGCGCTACGTGCGGATCTTGGTCCCCATGGCGGCCGCGATCGTGCTCGGGAACGCCGTCGGCGTGAAACTCACGCTGCTCACCGATTCGATCCTCTGGAGCTTGGTGTGCGAGGAGATCTACTACCTCATCTATCCGTTGCTGCGGCGGCTCGGCAGCCGCTTCGGCTTCCGGCGCGTCATTCTGGTGTCGTACGTTCTGTCGCTCGTGGTCTTCGCGACCGACCCACGCGCCGGCAATTACCCGTCGTACGGCGTGGGGCTCAACTGGATCCTGGGGCTTCCCGTTTGGCTCGCGGGCTGCGAGCTCGCGGAGATCGTGTCGAAGCCGCAGCCGGTCCCGACCCGCACGGCGATCTGGGCCTGGCGTCTCGGCGTCTGGGGCGCGGCTTTCGTTGCGAGCGTGCTGCGCTTCCACAGCCCGCTCAAATACCCGCTGACGCTCAATCTATTCGGCTTCCTCGCCGCGCTGTGGCTCGTGCGCGAAATCAGCTACCGGCGCGCGTTCCCGGCGCCGCCCCTGCTCGAGCGCGGCGGCCGCTGGAGCTACTCGATCTACCTCGTGCACTTGCAGGCCGTGGCCCTGTTCGGGCTCCTCGGCCTGCCTGATCTCGGGCGGTACACGAACTGGTTCCTTCTGACCACCTTCGTGCTCGTGGGCTGCTACCTGTTCGCGCGCTTGATCGAGTTTCCTTCTCACCGCTTTGCCCGTCTGGTTGGCGCGCGACTGCTCGCGATGGACGGTCCTAAGGCGATGGCCGCTACCCGGTGACCGAGGTAGCCGCACCCCAACCTTCAGGGACGGCCCCCTTCCGGCTGGTCGTCGTCATGCCGGTCTTCCGGGACTTCGAGGCAGCGAGCGTCGTCTGCCGCGCCGTGGACGAGCAGGTTTCGGCCCTTGTCGGCGTGGAGGCGCGCGTTCTCCTCGTCGACGACGGCAGCCCCGCGGGGCAGGTGGGTTGGGCCGGATTCGCGCCGCGCGGCCTTTCTCGCATCGACGTGCTCGTGCTGAAGCGCAACCTCGGCCACCAGCGCGCGATCGCCGTCGCGCTCTGCCACCTCTACGACGCCGTACCGTGCGACGCGGTGCTCGTGATGGACGCCGACGGGGAGGACCGCGCCGAGGATATCCCGCGCCTGCTCGCGGAGCTCCGGCGCACCCCGGGCTCGATGGTGTTCGCTGAGCGGCGCAAGCGGCTCGAGGGTCTCGTGTTTCGCGCCGGGTATTTCTTCTACCGGCTTCTGCATCGCGCGCTCACGGGCGTCCCCGTGCGGGTCGGCAACTTCAGCGTGCTGCCGGCGAGCGCTTTGCCGCGCCTCGTGTGCATGTCCGAGCTCTGGAACCACTATGCCGGCGCCGCCTTGCGCTCGCGCTTGCCCCAGGTGCGCTTACCGACCGATCGCGGCTCGCGCGCGATGGGGCGCTCCCAGATGGGGGGGCTCATCGCGCTCGTCATGCACGGCATCGGGGGCATCGCGACGTTCCACGACGTGGTTGCCACGCGGCTGCTCGTCGCGAGCTTGGGCGTCGTCGGCGCGCTCGCGGCCGCGCTGCTGGGCGTCGTCGGAATTCGCTTTGCCACGACGCTGGCCATTCCGGGCTGGGCGACGTACACGGCGGGCCTGCTTCTCGTCCTCAGCATCCAGGTCGCGAGCGTGGCATTTAGCCTCGTTTTGTCTTTGATCAGCACGCGTACGAGCGCCACCTTCCTGCCGTGCCGTGACTACTCGATCTTCGTGAGCGGGACGCTCCCGCTCGGAGCGCGCGGTGCAGCCTGACGCCGGTCACTACATCGGCACGGAGCTCGAGCTCTTTGCGGCGGCGACGCGCTGGAAGGCGTACTGGGCGAAGAGCATCGTGCGCTGGGTTCGCGGCGACGTGCTCGAGGTCGGCGCGGGCATCGGGACGAACACGCGCGTGCTTCAGAATCCGGAAGTACGGAGCTGGCACTGCCTGGAGCCCGACGCGGCGCTCGCCGCCCGCGCTGAAACCGAGGTGAAGGACCTCGGTTGTCGCGTGGTCGTGGGTACCACCGCGACCCCGACGCCCGACCGCTACGACACGATCCTCTACATCGACGTGCTCGAGCATATCGAGGACGACCGCGCCGAGCTCGTGCGGGCCGCGGCCCTGTTGCGTCCGGGCGGGCACCTGGTCGTGCTCGCGCCCGCGCACCAGGCCCTCTACAGCGAGTTCGATCGCGCGATCGGCCATTTCCGCCGCTACGACGCCGGCACGCTCACCGCGGTCGGCCCCGCGGATCTCGCGCTCGAGCGCCGTTTCTACCTCGACTCCGTGGGCGTGGTCGCCTCGTTCGCGAACCGGGCGTTCTTGAAGAGCGAGCGCCCGACGCCTGCACAGATCAAGACCTGGGACAGCTTCATGGTTCCGCTCTCGCGCCTGCTCGATCCGTGCTTCGGTCGCCGGCTCGGAAAATCCGTCGTCGCAGTGTGGAGTCGCGCGGCGGGCTAGCGCCCGTTCTCGACGAAAGGGACCCGTTGGAGCGCAAGGGATCTCGTGTCGCCGCGTGGCTGCTCATGGTGGCGGCGCTCGGTGCGCTCGTCGTGCTCTATGTCCGCGTCTCTTCGTGGACGTCCTGCTGGCGCTGGTCGATCGCCGAGGGGCGCGAGAGCCCATGCGTCTACGCGCTCTGGCGGCTGCTGCACGGGCACGAGCTCTACGAGTGGCCGACACGCCCGCCGTACAGCATCTCCTTCTACAATTTCGGCTTCTACCAAGCGTACGTCTCCGTGCTGCGCGTTTTCGGCGTCGACGGGGAGCGGCTGCTCTTCGTGCCGCGCTTCTTGACGCTGTTCGGCGCGGCGGTCGGTGCCTTGGCGTTCGTCCGCGTCGGGGCTGGCCTTGCGCCGCCGCGGGACCGAACCGGATGGTTGACGCTCGGTGCGCTCGGGTTCGTCGTCTGGTGCGGAACCCAGTTCGCGTCGTGGTGGGTGCTGAGCGTCCGCCCCGACGTGTGGGCGGTCGTGTTCGCGCTCGGCGGCCTCGGCCTCGCATTGCGCCGCGAAGGGCGAGGCCTCGGCACGCTCGCCGCGGCATCGCTCCTGTTCTTCCTGGCGTGGAGCTTCAAGCAGTCGTGCATCCTCACGTTCGTCGGGTTGATGCTCGGCCTCGCCGTGGGCCGGCGCTTTCGCGACGCCTTCGTGCTCGGCGCGCCTTTCGCCATTCTGGTCGCGACGGCGCTCGTCATCGGGGGCGACGTGTACCGCTTCAATGTCGTCACGGCGCCCGCGGCGAGCCGCTTCAAGCTCACGCTGCTGCTCGGCGTTCTCGAACGCACGCTGCCGCAGAACCTGTGGATCCTCGGGTTCTTCCCGCTGGCGTTCTGGTTCACGGGCGAGGGCCCGCGGCTCGCGCGCTTTCGGTCGCTCTCGCTCGCGAATCGCCAGGTGATCGGCGCCGCGCTCGTCGCGATCGCCTTCGGCATCGTGGCATTTGGGCGCGAGGGCTCGAACAAGAACCAGCTCTTCGAGGGCTACGTGCTTGCGGCGCTCGCGTCATGGTCCGCCTGGGCACGCTCGCGCGAGTCCATGTCCCCGCGTATCTCGCTCCTCGGCGCGGCGCTCGCCCTGCCGCTCGCCGTATTCCCCTTGCTGCAGCTTGCGGGCGTCCGCGGCTCGGGGCGCCTCGTCTTCTGCGCCGACTCCGACGCGCGCGAGCTCGAGCGTATGGCCGCTGCCGTCGCGGCGCTGCCCAAACCGCTCTTCTCCGACGAGGAGGTGTGGGCGCTCCCCTGGAACTCGAGCGACAGCCGCTACCCGGCGATGGTCATCGACTCGACCTGGTACGGCGTCGCCGAGCGCGAGCACCTCGTGCCGCCGGGCTTCGTTGCGAGCCTGCTCGCCTCGGGCCGCTTCAAGAGCGCGCTCGTTCCCGAATTGCACCCCGTGCTCGGCGTGCTGCGAGCGCAAGGCGTGCCGTGCGCGGAGCTCGGGCCGAAGCCGTTCGGGTTGCGCTTCGTGGGGTGCGTCTTGCCGCAGCGGTCGGGGCGCTAGGCGCGAGACCGCGCGGCTCGCATCGACGGCGAGTTACTCGAAAGACAAGACGTGACGGCGCGGACTACGCGAGCTTGACGCCGTGGCGCTTCGCGTAGGCGAGGAGCCCGATCTTGTCGATCGTGCGGAGGTCGCTGGTCGTGACCTTGATCGCGACGCTACGCCCGAGCTCGGGGACCCAGAGCTTGCGGCTCTGCACGTTCACGTGCTGCCAGCGCATCGTCTTGATGTTGGAGTGGGAAACGTTGCGCGCATGCATTCTGCGCTTGCCGGTGATCTCGCTGCGGGCCATGACGGGGCGCGGACCCTAGCGCAGGATTTTGCCCTGTTCAACTGTGCATGCTTCGGAAGCCGCAAAAAGCGGCCCGCAGGCCGAATCCGGAGCTCGTTACGGGAGCTTCAGCGTGCCGAGCGCGGCGACGAGCTCCTTGCAGAAGCGGCGGAGGCGGGCGAACTCCGTCGGACGCTTCGCGAGCGTGCGCTCGTCCATGTAGAGCCGCCGGGCAAGCTCGATTTGGATCGCGTGCACACGCTCGCGCGGACGCCCGTAATGGCCGGTGCTGTAGCCGCCGCGATACGGCTCGTCGTGGCGCAGCTTGAAGCCCTCGCGCGCCGCCAGATCCTCGACCAGCGCGATCACGGGCGCGCCGGCGGTGGTGCGGCCGCGCGTTCCGGGGACGATGTCCGCGCGCTCGACGCCCGCGTCGTCGTGCCCATCGCGCCCGCGGCTCGGCATCGAATGCGCGCAGAGCAGCACCGCGAAGCCGTGCCTCGCGCGGCGCTCCTCGAGCAGCGCAGAGATCCGCTCGTGGTACGGGCGATGGTAGAGCTCCACGCGACGCTGGTATTCGGCGTTCGTCAGGGCGCCGAGCAACGCCGGACGGCCTTCAGTCGTCGTGCGCCAGACGAAGCCGTGCGGGGAAGAACGCGCCGTCCCGCCCTCGACGGCGAGCGCGTCCACGTCGCTGTCCGCGCGATTCAGATCGCAGACGTAGCGGCTCATGCGCGCTGAAATGAGCCCGGCCCCCACGTCTGGCGCATCGGCGTAGAGCTCGTCGACGTAGAGATCCGCATCGGCGCCGAGCGCCCGAGCCGACGCTGCGAGCGTCGACAGGGCCTGGGGGTCGAGCTCGAGCCCCGCGTGTGGCACTTCGACCAGCACGGGTGTGAGCGGGGCGCGTGGCTCGCTGACGGTGAAAGGCACGGCTTCTCGAGGGCATACCATGTGGACACGCCTTCGTGGCAGCGGGCGTGCTTTTCGCGCTCCTAGGCATTTCGCCCCGGTTCATCCGGTAAAAGTGCGCGACCTTGACCTCCCTGCGCGACTTTCCTTACCCTTCGTATCAAGGTGCGGAGACAAGTAGCCATGGTGCTCGTGGCGCTCGTGGCGGGGTGCTCCACGACGTCGACCATCAGCCGCCTGCAGGGCCCGGACGTCGAGGGCGACATCGTCGGCGGCTCCCCGGAGGAGATCTTCGTCGAGAACGACCACGGCGGCACGTTCGCGATCCGCCGCGACGATATTTCGGAGATCGACTACCCGGGTAACGTCCACGCCGTGGTTGGCGGCATCGTGCTCGGCTACGGCGTGCTGAACATTGCCGCGGGCATGTCCGAGTGCTCGAAGCAGAGGGACAATCAGGCGGCCACGTGCACGGGCGTTTTCCTGCCTGCGGCCATCGGCACCGCGATGATGATCTGGGGCATCGTCGTGAACCAGGGGCAGAAGTCGGCGGCGGCGGACACGAGTACCGAGCGCGCCGACAAGTACCCGGCAGGGACGTCGGGCCACCGCGCTCCGAGCGGGGCTCCGCCCGAGCCACCGCCGCCACCGCCCGTGGGTGCCTCGGCCGAGCCGCCCCCGCCGCCGGCTCCGGCGCCGAGCGAGACGGCCGCGCCGCCACCGGCTGCTCCCCCGCCGCCAGCAGCTCCTCCACCTGCGCCGCCTCCCGCTGCGCCGCCTCCCGCTGCGCCGCCGCCACCCAAGCCGACCGCACCCGCGGCACCGCCTCCGAGCCCGCCTCCGCCCCCGAAGTCGAGCGCCCCGCCCGCGCCGCCCTCGAAGGGCTTCCCGATCGAGAAGTAGCCCAGCAGGGCTCGAAGGCGAGCGCTACGCGCGTGGATGCGCGCGCCGGTGGGCGTCCCGCACGTGGTCACGCGTGACATGCGTGTAGATCTCGGTCGTTACGACGTTGGCGTGGCCGAGCAGCGTCTGAACGCTTCGCAGGTCGGCGCCGCCGCGCAAGAGGTGGGTCGCGAACGAGTGGCGCAGCTGGTGCGGATGGGCCCCGCCACGCAGGCCCGCGGCGCGCGCGTGCTGCCCGACGATCTTCCAGAAGCCTTGGCGGGTGAGGGCACCGCCGCGCGGTGAGCGGAACACGAGCTTCTCGTTCTTCGCGGCGCCTTTCTTCGTGGCGCGCTTCGTCGCGCGCTTCTCGCGCTGGGCGTCGTCCTCTTCGCGGGCACGCAGGTACTCGTCGAGATGAGCGAGCGCGACCTCGCCGAGTGGCACGAGCCGCCGCTTGCCGCCTTTGCCGAGCGCGGAGACGACGCCCCGCTTCGTGTCGATGTCGCCGAGCTCGAGACGCACGAGCTCGCTCACGCGCAGCCCCGCCGCGTACGCGACGCTCAGCATCGCGCGATCGCGCAGGCCGCGCAGGGTGGTCACGTCGGGCGTCTCGAGCAGGCGCACGAGCTCCGCCTCGCCGAGCGCGCGCGGCAGGCGGCGGCCGAGCCGCGGCCGCGCGGTGAGGGAAGTCGGGTCGTGCTCGAGGAGCCCCTCGCGCACGAGGAACTTGCAGAGGCCCCGCAAAGCCGAAAGATGGCGGGCCGCCGAGCGCGCCCCGATGCCTTCGCGCGCGAGCGCCGAGAGCCAGCTCGTCACCGTTCCGAGGTCGAGCCCCGCGGGCGCCGTGACCGAGCGCTCCTCGGCGAAGTGCGCGAGCTTGGCGAGGTCGGTCGCGTACGCCGTGAGCGTGTTGGGCGACAGGGCCCGCTCGACGCGCAGATGATCGAGATAGGCGTCGATCGCGCGGTCGAGCGACATTTGAGGCAGTGTACGACCCCGCCCGCATGCGGGGTAATTTCTGGTAAGAGCCCGTCTCGATGGCCCCGAAGAGCCCGTTCGAGAAGCTACCCTCGGACCCGAACCTGCCCGAGATGGAGCGGGGCGTGCTCGGGCTCTGGAACGAGCTCGACGCGTTCCACGAGTCGAACCGCCGGCGCAAAGACCGCCCTGAGTTCGTGTTCTACGACGGCCCGCCCTTCGCGACCGGCACGCCGCACTACGGGCACCTGCTCGTCGGCACGATCAAAGACATCGTCCTCCGCTACTGGTCGATGCGCGGCTACAACATCGAGCGGCGCTTCGGCTGGGATTGCCACGGCCTCCCGATCGAGAACCTGGCGCAAGACGCGCTCGGCCTGAACGGCGCACCCGACATCCGCGCGCGCGGCGTCTCCGAGTTCAACGAGCAATGCCGCTCGATGGTGCTCACCTACGTTGGCGAGTGGCGCAGCGTCGTCACGCGCATGGGGCGCTGGGTCGACTTCGACAACGACTACAAGACCATGGACCCGACGTTCATGGAGTCGGTGTGGTGGGTCTTCAAGCAGCTCTGGGACAAGGGTCGCATCTACCGCGCGCACCGCATCGTTCCGTACAGCTACAAGCTCTCGACGCCGCTCTCCAACCAGGAAGCGAGCGCGAACTACAAGGACGTCCAGGATCCGGCCATCACGGTGCGCTTTCGCGTCCAGGGTGCCGAAGCGAAATTCGGGCCCGGCGCGCCCGTCTTCCTGCTGGCGTG
>DATMCL010000039.1:0-16795 GCA_035558375.1 Polyangiaceae bacterium
CCGCGTCAGGGGGCACCCGTGCGCGGAGGCCGAAGGCCGAGCACGCGGGCCGCACCTCGCCGCGTCGAAGCGGGGGGCAACTGTATCTCCCCTCCCCACCGAGGAGCCTCCGCGCGTCGCACCCGAAGAATGAAAGTGCGAAAACGCGAGCGGAGCGAGCCCGCCGGTAGGCGGGCGGGGGGAGCGGTCGCGAAGCGAGCCGCGGGGGGCAAGGCCCCCCTGTTAGTAGCTCTGCTCGATCGTTTCGATCACCGGCTCGTGCGTGGCTTGCGCGCGCTCGGTGGCTGCGGAGAGGGCGTCGCGCAACTGAAAGAGCGACTCGGGTTCGTGCACGGAAAGCATGATGCCGTCGTGGCGGTCAGTGATGACGGCGCGCTCCTCCGGCGTCAGGCGATCGGCCTTGCTGTAGACGCGAATTCGCGGCCGATCGACGAGGCCGAGCTCGGCGAGCACGAGCTCGGTCGTCTCGAGGTGCTCGGGGTGCTCGGGATTCGAGGCATCCACGAGCTCGAGCAGGAGATCGGAGCCGACGGCCTCCTCGAACGTGGCGCGAAATGCGGCGAAGAGCGCTTTCGGCATGTGCCGGATCAAGCCCACGGTGTCGCTCAGGATGAGGACGCGCCCGGACGGCAGGCGCAGGCGGCGAGAGCGCGGATCGAGCGTCGCGAAGAGCTTGTCCTCGGCGAGCACCTCGGCCCGGGTGAGGGCGTTCAAGAGCGTGCTCTTGCCGGCGTTCGTGTAGCCGACGATGGCGATGCGCGTGAGGCCGCTGTGGTCGCGGCGCTGTTTTCGCACGCCGCGCTGCTTGGCGATCTGCGTGAGCTCGCGCTCGAGGCGCTGGATGCGCTCGCGCGCACGGCGGTGCCCGAGCTCGAGCTTCGTTTCGCCGGGCCCGCGCCCGCCAATCCCGCCCGTGAGGCGGCTCAGCGCATCGTCTTTCTGCCCGAGGCGCGGCAAACTGTACTTGAGCTGCGCGAGCTCGACCTGGAGCTTGCCGTCGCGACTCTCCGCGCGCTGCGCGAAGATGTCGAGGATGAGCTGCGTGCGATCGAGCACCTTGAGATCGGTGCGCTCGGCGATCCCGTGCGCTTGCGCCGGCGTGAGGTCCGCGTCGAAGATCAACGTCTCGACGTCGAGCTCGATGGCGCGCATCACGACCTCGGCGAGCTTGCCCGAACCGAGCACGAGCTTCGGATCCAACTGGTCGCGCAACTGAACCACGCGATCGGCCACCGCCACTCCCGCCGTCTCGGCGAGCGCCGCGAGCTCCCCAAGGCGTGCTTCGGCGTTCGCCATCGCTCCGCGCCGGCTCTTCTCCCCGACGTGGATCAGGATGGCGAGCCCGTCCTTGGCCTTGACGGCGCGGGCGCGCGAGTGCCGCGCAAATTCGGCCTCGAGCGAGCCGATCAGTGCCCCGAAATCGGGCTGCGACTGGCCGTGCGGAACGGGTCCGACCGTTTCGAAGGGCGCCGTGCGGCCCGGGCCCGGCGGCACGTTGTAGGCATAGGTGAAGCGCGTGGGCTCGCCCTCGCGATCGAGCAGCACGCCCGCGACGAGATCGAGCCTGAGGCGCGTGAGATCGACGATGTCGTCGTGCGTGAGCGGCTCGTTGTAAAGGTGCGTGTGGACGAGGCGCAGCGCGCGGAAGCGCCCCTCGGCCGCGCGCAGGCGCCCGATGTCGGGCAGCATGAGACCGGTCGCGCTCCCGACCACGACGAAGTCGATGCTTCCCGAGCGGTGCACGAGCGCGCCCACCTGACGCCCCGTCTCGCGCGACGCCTCCGCGAGCGAACGAATCAGCTCGGGCGTGGCGATGCGGTCGAGGGGCACGCGCCGCCGGTACACGCGCTCGAGCGCTTTGAGCGCGCTCGGCGGCAGGCCCGCCGTGTTGCCGTAGATCTCAGGCATGCGCGAAGAGCACGCGGGACGAGCTCGAGGTTTCGACCATCACCGCGCCTAGCGTAGCGCCGAGGGGCTCAGTAGGCGACGTTGAGGCCGAGCGCCGGCTCTAGGGCGAAATCTGGGCCCTGCTTGCGCCCAATGAGCGCGTAGGCGCGCGCCTCGAGCGAGAAGAGCAAGTATTCGCTCTTCAGGAGCTCGAGCCCGAGCACGCCGCCGAGCGGGAAGAGGCTCTGGTGCGGCGCATGTGCGTAGCCGGTACGAAATCCGAAGTACGGGTTCAGCGCGCGCCGTTTCCCTGCGCCGAGGTAGTCCGAGTACAACGCCGTTCCGAGCGTGAGCGCGTAGAAATCGACGCTCGTGCCCCGCGCCTCCGTGAGATCGTTCAAGAGATCGAGATCGAGGTCGAACGCGCGCGTAAACTGGAGCGAGATGCCTCCGCCGCCGAACGTCTTTTTGCCGATGCCCGTCGAAGTCGCAGGCACGTCGATCAAGAGTGCGGCGCGCACGCCCGGGTAAAACTTGGCGAGCGGCACGGTCTCCGCCTCGGGCGCCGCGAGCGACAGCGTGAGGTACACGGTCGAGCGCGCGACGCGACCCTTCTGCCACGCGATGTCGCTCTTCACGCGGTCGAGCGCCGAACGGACCCGCATCAGCTCCGTTTCGAGCGCGGTCGCTTCCGCGACGTTGGCGGCTTTGGCCAGCAGCTGTTCGTAGCGAGTCAGTGCCTGCTCGAGGTTCCGCAGCACGACGGCCGCGTCACCGAGCGCGCGGCTCACCTCGCGCGTCTCGAGCTTGCTCGAGAGCACCTTCCCCACCTGGCCGAGCTTCGCGAGGAACGGCTTCACGTCTTTCGACGGAACCCGGAGCGAGAACGACGCGCCCCGCTGCCCGGCGCTGTTCTCGAGCACCTCGTTCATGATCTGCCCGCCGGACGCTTCGAGCAGCGCGAGGAGGGAGTGACGCGCGTTCGCCATGTCGGAAACCTCGAGCTGAACCCGCACCTCGATGTCGAGCTGCTCGACGGTCGCCGCCTGCGCGGCCTTCACCGGAATCGGATCGGGCGGTGGCGGCACGGGTGCTCCGCCGCCCCCGCCGTCTTCTTCTTCCGCGGCGTACCCGTAGCCCCTCACCTTACGCACCGCCGTTGCGCTCGAAAGCGGACCCGTGAGTAGGATCTGCGGCCCGTCGCTGAGCTTGCTGTCCGACTGCGAGAGCGCGTAACCGACGGTTCGCGACGCATCGCGAGCCATGTCCAGGCTCGGGCAGGCCTCGGGATCGATCTTGCAGAGGTCTTCGAGCCCTTCGGCGCGCGTGCGATCGGCCGTGTACGGGCTCGGGGCGGCCACGGGAATGGGCGCCGGAGCGCTCGGCGTCGCGAGCATCACGGCGCGGCTGGCACAAGCCGAAAGCAGGACGAACAGCGGCGCGAGGGCAGCCGCCCGCAAACGAACAAGCATGGTCCCCGTGAGACGCACGGAGGACGAAAAGTATTGGGTGGCCTCAGGCCGACGCGGCCGATGCGGCGGGCGCCACCGCGACTTGCGGCAGCTTCAGGCGCCGGAGCCCGCCGCCCGCAATGACTTCGCTGTGAAGCTTGCCGCCGAGGTCGTCTACGATCGACTGGGAGATCGCGAGGCCGAGCTCCCGCTGCCCGCGTCCCGCAAACTCGCCGGAGGCCGGCGCGCGATCGGTCCCGTGGCTCGGGGCGGTGCTCGCGACTTCGAAGATGACCCACGGCGCCTCGTGCGTGAGGCGAATCGTGAGCGCGCGCTGATGGCGGGGCGCGCCGGCCGTGGTCTCGAGCGCGTGAACGAGCAGGTTCAGCATGACCTGACCGACCTGCGCCGCGGAGCCCGAGATGGGCGGCACCGGGTGCACGTCGAGCTCGACGCTCGCAGCGGCGCGAAGCTCGCTCTGAAGGAGCCGAAGCGTGAGCCTCAGCACCTCGCTCATGTCGACGTTCTGGCGCTTGCTCGGACCCACGGGGAGCTCCACGCCGCGCACGACGTCGAGCGCGCGCTGCGCGCCGACCAGCGCCTCGCCGAGCTCTTCGTCGCTGTCCATCAGGCGCGCCTTGAGCGCCGCGGACCCGTTCGAGTCGCCCGGGACGGATTCGGCCGCGGCGCGGACCAAGCCCCGGGCGCGCGCGACGCGCTCGCGCAGATCCTCGACCGGCTTGTTGAGCTCGCGCGCGAGCCCGGACGTGATGATGCCGAGCGAATACACTCGCTCCGTCTCGAGCAAGCGCCGCTCGAGCGCGCAGAGCTTCTGCCGCATCTGGTTGTATTCGACGCCCTCGGCGACCGCGGCCAAGAGCTCGGCATTCTCCCAGGGTTTCTTCAGGTAGCGCCGGACCTGACCGCAGTTGATGGCGCCGATGGCCGTGTCGAGATCCGCGTACGCGGTCACCATCATGCGCACCACCTCGGGGAACTCGATGCGCGTGCGCGCGAGCAGCTCGAGACCCGTCATGTGCGGCATGCGCTGGTCCGCGAGCAGCACCAGCACCTGATGCCGGCGCATCAGCTCGAGAGCTTGAGCCGCAGAGCTCGCGATCAGCACCGAGAAGCGCTCGGAGCATGCGGCTTCGAAGACGGTCAGGTTGTCGGGCTC
The DNA here is from genome assembly GCA_035558375.1 of Polyangiaceae bacterium. GTDB lineage: Bacteria > Myxococcota_A > Polyangia > Polyangiales > Polyangiaceae > PMG-095. Next base: position 4,516 of record DATMCL010000039.1, read on the forward strand.
ATCGTCTACGAACAAGACGTCGTAAGTCATGGCGTCATCTCACTCCCAGTCACTTCGGTCAGCGGCTTCTTGTGCTCCCGGGCGTTGAGGCGCGGAACCCGGATGACGAACTCCGCGCCTGCCCCCGGCTGGCTCTCGACGTGAATCGTTCCGCGGAGCGAAGTGACGACGCGCCGCACGATCGTGAGTCCCAGCCCGGTACCCCCGGTTCTGCCCTTCCTCGTGAAGAAGGCGGTGAAGAGGCGCGGCACGTCCGCCGGGTCGATGCCGGGGCCGTTGTCCCGGATCGACAGCACCAGCATGGCGCCCGCGTTGCGCCCGCGAGCGGTGATGCGGCCGCTGCCGTCGGTCGGCACGGCCTGAAAGGCGTTTTCGAGCAGGTTCGTGAGCACCTGATTCATTTCTTCCGGCACGCACGAGACGAGCGCCTCGCCCTCGAGCTCGACCGTCGTTTGAACGTCGTAGGCGGCCGTCGACTTGAGGAGCGCGACCACGTCTCGCAGCGCCGGGTAGAGGTCGTAGGGCTGAAGCGAGCGCGTGTAGCCCTCGCGGCTGTAGCGCATCATGAGCTCGACCGTGCCGCCGATGCGCTTCACGCCCGAGCGCGCCGTCGCGAACATCTTCTGCGTCCGCTCGGCCACCGCCGGCGGTAACGAGCCCTCGTTCTTCTCGCCCTGCTCGAGCAAGCGCCGCACGTCGGTCTCGAGCGCGGAGATGGCCCCCTGCAGGTAGTTGAGCGGGTTCCGGATCTCGTGCGCGAGCCCGCCCGCGAGCGTCTGGAGCGAATCGAGCTTCTGCTCGAGCAGGAGCTCCGCGCTCGCCTCCTGGCTCTGGAGCTGCGCGCGCACCGTGCTGATGAGCTCCTTCGACGAGAACGGTTTCGCCAAATACGCGTTGACGCCGCTGTCGATGCCTCGGATGCGATCGCTCACGTCGCCACGCGCCGTCAGCATCACGATCGGGATATGGCGCGTCACCGGATCGGCGCGCAGCTCCCGCGTGAGGCCGAGGCCGTCGAGCTCCGGCATCATGAGGTCGGTCACGATCACGGTCGGACGGTGCTTGCGCGCGAGCTCGAGCCCTTTCACGCCGTTCGGCGCGGCCAGGATCCTGAAATCGTGATGCAGCGCGAGCCGGATCACGCGGATCACGTCGGGCGTGTCCTCGACGACGAGCACGCTGTAGGGCCGCTGCTCCTCGTCGAAGTCGCGCTCGACCACGCGCAGATCGCTCGCCTGGTCGATGTCGATCAGCCGGTGCCGCTCGTTGTCGTCGATGTGCCAGTCGGCCAAGCCGTGATCGGAGGAGCGGCTGCCCGAGAGGTGGTCGGAGCGCGGGCCGCGCCGGTCGAGCGCCTCCGGCGCGAAATGCTCACGGTCCTTCGGGAGCCACACGCTGACGGTTGCGCCCGCGTCCACCTCCCCGCGCGCCCAGATGCGTCCACCGTGCAGCTCGACGAGCTCCTTGGCGAGCGCGAGCCCGATGCCGGTGCCGCCGTAACGACGCGTGCTCGAGCTGTCGACCTGGAAGAAGCGCCGGAAGATGTTGTCGGCCATGCCGGGCGGAAAGCCGATCCCGGTGTCCACCACCTCGATGAGGACGCTCGGCCCTTCGTCGGTGAGCGTCACGGTCACGTGTCCGTTCGCGGGCGTGAACTTGGTCGCGTTCGAAAGCAGGTTCACGAGCACGCGCTCGATGCGCTCGATGTCGCAGTAAACGCCCGAGCTCTGCACGTTCGAACGAAACTCGAGCCACAAGGATTTCCGCTGGATCAGGGGCTCGGCCTGCGCGACGAGCTCCTGCAGGAACTGCACGAGATCGTAGCGATCCACACGCAGTCTTAGCTTCGACTCCTCGAGGCGCGAGAGGTCGAGCAGATCGCCGATCAGGCGGCGCAGCTTGATGCCGCTGCGCTCGATGGAGGCGAGCGTCGAACGCTGCGAGTCGGAGATCGCGCCGAGCTGCCCGTCGATGAGCAGCTCGAGGGGCGCGAGCATCATGGTGAGCGGCGTCTTGAGCTCGTGCGTGATGTTGGCAAAAAACTCGCTCTTGAAGCGATCGAGCTGCTTGAGCTGCTCGTGGGCTTCCTCCAGGTTCTTCTTCGTGTGCTCGATCGTGAGCTGGTCGGAGATCTGGCGCCGCTGCGCGCGGTAAGCGAGGCGCTGGCCGGTGCCCACGATGATGGCCGTCGACACCAAGAAGAGCTGGTTCGAGATCGCCGTGAGCGGGTTCGTGTGCGGGTCGTTCAGTAGGTTCGGCAGGATGTACGACGCGATGATCGTGGCGTGCGTCAGCACCACGACCTTGAGCGGCCAGACGTAGAGCAACCCCGTGGCCACGATCGTGAGCGAGAGCCCCGCGTAGTAAGGCGACGACAGGCCGCCCATGAACACGGTCATCAGGCTGATGCCGAGCGAAAGGAGCGCCATGTAGCCGGCCGACACGAGATCGGGGTGGCGATCGAAGAGCGAGCTCCGCACCAACCGAAACATCACGAGTGTGACGAGCGTGACGAGCGCTCGCGTTCCCCAGAGCAGCCACAGCCAGCCGCGCGGCGCCGTGAGGAAATCGAGCACGCCGAACAGCGGGTAGAGGAAGCCCGCGATCCACAGCGCACTCACGAGCCCGCGCCGATTGCGCTCGAGCAGCCAAGCTGCCCAGCGCGCATCGAGCTCGGGATCGACCGGCGCCAACGTGTTCAGTCCTTTCTGAGCTGCAAGAACGGATTCACCCGCGTGGGCTCCTCCGTGATCTCGGCCCACGCCCCGGGCGCCGCCATGCGCCCGAGCTCCAGCATCTCCGAGCGCTCGCGGTACACGAGGTACCAATCGAGGTGCAGCTCCATCACCCAGCGGCTCTGGCAGCTCGGCACCATGTTACCGACGTAGAGGCGCCCGCCGGGCGCGACGAGCGAGTACAGCGTCCGGCAGAGCGACACGGCGCTCGGCATCTGCAGGTAATCGAACAGACCGCACGAGTAGACGATGTCGAACGCACCGTGGCCCGAGAAAACCGCGGCGCCGCGCAGGAGGTGGCGGATCGAGTCGTGCAGATGCAGGAGCGATACCTGGTCCTTCCAGCGCGAGCTCACGAGCTTCTGCAGCCTGCGGTACGAGTACGAGAGAGCGCGCTTGTCCTGATCGTAGAGCACTATTTCGATCGGGCAAGGCAGCGTGTGCCGCTCCTGCAAGAGCTCGAAAATCTCCTGAGCGGGGCCCGCCGCGATCGACAGGATTCGCACGCGCTCGGCACCCGCGCGCGCGTCGAGCGCTTGGGAGAGCTCGCGCTTGAGCTGGTCCTTGCGCGTGCGGACGGCCACGGCCGCGGGCGTCGAGACGAACGCGAGGTTCAAGCCCTTGGCGAACAGCGTCGCGCCCGTGAAGTGGTTCCCGTAGAGACCGTTCATCACCTCGAAGTCCCCCGGGTAGCCGAGCGGCTTGTGGCGAGCGCGGTGCATCCACGGCGACTGCATCAGGATGTCGTGCAGGTAGCGTCGCGAGTACTCGCCGAGCGCGTCCCGTTCGCTCTTCGAGGCGAGGCGGAAGGCAGCGTCGATCTCGTTCGAGGCCTGGACGACCTCGGCAGAAAATTCCGTGCGGATCCGCTCGACGAGCGCATCGCGCGCCGGCGACTCCTGATCACCGTGAGCGACCTGCCAGGGCAGTGACGCTTCGAGCTCGCCGAGCTTGCCCCGCGCGTCCTCGAGCAGGAGGCGCAATTCTGCCACGAGCGCTTTGAAGCGTTCTTGCCCGGGCACCCTCCAGGGTGATTCGCGCAGGCCCAAGCCCTTTGCATTTCCGCTACCGGCCCAGGCTTTCACGTCGCGCAGCTGGAGCACGTCCTCGATGTTCATCAGCATATCGACCAGCGACGCCCCGACGATGGTTCGGAGGTCCTCGCGACGCACGGAGGAGACCCGCGCCTCACCTCGATAAGCTTCGTGTTGGTCGAACTTCACGACGATCTCGCCGAGGATCGTGCCGACCTCGACGCTTGCGCCGAGCGGCCACACGAACGCGACGCCGTTTTGCGAAACGTCGATCAGCTCGCAACGGTGGCGCTCGTCTTCGAGATCGAGCTCCACGGCCACGCCAATCGGTCCGAGGTCCGACCGCTGATAGCGATCAGGCCGAAAGTAAATGTCGCGCCCCGTTGCACCGCGCAGGTCCACGTAGTTTGCAACTCCGCCCGTGGTCGAAAGGAGTGGCTTGACCTCACGCCGGCCACTTGCCGGATCCGGATCGGGCGACGGACGACTCTCAAGAATGGCAGTCTCGACCTTCAACGTTAGGCTCCTTCAGGTGAACGAACAGAAAACGCAAAGAGAGTGCAGGGTGCCGTGTTTCGGGCACGAATCGAAGCAGTACACGGTAGGCGATCGCAACCTCGGGAGTGAGCGCCGCGACGATGTGCCGCATCCTTCACCCGCGCGTTACCGGCGTCTCTACGCAGTTATGTAAATACTTACGTCGCACGTCTGCTCGGCGGCCCCCCCCCACCTATCGATGGTGTCCGGAGGGACGCAGATTTGAGGCAGAACGGCGCTGCGCGGATGTCGAGCAGGCAACGAACTCGTGCCGGCCGGTAAGCTAAGGGGGTGAAGCGGTCGTGTGGTTAGATGAAGGTGTTTGTGTGAGTTATACCGACCTTAACGACACTTCTACCTCGGGGCTTAAGGGGCTTTCGTACGGTTAGAGGGACGACCTCGGCTCGCGCGCGTGCCCGCATTGCTCGAGTTCTCGTCAGCGTTTCCTTCGGTGTAGTCTCGACTGTCCGAATCGGGAGGAGACGCGATGCGACGGAGTCTTGTGGGAGCACTGGCCGCCCTGGCGGCCGCGGGTTGTGGTGGAAGCAGCGGAGGCGGACTCGGGCGGCCGGTGGCGGTCTTTCCGAGTAAGGCCGACCTCGACGAGGTGATGACCGAAGAGACCAGACCCGTCCGAGCGACGAAGACCGTCGCGGTGCCCACGTGGACGATCAAAACGCCGGTTCCGTCTCCGAGCGCGCCCTACCCGACGGAGACCCCGTACGATCGCTACTTCCTCCAAGCGGCGGGCGGCGCGAAGCCGTCGCCGGCGCTGCGTTGTGCGGCGCTCGAGTCAGCGCGCTTCTACCTCGAGGCCGGCGGCCTGCCCGACGACGGAGTCCGTCGCTACGTCGCCGCGCGCTGCGGGAGCCACCTTCCCGCACACCAATTCGCTTACATGACGGGCACGTACCCCGACTCGTTCAACGACGAGCAGATCATCGCCAGCCAGAAGAAAGCGCTCGATGACCTCGTGGCGACCGCCCACCTGAGCTCGGCGAACGTCGCGGGCTTCGGCGTCGCGCGCAAGAGCGGGAAAGCGGCGCTCGTGATCTTCTCCGGACGACCCGCCGCGGCGCTCGACGATTTCAATCCGCTCGTCGAAGGCGCGAGCGTCACGCTCGCGGGCCATGTATCGGGGGATTCGGCCTTCGCTCATGCCGTCATCACGCAGGGCAACTCGGGGGTCGCCGTGTGCGAAGGCGATCCCGCCGTCGCGCTGCCCAAGTTCAGCGTCCAATGTCCGTTCTCGGCGGAGGACGCGCAGGCGCGCATCGAGATCTCGACGCGCAAGCCGGAGCGCGTGCTCATGAACATCGAGCTCGGGGTCCTCGTGCGGCACACGGAGGATGCCGGCCTCACCTACGCGCCGGAGGTGCGCGGCAGCGACGCCGAAGCGGCGGACGCCACGGCGTTCGAGACCGCCCTCTTCGGTAGCCTCAACGACGCGCGACGCTCGGCCAACGCTCCGGCGCTTTCCCTCGAGCAGCCGCAGTCGTCGACGAACGAGCACCTGGCCCCGCACCTCTACGCCGCAAGCAGCCAGGGCAACGCCGAGCTCGCCGATCGCATCGGCCTCGGCGTGCTCGCGGGCTGGGACGTGAACGGCGTGATCCGCGACGGCGGCATCTACTGGAGCGCCATCACGAGCTCACGCAGCCCCGGACGCTTCCTGAGCTACGCGCTCGAGAGCCCGTTGGCACGCTCGATCCTGCTCGATCCGAAGATGACCCGCGTCGCTATCGGCGCGACGGCGCTCGAGCAGGGCGCGGGAGCGCTGCTCACGACCTACTCGTTCTTCCAGACGCAGAATCACAGCGCGGACGAGGAGCTGGTGTTCCAGGATCTCGTCAAACGCCGTCGCGCGCGTCATCGCAGCCCGCCCCGGCGAACGGCGCGCGAGACCGCGCTCGACACGGCGCTCGTTCGCGTCTCGAAGAACCAGACGAACACGCTGGATGCCATGAACGAGGCCATGGCGCGCGTGGTGTCCATGGAGCAGCGCGGGGTCACCGGCTGGGCGGTCGAGACGTCGGATCTGCGCCAGGTGCCGTGGACCAACGAGATCCTCGATCGCGAGCCGATGGAGGTCGAGATCGGCGTCACTCATTACAAGGCGCCGGGCGGCGCGTGGGGCCAGTACGCCGTGCTCCTCCTTCTCAGAGAATCGAGCGCTGTCCGCACCGCGAGCACCACGGCGCCCGAGCGCTTCTAGAGCGCCTGCGCGCGCTGCTGACGCCGTCCGTGACACGGAGACGTCTCGAGGCGGTCCTGAAACACCCTAGGGTTACAGTGTCACTGCTTCAGAGCAGGTGCACCAGATGAAATAAATATGCATCACGCCGGGAACATCCCCTACCCGACGCTGTTTCAGGAGCGATCAGGTGCCCTTGCAGCGTTTCACTCGGATTGCCCTTTGCCTCGCGCTGGGGTTCACCTGCCTTCCATCGGCCGTCCGTGCGGCCGATGCGGCACCGCCGACAGGTAGCAAAGCGCCAGCGCTCCTCGCAGAGCTCGTGAAGCTCGCGCGCGAGCGCGCCCCCGACGTTGCGCTCGGCCGCGCCGCGTTGACAGCCAGCCGCTCGAGCGCCGCGAGCGCGAACCTCGCTCCGCTCAGTAACCCCTCGCTCGAAGTGAAGGTCGACCGCGGCACGCAGGGCGTGACGAAGGACGTCACCATCGACGCTTCGCTGTGGCTTCCCGTGGAGCTCGCGGGGCAGAAGCAGGGTCGCGGCCGCGAGGCGCGCGACTACGTGCGGCTCCACGAGGCGTGGCTCGCTCAGGCGCGCGCCATCGCAACCGGACGCACGGTGCGCGCCTACGGAGCGCTCGCCGTCGCGACGACGCGCACGCGCGTTCTCGGGGAGATCCTCGCCGGAGCGCGCGCGGAATCGGAGCACTACGCAGCTCGGCTCGCCGCTGGGGACGCGATCGAGCGCGATGCGGCGCTCGCAGCCCTCGAAGCGGCGCGGCACGAGGTGCTGCTGAGCGAGACGCAACGTGACGTCGTTCACAACGCGGGCGAGCTCTTGGATCTCACCGGCTGGACGCACGGAGAAGGCACGGTGCTCGAGGCGACCATGCCGAGCTGGCGGCCGCGCCCGCCGCTCGCCGCACGCGACGTGCGCACGCCGAGCACGGTCGCGCTCGAAGAGCAGGCCCGCTATTACGGCTCGGCCGCCGAGCGGATCAAGCGCGAAGCCTGGGCGCCACTGAGCCTGGGCCTCACGGGCGGGCGCGGCGACTACGGCGAGGCGCGCTTCGGCGCGGGCGTCGGCTACGCCTTCCCCGTCTTTCGTTCGAACCAGCCGGAGCGGGCTCGCGCCGAGGCCGAGCGCGCTCGCGCCCTCGAAGAGCTGACGTTACGCAAGAACCTCATCGCGCGTCGCATCGGGCTCGTCGAGCGCGAGCTCGTGGAGGTCGCGCGAGCCGTCGAGCTCGTCACCGCGTCGGCGTTGCCGGCGGCGACGCGCGCCGTGAACGCGGCGACCGAGACGCACCGCGCCGGCAAGGGCGACTGGCTCAGCGTGCTCGTGAGCCGGCGCGACCTCTCCGCCCTGTCCCTGCGACGGCTCGAGCTCCTCGACAAGAGCTGGTCCCTGCTCGGAGATCTCTCCGAGCTCACCGGAGAAGTGCCATGACCTCGACCCCGCTACCCACCGAACAGTCCGAGGCGAGCCTTACCGCGAGTCGCTCGCTCGTCGCGCCGGCAGCGAGGTCGCGGCTGCGCTGGCTCGTCGCGGCAGTCCCGCTGCTCACGCTCGGCGGGGCGGCGACGCTCTTGGCACTGAAAGACGCCGAGGGCAGCGCGGCGGCAGCGACGCGACCCCCGGACGTACCGAGGGTGGAGGGAGGGAGCATCGTCTATTCGGCGGCGTTCGCCGAGCGCGCCGGCATCCGTCTCGCGCCCGCGACGCAGGCGAAGCTCGTCCCGGTGATCACCGCCGTCGGCACCATCGATTTCAACCCGGAGCACGTCGCGGCGGTCGGCGCGCGGCTCAAGGGCCTCGTCACGCGCGTCACCAAGTTCGAGGGCGACAGCGTGGACTCGGGCACCGTGCTCGCCGTCATCGAGAGCGCCGAGCTCGGCGAAGCGCAGGCGTCGGTGAGCACGCTCGAAGCCGAGAAGCTCGCAGCGGATCGCAACCTCGAGCGCGAGACGTCGCTCGCCTCCCGCAAGCTCTCGACGGCGCGCGAAGCCGAGGTCGCCGCGGTCGAGGCCGAGCGCTATGGGCACTTGCTGGGCGCCGCGCGCCAAAAGGTCTCGGCGCTCGTCGGAGCGGGAGGGCGACCCCGGCGGCTCGGCTCGCACGAGCTGCGCTCGCCGCTCAGGGGCACCGTCGTGGAGCGCAGCGTCGCGCCCGGGCAAGCGATCGAGGGCGAGGTCGTCGCATTTCGCGTCGCAAACCTCGATCACCTCTGGGTGGAGCTCGACGTGTTCGAGAAGAATCTCGGCCTTTTGGCGCTGGGCGATCGCGTCGAGCTCGCGCCGCTCGCCACGCCCTCGGCGACGTTCGAGGGGCGCGTGGCGCGCATCGGCGCCGTCATCGACGCGGACACGCGCAGCGCGCCCGTGCGCATCGAGATCGAGAACCGCGACGGACGCCTGCGCGCCGGTCAGGCCGTCAACGCGAGCATCCACGCTTCGGCGGGCGGCGCGCGCGAGCGCATCCTCGTGCCGACGACGGCGCTCACGTTCGTCGACGGCAAGCCGACCTTGTTCGTGAAGAGCGGCGAGCATCGCGTGCGCGTCGCGAGCGTCGAGATTGGCGCGACCAACGGCGCCGAGACCGAGGTCATGAAGGGAGTCGCGGCGGGCGAAGAGGTCGTCAAAGACGGCGTCTTCGCGCTGAAGAGCGAGCTCTTCCGCTGACGGGCACGGGTCGTTACGCATGCTGGAAAGCCTGGTTCGAGTCTCCATCCGCGCGCGCGGCGCCGTGCTCGCAGCCCTCGCGATCCTGCTCTTGATCGGCGCCTGGGCGGCGCAGAACCTGCCCATCGACGCGCTGCCCGACGTCGCGACGACGCAAGTCTCCGTCCTGACGCAGGCGCCCGGCATGTCTCCGGTCGAGATGGAGCGCACCGTGACGATGCCGATCGAGAACGCGCTGAACGGCGTTCCCGGCTCGATCGATCAGCGCAGCGTGTCGCGCTCCGGACTTTCGGCCGTGACCGTGATCTTTCGCGACAACGTCAACGTCTGGTTCGCGCGCCAGCTCGTGCTCGAGCGGCTGCGCGGCGTCGAGCTGCCGCCCCAGGCCGGCGCTCCGGAGCTCGCGCCCGTCAGCTCCGGTCTCGGTGAGATCTTCCAGTTCGTGGTGCGCGGCGAGCAGCACTCGGCGATGCAGCTCCGCACGCTGCTCGACTGGGAGATCGTGCCCAAGCTGCGCAACGTCCCCGGCGTGGTCGAGGTCAATACCATGGGCGGGGAGCTCAAACAGTTCCAGGTCCACGTCGATCGCGCGCGCCTGAAAGCCCAAAATCTCGCCCTCTCCGACGTGGTTGCCGCGCTCGAAAGCGCCAACCTGAACGCAGGCGGCGGCTACATCGACCGGCGCGAGGAGTCCTTCACGCTGCGCGGGCAAGGGCTGCTCACGAGCCCGGAGGAGATCGGCAACGTCGTCGTGCACAACGCCGCGGACGGCACCCCAATCCTCGTCCATCACGTCGCCGACGTGAAGGTCGGCGCCGCGCTCCGGCAGGGCGTCATCACGCACAACGGAAAAGGCGAGGCCGTGACGGGCGTCGTCATGATGCTGCTCGGCGAGAACAGCCGCACGGTCGTGAAGGCGGTCGGCGAGCGCGTGCAGCAGATCCAGAAGAGCCTGCCGCCCGGCGTCGCGATCGAGGTGATCTACGACCGCAGCGATTTCGTCGGACGCACGCTGACCACCGTCATGAAGAACCTGGCGGAAGGCGTCTTGATCGTCACGGTCGTGCTCGTCCTCTTCCTCGGCTCCATCCGCGGCGCGCTCGCGGTCGTGCTCGGCATTCCGTGCGCGATGAGCGTCGCGCTCCTCGGCATGCACGTGTTCCACGTGACGGGCGATCTCATGTCGCTCGGCGCGATCGACTTCGGCTTCCTCGTCGACGGGCCCATCGTGATCCTCGAGGCCGTGATGGCGGCGACGGCGGGGCGACGCCTCGTCAAGGCGGCGCGGGCGGGCGCGTACGCAAACATCGCCGGCGCCGTTGCACGCCCGGTGGCGTTCGCCGTCGCCATCATCATGCTCGTCTACATCCCGCTCCTCGCGCTCGAAGGCGTCGAGGGCAAGATGTTCCGGCCCATGGCCATCACCATGGCGAGCGCCCTCTTCGGCGCGCTCGTCTATGCGGTCTGCTTCTTCCCGGCCGTGCTCGTCGCGCTCGTGCCGCCGGCTCCCGGACACGGACCGCGCTGGCTCGAGCGGCTCACGGCGGTTTACGAGCGCGCGCTGCCGGGCGTCCTTCGCTACCGCTTCGCGCTCTTGGGTGGCGCGGCCGCGGTGTTCGGCCTGTCGGTGTGGCTCTTCGCGCGGCAGGGCGCCGAATTCGTGCCGCGCATCTTCGAGGGCGACGCCGTCGTCACGGTGCGCCGCGCCCCGAGCATCTCGCTCGACGCGGCGCGCGACCTCGACCTCAAGAGCGAGCAGGTGCTCCACCAGTTCCCGGAGGTGGCAACGACGCTCGGCATGACCGGACGCGCCGAAGTCGCCGTCGATCCCGTGGGCAACGACAACACGGACATGTTCGTGCGGCTGCGCCCGCTCTCCGAGTGGCGGTCGGCGCACGACTTCGACGAGCTCTCCGAGCTCTTCAAGCGCAGGATCGAGGAGCGCGTGCCGGGCACGTTCGTCTCCGTCTCGCAGCCGATCGAGGATCGCACGAACGAGCTCATCAGCGGCTCACGCGCCGACGTTCAGATCCAGATCTTCGGCGAGGATCTGGACCGGCTCACCGAGCTTGCCGCCGCGGTCGGCGCCACCGTGCGGCGCGTCCCGGGCACCGGCGACGTGCGCATCGAGCGCATCCTCGGTGCGCCCACGATCACGGCCGTCGCGGATCGGGGGCGGCTCGCCCGTTACGGCGTGCGCGTCGAGGACGCCTTCCAGGTGTTGTCCGCGGCGCGCGAGGGCGTGCCCGTCGGCCACGTCTACGAGGCCGAACGCCGCTTCGACGTGCGCGTGCTCGAGCCCCCTGCGCGCGCCACGGTCGAGGCGGTTGGCGATCTGTTCGTCGTGACGCGGCGCGGGGAGAACGTGCCCCTGCGCGAGGTGGTCACGCTCTCCGAGAGCGACGGCCCGACGGCCATCCGGCGCGAGAACCGCACGCGCTCCGTGCGCGTCGACGTGAACCTGCGCGGCCGCGATCTCGTCTCGTGGGTCTCGGACGCGCGCCGGGCGGTCGAGAAGCAGGTGCGCCTCTCGAGCGGCTACCGCATCGAGTGGGGCGGCCAATTCGAGAACTTTGAGCGCGCACAGGCCCGCCTCGCGCTGGTCGTGCCCGCCGTCATTCTCGTCATCTTCGGCATGCTGCTGTGGATGTTCTCCGACCTGCGCTTCGCGCTCGGTGTCTTCGCGCTCGTTCCGCTCTCGCTCGCGGGGGGCATGCTCGGCCTCGTCGCGCGCGGCACGCCGTTCAGCTTGCCCGCCGCCGTCGGCTTCATCGCGCTCGGCGGCATCGCCGTCTTGAACGGCGTCGTCATGGCGAGCGAGATCCGCAAGCGCATCCACGCCGGCGAAGCGCTCGAGAGCGCGATCCGCAACGGCTGTGCCACGACCCTCCGCGCCGTGCTCACGACGGCGGCCGTCGCCGCCCTCGGCTTCTTGCCGATGGCCACGGCGACCGGCGCGGGCGCCGAGGTGCAACGCCCGCTCGCAACGGCCGTCGTGATCGGCATGGCGATCTGCACACTGCTCACGCTGTTCGTGCTCCCCGGCGTCATGAGTCTTGCCCTCAAGGGCTATCGCCGCCCCCTGCCCGAGCCCGAGCTCG
>DATMCL010000040.1:0-3533 GCA_035558375.1 Polyangiaceae bacterium
CGGCGGCTTCACGGTCCTGCCCCGCTGGAATGCAACCGCGTACCACTCGCTCGGCAAACAGGAGGAGACGCTCCTCACGGTCCCGCCGATTCAACCCGAGCGCAGCAGCCATTGGCTCGCGGGTGGCCGCGTCGGCTACAAGGCGGACCGCGTGAGCGGCAGCGTCTCGCTCCACGAGCAACGAACGGACGGCGGCGTCGACCACCGGAACCTCGGCCTGGACCTCGGCGGGCGTCCCATCGACGAGGCCTCGCTCGGAGCGAGCGCGCTGCTCGATCTCGACAGCGGTCGCTTCGCAACGGCTCGCTTTTGGGTCGATGCGAGCCCGCACCGCCTCATCGATCTCGGCGCCGAGTACCTGCACGCCGAGCCGTCGCTCTTGCTCTCGCGCCAGTCCGTGCTCTCCGTGTTCACCACCAACGGTTACGAGGAGGTCGGCGGCACCGTTCAAGCGCGCCTCGAGCGCTTTTTGCGGCTCGAAGCCGGGGGGTACATCGAGGCCTACAAGGACAACGGCTCCGGCGAGCGCGGCGAGCTCGCGGCACGTTTTGCCTGGGGTCGCTCGCGGCCGACGCTGATTCGACTCGCCTTCATGCGCGTGATCGCGCCCGAGAACGGCTACCGCGCGACGCGCGTGTCGTTCAGCCAGAAGCTCACGAGCCGCCTCGGCTCCACGCTCGAGGCGTACGGCTACTTCTACGACCAGCCCGTCGCCGGCTTCATGACCTCCTCCGTTTATGCCGGCACGGCGACGTACCAGATCCTCGATCGCCTCGACGCGCTGCTGAGCGGCTCGATCGCCCGCTCGCCGTATGCCGCCTTCGACGCCCAGACGATGCTGCGCCTGACGTATAGCTTCGATGCGCCCTCCCGCCGGAGGATGCAATGAAGGAGCGCGCCCTCTCGCTCGTGCCGAGCACGCTCGTTTTGTGGCTCGCCGTCGTGATCGCGGCCGTGGTGGCATGCCGGAGCGAGTCCGAGCCGCCGCGCTTTCCGCACCAGGTGCACGTGGCGGGCATTCCTTGCGGTACGCCGGGAAAGCCCCAATGCCTGAGCTGCGTGAGCTGCCACGATCTCGCGCGGCACGACGCGGGCGAGCGCACGCCGGGTGGTCGGTTGCCCGACGCCGCCATCTGCGATCGCTGCCACCGCGACGCCCATCAATCGCGGGCGATCTTGGCCCTCGCGCCCGTGCGACCGAGCGGAGAGATCACAATCGACCACGACAAGCACCTCGCGATGCCGGAGATCCGCGGGCAATGCGTGCCGTGCCATGCCGGCGTGGTCGACCCGAAGCGCTCGACGATCCCGCCGATGAGCAAGTGCTTCGAGTGTCACGAGCACGAGGAGCAGTGGCAGAAGGGCGTGTGCACGCCGTGCCACGACGCGGACGCGCTCCGGCACACGATGCCCGTCTCGTTCCTGCGCCACGACGCCGCGTTCCTGCGTCACCACGGTGACCAGATGGCGCAGAGCCCGCAAGCCCAGCTCTGCCAGAATTGTCACACCCAAGCGCAATGCCAGTCGTGCCACGACGTGACGCAGGACCTCACGGTCGAAGCGCGGCGCCCGGAGAAGATCGAATCCGGCCAGGTGCACCGCGGCGATTTCATGGTTCGCCACGCGATCGAAGCTCGCTCGGAGCCCGCGCGCTGCCTCTCGTGTCACACGGTGCAGACCTGCGACTCCTGCCACGCCGCGCGCGGTGTGAGCGCGAACGTCGCGAACCCGGTGAATCCGCACCCCGCGGAGTGGATCGGCAACAACACGAGCTCCCCCAATTTCCACGGCGTGGCCGCGCGGCGCGACGTCGTGTCCTGCGCCGGCTGCCACGAGGCGGGCCCCGCGACGAACTGCATCCGCTGCCACAAGGTCGGTGCCTACGGCGGCAACCCGCACCCGCGCGGTTGGAAGAGCTCGCAGAGCGAGAGCTCGGAGATGTGCAGGTACTGCCATGGCTAGGCGACCCGCTCCGCGCACCGGAAGCCGCGTGTTCAGGGCGCGCGCGACGCTGTCGCTCTGGGTCGCCGTCGCGGGAGCCATCATCGGCGCGCTCGGCGCCCCCGGCTGCCTCACGCGGCGCGACGAGCCGCCGACCGACGCCGCGGACACGCGCTGCACGAGCTGCCACGGCGACCCGGCGCGCTCGGGCGACTCCCTGCGGCGCGCGGCACCCCCGTTCGACCTCATGCGCAACTCCGACCCGCAGTATCCCGGCGTCGGCGCGCACGATATCCACCTCAACGCCGGCCCGACGCACGCCGCCGTCGCGTGCGACGAGTGCCACGTCGTTCCAGCCGACATAACGACGCCCGGCCACGCCGACGACGGCCCGCCCGGCGATGTGACCTTCGGCGCCTTGGCGCGTGCAGGCAACCGCGAGCCGGTCTACGACGCGGGGGCCCGGACGTGCGTGGCGAGCTACTGCCACCAGAGCGCATTACCCGCGTGGACGGAGCCGCGCACGAGCGACCAGGCGTGTGGCAGCTGCCACGGCTTGCCGCCGCCCGCGCCGCACCCGCAATCGGAGCGCTGCTCGGCGTGCCACGGGGACGTGATCGACGCCCAGCGCCATTTCATCGCGCCCGAGCGGCACGTCGACGGCAAGGTCGATTACAAAGTGGGCGAGTGCGTTCAATGTCACGGCAGCATGGAGAACGCTGCGCCCCCGCTGGACACCACGGGTAACTCCGACGTCTCGGCTCTCGGGGTCGGCGCGCATCAGGTGCACCTCAGGGGAGGGGACGACGGGCGCCCGCTCGAATGTGCCGAGTGCCACGTCGTGCCCAAGCAGATCGCCGACCCGACGCACGCCGACGGCCTGCCGGCCGAGCTCACGTTCAGCGGCATTGCGCTCACCAACGACCGCGCGCCGACGTGGAGCCACTCCCACGCGACGTGCGGCGACACCTACTGCCACGCGCCGTCACCCGGCGACAGTCGCAGCTCGCCGGTGTGGAACGACGACAAGGCGCCCGGGTGCGCGTCCTGCCACGGCTTGCCGCCGCCTTTGCCCCATCCGCAGTCGGAGCAGTGCTCGGCGTGCCACGCGGCGGTTGTCGCGGAGGACAATCGCACCATCGTCGACAAGGCCCGGCACGTGGACGGCACCGTCGACTACATGCCGAACGACTGCAACACGTGCCACGGCAGCTCGAAGAACGCGGCGCCGCCCAGGGACACGAGCGGCAACACCGCCATCTCGGCCATGGGCGTGGGCGCGCACCAAGCGCACTTGAGCGGCGGCGACGCCAGCCGGCCGCTCGCTTGTGGCGAGTGCCACATCGTTCCCAAGCAAACGAACGAGCCCGAGCACGTGGACGGCTTGCCGGCGGAGCTCGTTTTCTCGGGGATCGCCATCACCGCCGGCCGCGTGCCCGCTTGGAATGAGTCGAAGGCGACCTGCGGCGACACGTACTGCCACGCGCCTTCACCCGGGCAGAATCACCCTTCGGCCGTGTGGAACGAGGACACGTCGCTCGGCTGTGCCTCGTGCCACGGCCTGCCGCCCGCGCTCCCGCATCCGCAGTCCG
>DATMCL010000041.1:0-27970 GCA_035558375.1 Polyangiaceae bacterium
CGCGAACTCGCCGGGCTCGTCCGTCACGAGGCCGAGCTTCTCGCGCACGGCAGGTAGAAGTACCTGACGCACGAGCGTGCTCTTGCCCGAGCCACTGACGCCCGCGACGACGACGAAGCGTCCGAGCGGCACCGACACGTCCACGTTTTTCAGATTGTGCTCGCGCGCGCCGGTGAGCTCGAGCATGGCGTGGCCACGCGGGATCGGCAGCGCTTTCCGCTGCGCTGGAGCCGACGCGAGCGCCCGCCCGGTCGGCGAAGCCTTGTTCGCGAGCACGTCGCGCGGCGTTCCTTCCGCCACCACGTGCCCACCCCCGGCGCCGCCGCTCGGGCCGAGATCGATCAGGTGGTCCGCGGCGCGAATCGTGTCGATGTCGTGCTCGACGACGACGACGGTCGAGCCGAGCTTCACGAGCCCCCGCAAGTTAGCGAGCAGGCGCCCGGTGTCGCGCGGGTGAAGGCCGATGGTCGGCTCGTCGAGCACGTAGAGCGCTCCCGTGAGCCCGGCGCCGAGCTGCGCCGCCAGCCGCAAGCGCTGCATCTCGCCGCCCGAAAGCGTGCTCGCTGCGCGATCGAGCGCGAGGTAGCCGAGCCCGACCTCGTCCAAAAACTCGAGCCGGCGCACGAGCTCGCCGACGACGGGCTTGGCGATCGTGGCCTCGTCGCCCGAAAACTTCCACTCTCTCACCCGCCCGAGCGCGCTCGTCACCGAGCGACCCGTGAGCTCGTGGTACCGCTCGCCGAGCACCCGCACCGCGCGCGGGATCGGCGCGAGGCGCGCGCCGTGACACTCCGTGCACGGGCTCTCCACGAGGAAGATTTCGGCATTTTTGCCGCGCCCGTGCTTCTCCTCCTCGTACAGCACGCCCTGGCCCTCGCACGTTTCGCAGCGCCCCTGCTTCGTGTTGAACGAAAACCAGCGCGGATCGAGCTCCGGCACGGAGAAGCCGCACTTCGGGCAAGCGCTCGTCGTCGAGAAGAGCTGCTCACTCCCCGTCTCGGTCCGGAGCTTGAGCTCGCCACCGCCCCAGTGGAGGGCTCGTTCGATCGCGGCCCGCTCGAACGACGACGCATCGTCGAACACTCCGATCACGAGATCGATGGTGTGCTCGGCCGTCTTTTTGAGCTTGGGCGGCGACTCCGTGTAGACGCGCACGCCGTCCGCGAACGCCAGCCGCACTCCACCCCGCTGCGCCGCGGTGAACACGTCGAGGTACGTCCCCTTGCGCGCCTTGACGACGGGCGCCAAAAGCCAGCGCTTGCCGCGCACCTTGTTCACGGCGGCGTGCACGGCGTCCACCGTCGAGTGCACGATCGGCGCGTCGTGGTCCGGACAATGCGCCGTGCCGACCTTCGCGTAAAGCAGCCGCACGTAGTGCGCGACCTCCGTCACCGTGGCCACGGTGGAAGCGCCGCCGGCCCGCGCCGTCCGTTGTTCGAGCGCAATCGCCGGAGGAATGCCCGTCACCGCGTCGACGTCCGGACGCGGCATCGTGGGCAAGAATTGGCGCGCGTACGGCGTCAGCGTCTCGAGAAAGCGACGCTGCCCTTCCGCGAACACGACGTCGAACGCGAGCGTGCTCTTGCCCGAGCCGCTCGGCCCCGTGATGACGGTCAGCGCTCCGTGCGGGATCGCGAGCGACACGTCTTTCAAATTGTGCTCGCGTGCGCGCGAGACGTTGAGCGACCGGGGCTCGTCGTCGACGGGCAACGCCTCGTGGGAGGCGCCGTTCGTCGCGTGCCCGTTCTTTTTTGATTTGGAGGCGGGCGTGGTACGGCGCGCGAACGGCACCGCGCTCAGCGTTCCACTCTCGCCCGTGCGCCGTGCCGCGTGCTCGCGCAACGCCACGCCCGTTCGCGTCTCCGTCTTCGCGACGGCGCTCGGCGTGCCCTCCGCCACGATCGTCCCGCCGGCGCTGCCGGCACCGGGACCGAGGTCGATCACCCAATCCGCCGCCGCGACGAGATCGAGATCGTGCTCGACCACGAGCACGCTGCCGCCGCCCGTGATGATGGCATCGAGCGCTTCGACGACCTTCTGCACCTCGTCCGCATGGAGCCCAGCGCTGGGCTCGTCCAAAATCAACACCGATCCCAGGTGCTTATCGGCGAGCGCCCGTGCGAGCTTGAGCCGCTGCGCCTCCCCGCCCGAGAGCGTGGAGAGCGGCTGGCCAAGCCGCAGGTAGCCGAGTCCGAGCTTCTGCACGGGACCGAGCGCGCGCAGGACTGCCGGCTCGCTCGCGAGCAGCGCGACCACGTCGTCCACCGTCGACTCGAGGAGCTCCGCGACGCTCACGCCACGGTGCTGCACCGCGAGGACGCGATCCTGAAAGCGCTTGCCCTTGCACACCGGGCAGAGGAGGCGCACGTCGGCGAGAAACTGCATCTCGATCGTCTCGTAGCCTTCGCCCGAGCACGCCGCGCAGCGCCCTTCCTCGACGTTGAAGGAGAAGCATCCCGCGCCGAGCCCCTTCGCGACGGCTTCCGGCTCCTTCGCGTAGAGGGCGCGGATGGTGTCCCAAGCCTTCGTGTACGTCGCCGCGTTGCCGCGCGAGGTGCGACCGAGCGGCAGCTGATCGACGAGCGTCACGCTCTTCACGGGCTCCGCGCCGCGGATCGCGTCGTGCTCGCCCGGCGCTTCCTCGTCGAAGTCGCCAAGGGCGCGCGCGAGCGACCGATACAAAATGTCGACCGCGAGCGTGCTCTTGCCCGAGCCGCTCGGACCCGTGACCGCGCACAGGACGCCGAGCGGTACCTTCGCGCTCACGTCGCGCAGGTTGTTCGCGCGCGCGCCGCGGATCTCGACGAAATGCTGGGCTTTTCGCGGCTTCCGGCTGCCGAACGCGGCACCGCGCAGGGCCCGCCCCGTCGCCGTGTCGGGCGTCGTGAACGCCGCGGGCGGTGCGTCCGCCACGATGTGGCCGCCCGCGCTGCCCGCTCCCGGACCGAGCTCGACCACGCGATCGGCCGCTCGGATCAGCACGGGGTCGTGCTCGACGACCAAGACGACGTTATCGCGCGAAGCGAGATCACGAAGCATCGCATTGACAGGAGGCACGTCGCTCGGATGCAGGCCCACCGTCGGCTCGTCGAGCACGAAGAGCGCGCTCTCGAGCGAGGTACCGAGCGCGGCCGTCAGCGTCACGCGCTGCGCCTCACCGCCAGAGAGCGTGCGCGCCTGGCGGTCCAGCGTCAGGTACCCGAGCCCCACCTGCTCGAGGTACGACAGCCGATGCAAGAGCTCGCTGCGCGCGAGCTCGCCCTGCCCGGTCTCGACCCGGAGCTCTGCGACGAGCGCGCGAGCCACGCTGATTTCGAGCGCGTTCCAGTCGGCGAGGCTCTTGTCCGCGACCCGATACGCGAGCGCCGCCGCGTTCAAGCGCTTGCCCTCGCACACCTTGCAGGTGTCGTACGAGCGGTAGCGCGAGAGCAGCACGCGCACGTGGAGCTTGTAGGCCTTGGTCTCTAGCCACTTGAACCAGCCTAGAACGCCCGGAAAAAGCCCTTTGTGCCAGCTGCCGTCGCCGTGGAGGACGGTGTGGCGCTGGGCCTCGCTGAGCTTCTGCCACGGCACGTCCGTCGGGATGCCGTGGCGCTTGCACATCTTCGCGAGCTCGGCGCGCTCCCAACGCGTCGAGCGGCCGCGCCACGGGCGAATCACGCCCCCCGCGATGGTGAGCGAGTGATCCGGCAGCACCTTCGGGACGTCGATGCCGAGCGTGCGACCGAACCCGCGGCACTCCGCGCAAGCGCCGAGCGCCGACTCGTACGAGAAGAGCCCGGCGCGCGGTGCCTCGAGCGAGCGACCGCACTCGGGACAGCCGTAGCCGCGCCGGACGGTGACGATTTCCGCCTCGCCGTGCACGTGCACGAGCCCGCCCGAGCGCCCCCACCCCGTTTCGATGCTCTGCGCGAGCCGCTCGGCGTCGCGCGCAGGGATGAGTCGGTCGAGCACGACGTGGAGGTTCTTCGCTTTCGCGGCGCGCGAGGGCGCGAGCTCGTCGAGATCGAGCGCCTCACCCTCGTGAAAGACGCGCCGGTAGCCGTCGCGGAGCAGCGTCTCGCGCACCTCGAGGTAGCCCTCTTTGTCGCGCACGGCGAGCGCGTACGTGAGAGTCGCGCGCCCTTCACCGAGCGTCGCCACCACGCGCGCCGAAGCGGTCTTCGGATCGAGGAAAACCGCGGACACGCCGTGCTCCGGGCACACCGGCCGCGCCTCGCGCAGGAACAGCGCCGCGAGATAGGGCTGGATGTCGGCCATCGTCGACACCGTCGAGCGCGAGCTCTTCACGGGCGCGCGCCGATCGACGGCGATGCCCGCCGGCACCGGCTCGAGCTTCTGCGTCGGGGGCCGCTCGAGGCGCTCCAGGAATTGGCGCGCGTACGGGCTGAAGCTCTCGACGAAGCGGCGCTGTCCCTCGGCGTACAGCGTGTCGATCGCGAGGCTGCTCTTCCCCGAGCCTGAAACGCCGGTGATCGCGACGACCTCGCCGGGGGACAGCTCGAGGTCGATCGACTTCAGGTTGTGTGTTTCACCTCCCCGAAGGACGGTGCGGAGCATAGGGCTCGCAAACGTGGGACCAGGAGCCCGCCACCGCAAGCACCTCGGCACGGCGGGGCCTTAAACCAGCGGCAGCACTCCCGGGCAGCATGCATCAAACCCGCCACGCCTCGTCCGAGGACGACGCCGTGACTAATTGAACCACTCGCTCGGCGGGGGAATGTAGATGCCGCCCGGGCCGGTCTTTCGCTTCGGCGAGTTGTTCGCGGGGGGCGGCGGCGGGGGTGGCTTGCTCTTCGCCGTCTTGGCGGCCGTCGACTTGGTGGCAGGGCGCGCCGTCTTGCTGCTCGAATCGGCGCGACGAACGTCCGCGCTCGGGGCCGAGGGCGCCGACATCACGGGTGCAGGCGTCACGGACGGCACCGCCTCCGGCGTTGCTTTCGGGGGCTCACTCGCTTCGGCTCCCGGCGGAGCGCTGCTGGTCGCCGCAGCCGGCGCATTCGACGCTGCCGGCTCCGCGCTCGCGGCACCCCCGTCGCTCTTTCCGCCAGAGAGCGCCAAGCCGAGGATGGCGAAGAGCACCACCGCTCCACCCGCAGCGTAATACACGACCCGCGGCGGGCCCGAGGGCGGCGCGACCACGCGCCCGGACGGGGTCGCCGTGAGCTCGGCGAGCCGCTCGAGCACCTCTTGCGCGGAAGCCGGGCGATCTTCCGGCTTCTTTTGCATCAAATCCATGACGAGCCGCACGAGCGGCTCGGGCGTGCCCACGGGCAGCGGAGGCGGCTCCTCCACGAGCTGCCGCGCCAAGACCTGCGAGGGCAGCTCGGCGTCGAAGGGCACGACGCCGGCAATCATCTCGTAGAGCATCACACCGAACGAGTAGAGGTCGGCTCGCTCGTCCACGGGTTGGCCGGTGGCTTGCTCCGGCGACATGTACGCGACGGTGCCCATCACCATGCCCATCTGCGTGAGCTTGGTCGCGTCGCGCGACTGGTCGGGACCGGCGACGCGCGCGATGCCGAAGTCGAGCACCTTCACGCGATCCTCCCCCTCGGCGTCGGCGACGAGCATCACGTTGTCCGGTTTGAGATCGCGATGCACGATGTGGTTCCCGTGCGCCGCGCCGAGCGCGAAGAGCGTCTGCTGGGCGATCCGAATCGTCCGCGCCATGGGCAGCGGGCCGCTCTTCTCGATCAACGAGCGGAGGCTCTGGCCGTCGACGAACTCGAGCACCAGGTAGAAGGAGCCGTCCTCGAGCTTGCCGAAATCGCTCGCCGCGACCACGTTCGGGTGCTCGATGCGCGCGGCGGCCACGGCCTCGCGTTCGAAGCGGGCGACGACCTCTTCCACCTTCAGATACTCGCGATGCAAGACCTTGAGCGCCACGGTCTTGCGCATGTGCACGTGCTCGGCGCGGTACACGACGCCCATCCCGCCCTTGCCGATCAGGCGCACCACTTTGTAGCGGCCGGCTATGACCGTTCCGGCCTCGAGCGTCGGAGGCTCGCCTTGCTCGACCATGGGCGCGCTCATTCCCGCTCGGCCTGGTTTAGCACAATCCCCTCGGGCGCCGTTCTCGGGTATGACTCGGCCCGGCCATGGCGCGCGCCCACGACAAGAAGAGCTCGAAGGAGGGCGGCGACCGTCTGGTTTCCAAAAATCGGCGCGCGTTTTTCGACTACGACGTCGGCGACACGTTCGAAGCAGGCCTCGTGCTGATCGGCAGCGAGGTGCGCTCGCTCCGCGAAAGCTCCGCGGACCTCACGGACGCGTGGGTCGACATCGACGGGCGCGGGGAAGCGTGGGTGAAAGGCCTGCGTATCCCGCCGCTGAAGCACGCTGCGTTCGGGCACGAGGAGCGGCGGCCGCGAAAGCTCCTCCTGCGCAAGGAGCAGATCGACAAGCTGCGCGGCGCGAATCAGCGCGACGGCATGACGCTGATCGTCACCAAGTGCTACTTCAAGAACAACCGCGCGAAGCTCGAGATCGCCGAAGGCAAAGGGCGGAAGAAGTACGACAAGCGCCAGGCGGTCAAAGCGCGCGACGCCGACAAAGAGGCACGGCAAGCCATGCGCGCGAGGCGCGGATGAGCGACGCCGAGAAGCTCCTCGAGCTCGAGCGCGGAGGGACGGCCGTCGTGACGGCGCTCGACGGCGAGCACGTGACGCTGCTCGCGCCGTTCGCGTCGCCGCCGGGCTCGACCCTCGGCGCGAAGTTTCAGGGACAGGCGCTGTCAATCAAGGTCCGTGGCTCGCGGCGCGTCGAAGCCGACGCGTCGGGACGCTGCTTTCGCGTCGAGGGGCGCTTCGTGAGCCTCTCGCGGGCGCTGCGCCTCGCACTCACTGGGCAAGCACCTTCCTGATCGTGGCCATCAGGCCTTCGATCGTGAACGGCTTCGCAACGAACGCCTCGTAAGCGTCGGGCTCGAGCCGCTGCTCGAGCGGGAAATCCGCGTAGCCCGAGAACAGCACGATCGGCACGCGCGAGCCGCGCGCGCGGATCTCGCGGACCACCTCCGTGCCGTCCATGCCCGGCATGGTCACGTCGCACAGCACGAGCACCGGCGGATCCCGTTGCATGAGCGAAAGGGCGGATGCGCCGTCGGCTGCCTCCAGCACGCCGTAGCCGTGAACCTCGAGGATGCGTCGCACCTGCCTGCGCACGACGCTCTCGTCGTCGATGACGAGGATGCGCCCCGGAGGCGTCTTTCGGGCCACGCGCTCCGGACCCTTTTTGGGCGAGCTGTCCGCCGCCGGCAGGAGGACGGAAAAAGTGCTCCCGCGGCCAAGCGTACTCTCCACGGCGATCGCCCCGCCGTGCGAGGAGACGATTCCGAGGCACGCGGCGAGCCCGAGGCCGTGGCCCTTCGCCTTGGTGGAGAAGAACGGCTCGAAGATGCGGCCGCGCGTCGCTTCGTCCATGCCGACCCCCGTGTCGCGCACCTCGACGAGGACCCAAGCCTTGCCGTCGGCCGAGACCTCGGCCCCGAGCGCGTGCCGGAAGCGCTCGTCGGGACGCGCGACGCGTCGCGCGCTGACGGCGATGCCGCCCTCCTCGCCGCCGAGCGCGTCCGAAGCATTCGTGAGCAGGTTCATCAGCACTTGCAGCAGCGTGGCGCGGTTGCCGAGCACCACGGCGTCGTCGTCGATCGCCACCTCGACGCGCGCGCGCTTGGACAACGACGAGCCGAGCAGGCGCCGGAGCTCGGTAAACACGAAGCTCAGGGCGATGGGCTCCCGCTCACCGAGGTCGCGCCGGCCGGCGTACGCGAGCAGCTGCGCCGTGAGCGTGGCCGCGCGTTGCCCGGCCTCCGCGATGGAATCCACGCACTCGCGATCCTCGGGCCCGAGCTCGGCGAGCGCCAAAAGCTCCGCACTGCCGATGATCCCGACGAGCAGGTTGTTGAAGTCGTGGGCGATACCGCCAGCCAGGACGCCCAAGCTGTCGAGTCGCTGGCTTTGCTGCAGGTGTTGTTCGAGCTTGCGTCGCTCGTTTTCGACACGCACCTCCTCGCGCATGTCGCGAATGCCGGCAAGCCGTGCGGGCACGCCGTCCAGGGTCGTGCGGATCGCCACGATCTCGACTGGGATCTGCTCGCCGTTCTCATTCACGAGCACGGAGCGAAACGCGCCGGACTGCTGCTCCTGAATGTGAGCTCTCACGCGCTCGCGATATTCCGGCGCGACGGTGTCGATGATGGGGCGCCCGATCAGCTTTTCGCGCGCTGTGCCGTAGAAGGCCTCCACGTCGCCGACGAAGTCCACGATGATCCCGTCGCGGCTGTAGGTGAGGAGATCGAACGCGGTCTGCGCGAGGTCGCGTAGCTGACCTTCGCTCTCGCGAATCAGGTCGTCGATCCGTTCGCGCTCCGTCACGTCACGCACGGCCGCGACGCGCACGGGACGCTCGCCGTAAACGCCTTGCTTGGACTGGATCTCGGCGCGAAAGCGCGTGCCATCCATGCGCACGCCGGTGACGACGTAGGCCCCTTCCTCGCGATCGCGCATCCGCTTCAGCACGACGGGTAGATCCTCGGGCGCGACGCAGCGCGGCAGCGTGCTCGGCCCGAGCACGTCCTCGTGCGTGCAGCGGAGCATGTCCGCGAGCGGCTGGTTCGCGTCGATGATCGAGCCGTCGACGTGAATCATGATGCCCTCGAAGGACGCCTCGGACAGCATCCGAGCGCGCTCCTTCGCCCGCTGCAGCTCGCCGTGCTCGGCAACACGGTGTTGTGCGGCACGCAACAGCTCGGTCACGGCCACGCGGAGAGGCTCGGGCATCGACGGCCCCGGCTCGCCGTCAGGAACACCCGCGCGGGTGAGCAATGCGCGCATTTCCGCCACGACCGAGGCCGGTGGAGCGTCGGCGAGCGCGCGAGCAAGACCCTGGAGCAGCGCGAGTGAATCCATGCGACCTCGAGCCCCCGGACGAGAACGGCCATTCTAGGGCAGATTTAACGCCCCCTGCTCGGCTTCTTCAGTCCGCGTTCGCCTCGGTGAGCAGCCGGTCCCACACGTTCGCCCCCTCGCGCTGGAAGCTGACGAGGATCTTCGCTTTCTCGGGATCCAACGGGCTCCCCTCGATCGCCGCGATGCGCTCTTCCGTCCAGGCTCGGAAGAACTTCACGGCGGCACGGCTGATGCGCCGCGGCACGGCACCCACCTCGACGTAGAACGGTGCGGTCGAGGCAAAACGGAACGTATCCGTCCGGCTCGTGAGGGCACGCAGCAAAAACCAGCCGGATTTCTCGAACACGAGCGGCGGAAAGGTCACGCGCTGCGTGCTCGGGTCGTAACTGCCCTTGCCCGTCACGGCGCCGTCGCGCACGAGCTCGACCGCAGCAATGGGATCGACGCTCGTGAGCTCCACGCCGAGCTCGACGCTGAGCGTGGGTGCATTTTCTGCGCGGAGAATGCTCCCGGGTGGCTGTTTGTTGGCTTCGACGAGCAGGAGCGGACCATTCGTCACGAAGGAGCGCCCCTGAGCGAGCAGGCGCCACCACGTGTCGAGATCGGGCAGGGTGTCGCTCTTCACGTACACGCGGTTGTAACCGACCGGGTTTGGCAGCACGCCCGACGCGCTCCCCGCGGACGGCGCCAGGCGAAGACCCGCATCGAGGAGCCGGTAGTAGATGTCTTGCGTGCAGTACGCGTTGCCGAAGGGCCCGTCGCCGTACTGGGCGCGATCGCACTTTCGGCCCCACGCTTCGTGATTGCGCACCCCGCTGCGATTCATGTGGTTGTGCGCGATACCGACCGAATCGACGAGCCCGAGCGCCACCCACGTCGGCGTGTCCCACCAGAACGGCTTCTCGAGCGCGACGTGCACCTCTCCCTGCGCGCGCGCCGCTCGCACGAGCTCGATGGCCGGCGGATACTCGTCCGCCTCGGAGCCGACCTTGTGCGCGATGCGGCCCTTTTCGTCGTAATAAAGGTGCGGCAGAGCGAGCGCCTCGTTCAGCCGCAAGAGCAAGAGTGCGCCGCCCTGGCGCTCATCCTCACCGGCCGTCGGATCGACGAACCGGTCACCGTCGAACCTTCGTACCTGCGACCGAAGCCCGGCCGCCACGGCCGCGGGCTGATCGTTCCACCAGGTCACGAACTCGCCGACGTGCAGGTCCTCGGCGCGCATCAGGAGCTCCGCGTCCCCCACCGGGCGATGCACGTGAAGATCGCCCGAGAACCAGCCGCGCGCCGCGAGATCCGCGACCCGTTCGAGCTTCACGGTAACTCGATGCTGGGGCTCCGCGGACGAGAACGAGCCCGTCGCGCGCGCGTACTCGGGACCGCGCTCGATCTC
Source organism: Polyangiaceae bacterium (assembly GCA_035558375.1). Classification (GTDB taxonomy): domain Bacteria; phylum Myxococcota_A; class Polyangia; order Polyangiales; family Polyangiaceae; genus PMG-095. The sequence goes on from DATMCL010000041.1 coordinate 10,303, forward strand.
GTAGCGGTAGGTCCCCGGCGGCACCTCGAGCTCACCGTTGCCCGGGAACGAGAAGTGGTCGCTGAACGAGGGAAAGCCCGGCGAGAAGACGGCTTCGTTGCGCTCATTCAGCAAGTGAACGCGGCAAGGCAGCGCACCGTTGCCGTCACTCACGGTGAGCCGCACGTGCACGGGCGGCCCGGACGCAGATGCCGAGGACGCCACGTGGCCTCGGTGCCGAAAGCGCCCGGGAAGCAGCAGGAGGCCGCCCGCCACGGCGATCGCCGCCACCACCCCGAGCCGCTTCGCGTCCATCGCACTCGCCCGCTTCAGAACGGCGTGATGACGAGCGAAAGCTCGCCGGTCGCGAAGATCCCGCTGATCTTCCGCAGATCCCCGACTTCGATGGCCACCGGCATCTCGCGCAAGAAGATACCGCCGCCGAGACCGAGCGCGAGGCGGACGGTCCTCGACAGGCGCGGCTCGAGGCGAAAGTGCCCGTCGAAGCTCGCGGACCAAGTCTGGTGCTGGCCGGGGATGCCATCCACGGCGTACGCATTCGGGAAGTTGAACACGTAGGCGGTCACCCCGAGCCCCCCGTCGACGCTGACGGCACGACCGAGCGCGAGCCGACGCGAGGGGCCGAGCTGCACGAGCGCGCCCTCGGCGGCGTGATGCGCGTCCACGCCACCGATGAGCAGCCCGGCACCGACATCGAGACGCAGGTTGCGATACAGCGTGAGCTCTCCGGCGAGCTCGGTCCCCGCGAGAGCGAGATCGGTCGCGAGCAGGCCGGCAAACCCCGCGCGGAGCGCTCGCGGGCCCTCACGCGTGCGATGGCGTGCAATGCGCGCCGCCTCGAGCGCGCGCTTCCGTTGCTCCTCCGCCTCGAGCGCCGCGTCGTCGCGCTCGTCCCGGAGCTCGCGAGCGAGCTCGGCGGCGGCCAAAGCCACGCGGCGCGGCACGAGCTGCGCGGAGCCAGTCGCGCCGGCGACGATCCGGGATCCGTAGGCGACACCGCGCTCCCAAAGCTCGATGCGAAGCTGCCCCTCGCCCGCGCCGAGCACGCGCACGAAGAGCACCGTGTCACGCTGTCCCGGGGCCGGTCGCACGTCGACGTCGGCGAGCTCGAGCTGCACGAGGCGTCGCACCGCCCGTGGCTCGATCAGTGCTTCGGCGCGCGCGTCGATCTCGATGGAGGTGGGGTGCGGCGCCGCAGCGAGCGGGCGCGGCGAGCCGAGGGTGAACGCGGCGAGCGCGAAGAGCGCGAGGCCGAGCGCCCTAAGGCTTTGGAGCGAGCTTCGACGAACCGGCGGGCTCGTCCGCGCGGGACTTACCTGCGGACTCGGGACGCGACGGCTCGGCGCCGGGAGACGGCTCGGCGTCGGCACCGGACAGGCCGTCGGCAAGAGGAGTGCCCTGCGCTCGCTCGGAGCGCCGCGCGAGCTCGGAGCGGAACTCCTCCAAGCTACGGCCGTTCGGGAACTCGTTTTCATACTGGGCGATCAGGCGCGCCGAAAGCTCGAGGTTGCCTTGCGTGAGCGCCGCGTCCACCTCGCGAGCCAGAGCATCTTCGGCGAAATCACCGCCGGGAGACAAGCGCCGGTACAGAGCGTAGGCCTCCGAGGCGCCATTCTCGTCCCCGGCCTGGTCGAGCAGGTTGCCGAGCGTCCATGCCGCGAGGGGCGCCTCAGGCGCGTCGCGGTAGACGCCGAGCACCCGCCGGAGCGACGCGACCGCGCGCTCGCGACTCCCGGAGGCACGCGCGATGTCCACGAGCGTCATCAGCTGAGCCGCCGACGCTGCGCTGCCGAGCACGGAGTCGAAGCCGCCCCGCGCATCGAGCGACGCGCGCGCCGCCTCGAAGTCGCCGGCCTCGGCCAAGCGCTCCCACTCTGGAGGCGACGATAGAGCGACGACCGACGACGCGGGAGGAGCCGCCTTCGCGACGGGCGCGAGCGCGAGCTGTGGCGCCGCCATCGCCGTCGAGCGCAGGCGATGCGCGGGCGGTACGCGCGGAGTGACGTTCGGCGTCCCCGACACGGTCGCACGCGGAGCGAGCGTTCCGGTCGCGGGCTCGATCGCCGGCTGGCGCTCCGCGCTCGCGACGGGCGTGGCATCCGGACGCACCCAGCGGGCGCCGACGAACACGCCGGCACCGAACACGACGACGAGCGTCGCCGGCGCCCACCAAGCCTGCGGGCGCGCGAAGAACGAGCGCGTCGAAACCTCGGGAGCGAGGCGCTTCCAAATGCGCTCCACCCGCTCGGGCGAGCCGTGATCGCGCAGCGGAAAACGCGGCAGATCGCGCAGGCGAGTCTTCACGGTTCCTCCTCCGCGAACGGCGACACGAAGTGCTCTTCGAGAAACGCTTGAGCGCGCGCGATGCGGCGCTTCGCGGTCGCCAGCGAGCAGCCCGCGAGCTCGGCCACGCCCTCGAGGCGGTGACTCTCGACGTAGCGAAGCGTCCAGGCGATGCGCTCGTCCGCGGGCAGCGTCTGCAAGAGCGCGTACACCTGCGCGAGGAGCACGCGCGCCTCCGGATCGACACCCGGAGCGGCGATCGAGTCGAGGTCGACCGGCTCCGGCGACGCGAGACCGAGCATGGCGACGAGACGGCGGCGGCGCAGCCGCGTGCGCACGAGACGCACGACGATGCTGCCGAGCCACGAGCGGAATGCCGCGGGCTCCCGCAGCTCGGCGAGGCGTCCGTGGGCGCGCACGAACGCGTCGTGCACGATGTCCTCCACGTCCGAGGTGCTGCCCTGGATACGAACCGCCAGGTTCAGCGCGGTCGCCGCATGCCGGCGATAGAGCGTCTCGAACGCGTTCGTCGCGCCGGCGTCGTTCTCGCGCGCCCGGAGGACGAGCGTTTCGTCCGAAGGCCCGAGCGTCGCATCGGAGCCCAGGGCTCCGCCGATCAGGCGGAGGCGGGTTGCGGCGGCGGGGGAGCGGGCCAAGGGGGACGTCTTCCGGTGCCGGCGCAGGGCGCGCAGGCAGGGCTTCTAGGGCATGGACGCAAACCCTACCCCTTTCGGCTCACGCGGGCTCGAAACGCCGCGCGACGCCCCTCCCCGCGTTTCAATGTGTTTTCGGCACTTCACCCGACATGTGGGTGATGCCGGGCCGTTGCGCCGCGGAGATGCTCAAGAATGGCTGCGGAACCGCCGCGAAACCCACCAACCCCCGGCCGGCCGTTATGGAACCACAGAAAATGTTTCCGATTTTCTGATTTTTCTCCCTACCCCTGAGCTGGTTCGGGTAGATCCGGCGTCTGTAACGTGGTCCGAGCGCACCCAGTGATGGCTCGGCAAGGAAGGATTCTCCACATGTCGAAGATGATTGCTCTGATCCCGGTTGCGCTCCTTGCGTTCGCGTGCGGCGGTGGCGAGGCCACTCCGGCAGCTGAGGCCCCCGCGGCCGAGGCGACTCCCCCGGCTGGCGACGCTGCTCCGGCTCCGGCTGCTGACGCGCCCGCTGGCGACGCCAAGCCCGCTGAGGGTGGCGACGCGAAGCCGGCCGAGCCCGCGAAGTGAGCTGAGACCGGTTGGTCCGAACGGCCGAGGCGCGATGAGCTCCTCGGCCGTTTGCTTTTTGTAGCCCCGGCGGGCGGGTGCGAGGGTGCGGGGCGATTCGCGACGATGCGGACCGAGGCGCCTAAGCGGCGCGCACCGGGAGATCGAGCACGAGCCGCGTGCGCCCGACGAGCAGCTCGTCGCCGCTGACGAGCTCCTGAGCGCCGCGAACGCGCACGAAAACGCCCGTGCGGGAGCTCAAATCCGTGAGGACGACGATGCCCGCCTGCTCCTCGATCAAGCAGTGCTGCGGGTGAACCAGCGGGTCGTCGGGGAAGATGAGGTCGCCGACGGCCGACCCGATCTGGAGCGAGTTGCCGCGCGCCACCACGCAGCAGCCGAGCGCGCCTCCCTCGAACACCTGGACGACGCGGAACGACGAGGGCCACTTCGGCGACGAGTAGAAGTAGGTCGGATCCGGATCGGGTCCGTCGTCGGCGACGGGATTGCGCTCGATGCGGAGCAGCTGATCGCCGATCACGAACTCGTCGCCCATGTCGAGCTCGACGGGCGTGCGAATGCGGAGGAAGACGCCGTTGCCGCCCTCGAGATCCTCGAGCAACACGTGGCCGTCCTGAACGCTGAGCGCCGCCTCGCGCGGGTGACAGAAGCGCTCGCCCGGAAGATTCACCGCGCCGTCGGCGCCGATCAGCGACGCGCTCGCGGGGAGATCGTAGCGCTCCGGGCCGCCCGTCAGGCTGCGCAGCACGTGCAGCGTGTAGATGGTCGGCTCGGCAGGAGCCGACATCGGCTTGGCAGCGGGCGCGGGGCCTGCGGGCCTTGAAGGCGGAGGCGGAACGACCGACGGCGCCGCCCCTTCCTTCTTCTTCGCGAGCTTCTTGATGTTGTCGACCTTGGGCGGCTCGGTCAGAAGCTCGAGACCGCCGATCTCTTTGCCCGCGATCACGCGGTCGAAGGCGCCCTCGCGGAGCTTCAGCACCATCTCGAGGTGCTGGGCTTTCATCAGTGAGCGCACGAACTCGGCCACGTCGGCACGGCGCGCCTCGGCGGCGTAGGAGCGTTTGTGGCTCTTGATGACGCGGCCGCCGTCGGCGAAGAGGTGCGTGATGATGTGCGGCTGGTCGAGCCCGGAGTCTTCCGTCTGGACGTGGAAGACCTGGGCTTGGAACTTGATGTTGTTGTTGAAGCCCATCTGCGCGCGCCGAAAGCTCGGGCGCTTCATCTCGGCTTCGAGCTTGGCGAGCTCGGCCGGCGCGTAGCGCGCGATGACGGCGTCGAGCTCCGCGTGCTCGCCCGGCACGCCTTCCATGCGCTCGAACGCCATCTGCGAGACGCGCGCCGACGGGTCGACGCGCAGCGCCTCGGCGAGCAGCTCCTGCCCCTCGCTGTCGTTCGGGCCGTTCGCGGCCCACGCGGCCAAGAGCGCCACGCCCTCGTCGGGGCGGCTCTTCTCGATCAGCCATTTGGCGACGCGCAGCGCTACGGCGCGCTGCGAGGACGTGTCCACGGCCATCAGGGGCCGGAGCTTAGCCCAAGCTCCGGCCCGGATGCACGTGCTCGTCAGAGCGGGAGGGGACCGCGGCCGCCGACGCCGCCCGTGCCCGAGGTGCCGCCCGTGCCGCCCATGCCCCGGCAGTCGTTGCACCAGCCCCATTCGTTGGCGCCACAGGTCCCGTCACCGCAGTAGCCGCAGTCGAACGCGCACTGGGTGAGCGTCTCGTCCGAGTCGCAGCTGCCGTTGCCGCACCAGCAATCCGAGTAGCAGCTCGCGTTCGTCTCGAAGCCCCAGCCGCAGACCCCGTCGCCGCACTGCGTGCAGTCCTGGGGGCAGTAGTTCGGGCTCTCGAAGTAGCGGGAGCAGTACCCGTCACCGCAGACCGGGCAGTCCTCGGCGCAGCTCTCGCCGCTCGAGCACGTGAGATCGCCGCAGTAGCAATCCTGCGTGCAGGTGATCGGGCTCTCGTTCCAGCTGCAGTAGCCGTCGCCGCACTTGTAGCAATCCTCCGGGCAGTACGTGTAGTCGGACGCGCCGCACACGCCGTCCCCGCAGTAGCCGCAATCGTAGGCGCAGGTGGTCTCTTCACCGAGCGAGCAGATGTTGTCCTGGCAGTAGCAGTCGGTGGGGCAGCTGCGCGGCGTTTCGTTGAACTCGCAGAGGTAGTTGCCGCAAGTGAGCGGGCACTCCCAGCCGCAGCCGTTCATGATGTCGGTCTTGTCGCACTGGCCGTTACCGCAGGTCTGACCGCACTCGATCGGGCAGTAGTACCAGTCGTTGTCGTCGCACTTGCCGTTGCCGCAGCTGTAGTACGGGCACTCGTCGGGGCACGAGCGGTAGTCGGCGCTGTCGCAGCGGCCGTTTCCGCACGTGTTCATCTGGCACTCCCACGGGCAGGAGGTGTCGAGGTCGGGCTCGCAGAAGTCGTTGCCGCAGCCGCCCGGATTGCACTCCTCGGGGCAATTCTGGTCGGTGGGGTCGCACTTGCCGTTCCCGCACGTCTTGCACTCGCCCGGGCAGCCCTGCTCGGCGTCGGTCGCGTCGCAGCGGTTGTTGCCGCAGGTCTTGCCGATGCACTCCCAGGGGCAGCTCGGGTCGTCGCCGCTGTCGCACTTGGCGTTGCCGCACGTGCTCGGGCACTCGCCCGGGCAGCCGATCGCGTCGAGCGGGTCGCACGCGCCGTTGCCGCAGGTGCACTCCCAGGCGCACGTCGTGTAGTCGTCCTTGTCGCACTGGCCGTTGCCGCAGGTGCGACCGGTGCACTCCCACGGGCAGATGCGCTCGTCGCCCGCCTCGCAGGTCATGTTCCCGCAGGTCTTGTTGTCGCACTCCCACGCGCAGCTCGCGTAGTCGGTGTACTCGCAGGTGCCGTTGCCGCAGGTATCGACGCCGCACTCGAGCGGGCACTGCTGGAGGTCGGACGGATCGCAGCGGCCGTTACCGCAATTCGTCGTGTTGCATTCCCACGGGCAGCCGGCATCTTGCATGATGCCGTCGCACACGAGGTTCCCGCAGGTCGTGAGCTCGCATTCCCACGGGCACGCGATGTAGTCGGACTGGTCGCAGAGCCCGTTGTAGCAAGTGAGGATGCCGCACTCCCACGGGCACTTCGCGTAGTCGGGGCTGCCGTCGCAGACGCCGTTGTTGCACGTCGTCGACGAGCACTCGGGGCAGATGCCTTCCTCGCCGGGCTGGCAGCGGCCGTCGTTGCAGCGCCCGCCGCAATCGGAGCACCAGGCCACCTCGTAGGGCTCGCAGATGTAATCGCCACAGGCGCTACCGGGGCAGTCCTGGCTGCAGCTCTTGTACGACTCGCCCGACGAGGCGTCGCAGTAGCCGTCGCCGCAAATCACGAAGCTCTGACAGTCGAACGGGCACGTCTCCCACGACTCGCCGAGGCGCGCGTCGCAGATGCCGTCGCCGCAACGACCCGTGCCCTCGCAGTCGACGGGACAGGTGTAGTACTCGTTCACGCCACAGAAGCCGTCGCCGCACGCGTTGGGCGAGCCACCCGTGCCGCCGCCGCCGGTGCCGCCACCCCCCGTGCCTCCCCCGCCGGTGCCGCCCTTGCCGCTCTTCCCACCCTTGCCGCTGGTGCCCCCGCCCTTGCCGCCCTTGCCGCCTTTGGCGCCGTCGCCTTCACCGCCTTCGCCGGTTCCGCTGAACTGAGCCTTGAGCTCGTCGCGTCCGCAGGCCGAGACCAAAAGCGACAAGCAGAAGCCAGTCACAACGAAAACCGCGAGTGCCCTGATGTTCTTGAGCGACATGTTCATCCACCGACTCCCGGGCCAAAGGCAGCAAAAACCGGACCGGTCCTCACCACCACCGACACTCTAATAATGCCCCGAAAACAGGGGCTTGTGCCAACGGACCTGCAAACATTTGGCACACACCGCGACAGTATTTGGGTGCCCGGACCCTCCTCCGATGGCTCACCTGAACGGGCGTGAGGCCTTTCTGGCGTGCTGGCGTGCGGGGAAGGCCCTTGCTTGAACGTCGCTCGATGACCAGCTAGGTTCCGCGGCCCCGAAAAAGCCGGGACCCCCGAGGAGTCGCTAGATGAAGGACGGCATTCACCCCGAGTACGAGTTCGTGAGCGTCACGTGCGCTTGCGGCAACGCGTTCCAGACGCGCTCCACCAAGAAGGAGTTCACCGTGGACGTCTGCGCCGCGTGCCACCCCTTCTACACCGGCAAGCAGCGGCTCATCGACACGCAGGGTCGCGTCGATCGCTTCCGGAAGAAGTACGGCACCCAAACCGCTCAGAAGTAGAGCGGAATTGGGGGCGGGAACGCACCCCACGAACGGAGCTAGAGATGCGCTGCGAAGCAGCGCCGGCGAGGCGAAGTCGCGCCCTCAAGGATTGCGAAGCGATTTTTGAGATCTGCGCTAGCGAGCGAGCGCCCTGCCGCTCGCCGCCTTCGGCACTATACTGACTCGGATGTCGAATCAGCCGGCGGTCATCGGTCCTGACGGGGTAGCGCGCCCGTACATCGGCGGTCAGGCACTGATCGAAGGCGTGATGATGCGCTCGCCGCACGCGTTCGCCGCCGTGGTGCGCCGGCGCGACGGCAGCCTGCTCGTGCGCGAAGAGCCGATGCAGGATCTGCGCAAAGGTGCCCGCGCCCTGCCGCTCGTGCGCGGCGTCGTCGCGCTGGTGGAAGCGCTGAAGCTCGGCTCGCGCGCACTGCGCTTCTCGGCCGAGGTGTTCGAGAAGGATCTCGAGGAGGGCGATAAGCCGAGCTCGAAGCGAGGCTCGAAGCCGAACCTGCTCGCCGTGCTCTCCTTGCCGATCATCGCCCTGCTGACGAACGAGCCGGAGCTACCGTCGGCCGCCCCCGCGGACGGCAAGAAATCCAGCCTCGTCACCGCGCTTTCGGTGGCGTTCGCGCTCGGCCTGTTCGTGGCGCTGCCGCAGATTTTCGCCGAGGGCGTGAGCCGCGTGCTCAAGCTCGGGCTCGACGTGCGGAGCGGGCAGTTTCAGCTCCTCACGGGCGGCGCGAAGCTCTTCATCGTCGTCGGGTACATGCTCCTGATTCGGCGCATCCCGGAGATTTACCGCGTCTTTCAGTACCACGGCGCCGAGCACAAATCGATTTACGCCTACGAGTCGGGCCGCGAGCTCGGCATCGCGTCGGCGCGCCCGCAAACGACGCTCCACCCGCGCTGCGGCACGACGTTCATCGTGATGGTCGCGATCGTGTCGATCTTCGCGTTCACGCTGCTCGGGCCGCTCGTGCCGAACTTCGGGCTCGGTCGCGTCGCGGACAACGTGACGCTGTTCTTGATGAAGCTGCCTTTCCTGCCGGTGATTGCCGCGGTGACGTTCGAGCTCCAGCGCCTGCTCGCGCGCTTCGCGAAGCGGGGGCCGCTGCGCCTCCTCCTGTGGCCAGGCTTCTTGGTGCAGAAGATCACGACCATCGAGCCCGACGACGCGCAGCTCGAGGTCGCGCTCGCCGCGCTCGCGGTGGCGGCGAAGCGCGAGCAGGCGCCCGACGCGCCGCCCACGGGCGAGCGCGCGTTCCCCGACTTCGGCGCCGTGGTCACTGGCTGAGATGCTGCCGCGCCAGAAGCTCGAGGGGCTCGCGCGCCGCCACGCCGAGCTCGAGCAGCTCCTCTGCGAACCGGCGGTGCTTTCCGACGTGAAACGGATGAACTCACTGAATCGGGAGCGCGGCCAACTCACGCCCTTGGTGGAGTCGTTCGGGCGTTACAAGGCGCTCGAACGCTCGATCGCCGACGACCGCGAGGCCTTGAGCGATCCCGAGCTCGGCGAGCTCGCACGCGAGGAGCTGCCCGGGCTCGAAGCGAACCTGGCGACGCTCGAGGAGCAGCTTCGGGTCCTGCTCCTGCCGCAGGATCCGAACGACGACAAGAACACGATCCTCGAGATCCGTGGCGGCACGGGCGGCGAGGAAGCGGCGCTGTTCGCCGCCGATCTCTTCCGCATGTACGTGCGCTACGCCGAACGGCGCGGCTGGCGCGTCGAGATCATGAGCCAGAGCGACGCGGCGGCGGGCGGACTCAAAGAGGTCATCGCGCTCGTCAGCGGCCAGCGCGTTTACTCGAGCCTCAAGCACGAGGGCGGCGTGCACCGCGTGCAGCGCGTCCCCGCGACGGAAACGCAGGGGCGCATCCACACGTCGACTGCGACCGTCGCCGTCTTGCCGGAGGCGGAAGAGGTCGACTTCGAGCTCGACGAGAAGGAGCTGCGCTTCGACATCGCGGCCTCCGGCGGGCCCGGCGGGCAAGGCGTCAACACGACGAACAGCGCCGTGCAGATCACGCACCTGCCGACGGGCATGATCGTCAAGTGTCAAGACGAACGGAGCCAGCTCAAGAACCGCGCGAAGGCGCTCAAGATTTTGCGCAGCCGCCTGCTCGATATCGAGCGCGAGAAGCAGGACCAAGCCCTGCGCGACGAGCGCCGCGGGATGGTGAAATCCGGCGACCGCTCGGATAAGATTAGGACCTATAATTTCCCACAGAATCGCGTCACGGATCACCGCATCGGGCTCACGCTGCACGAGCTCGACCGCGTGATGGAAGGCAACGTAGAGCCGCTCGTGAACGCGCTCACCGCACACCACCAAGCCGAGCTTCTCGCCCAGAGCCAAGACGAAACGAGCAAGGACACGTCGTGAACCCGAGCGTCGACGACCGCGCCGCGAGCCTCCGGACCCCGGACCACGACGCGCTCCTCTGCGCCCTCGTGCTCGCTCCGCACGCGTTCTCGCGCAATCGCTTCTTCGAGCTGTTCGAGCAGCCGGAGCTCAAGCGGCTCCGGCGCCGAGCGACCCGCGTGCGCGGCATCCTGCGCCAGCTCTCGACGGGGGCGGAGGTTACCGGCGAGCTCGAGCTCGCCGACGGGCGGCGGCTGCTGCGTTATCACGTGGCCGAGCTCGGGTTGTCGCGCACCGCGGCGCTCTCGCCGCTCGAGGCCGCTGCGCTGCGCTTTTCGCTCGCTCGCGCGCGTCGCGCTCCGGTCGATCCCGGTGACCGCGCCATCGTCGAGACGGCGCTCGCGCGGCTCGCGGAGCGCACGGGCGAGAGCGTGACGCTCGGCGAATAGACGGCGCCTAGCGCTCCATCGCGCGCGCGAGCGCTTCGAGCGCGCTTTTTTCGCCATCGGTGAGCGCTGCGCTCGATTCGCCGCGGAACGGGAGCTTTCGCGGCGGACGCGCGGTGCGCGAGGGGGCCGGCAACCAGGCGTGACCGACACTGCCGAAGCGACCCCCGGCGCCCACGAAGAGCGCGGCGAGATCGGGGCCCGTGGCCCGGCGCGGCGCGGGCCGCTGCACGAGCTCGACACCGCCGAGCGCCGTCGCTCCGAACCCCGCCACACGCTGACCGACGGGATCGGCGAACGCGTCGGGCATGCCCGGCAGGCCGCGCGCGACGAAGCCCTTCACGTCGAGCTCCGGGAGCGGAGCTTCGAGACCCAAGGTGCGACCTTCGGCCTCGAGCGCGCGCTCGACGTGCGAGAGCGGCATGTCGCCGGGCGCGCGCGCGAGCCCCGACACGACATCCACGTGCCAGCCGTCGCCTGGGGCGCGCTGCTCGGGAACCTCCGGCAGACCCGAGCGAAACCTTCGCCGTGCGCCCCGCGGGGGGCCGAGCGGCGAGCCCGGACACAAGAGGCCGTCCGGGTCGAAGGCGTGCTTCACGCGTGAGAGCAGCTCGAGGCCGCCCGGTCCGAGCTCGTCCCCGAGCGCTTCTGCGCGCAGCCGTCCGATGCCGTGATGGTGCCCGATGGTGCCGCCCGCCTGGTGAACGGCAGCGAGCGCTTCGCGCCACAAGCTTTCGTGGAGGCGTACGACCTCCGCGCTCGGCGAGGGCGCGACGAACGTGAAGTAGATGCTGCAGCCGTCCGGATAGGCGTGGCTCAGGTGCGCCATCACGAGCGCTCTCTGGCCGAGTACGCGGCGAACGGCGTCGTAGAGCTCTTCGAGTCGCGACCATGGCGCCGCGACCTCCATCGTGTCGCTGAACGCGCCTTGTCGAAAGAGCAGCGACTGGTCGTAGCTCACGGCGTAGCGCCGCTCGAACCAGCGCTCGGCGGGCTCCGCTCCGAGCGAGCTGCCGCCGTGCTCGCGCGCGATGCCGAGCGCGCGCTCCGCGTCCTCGTGCGCCTCCCCCACCTCGCCCTCGAAGACGAAGACGAGCTTCACGCGCCGCATGAACGTCTTTTCGGCCACGCCGAGGCCGAAGGCGATAAAGGTCGGATGCGAGAGCCAGCCCGCGATGCTCTCGTAACGCTCGGCGTCCCACGGCACGACCGACGTGGAAGCCGCGTGCTCGTGGCGGTGGCGGCCGAGCAGCGCGGAGTCGAGCGGATCGTAGAGTCGCGCGACGGCGGGCCGGAGCCCAGATTGGTAGATGCGCCGGAGCGTGGTCATGCCCGCGCTCGTCGTCGGCAGCTCGAGCGCGAGAAAAGCGCGCTCGGGGGGAGCCGCGTGCAGGCGGAGCTCGAGCTCCGTGAAGATCCCGAGCGTCCCCTCGCTCCCGACGAGCAGCGGCAGCAGATCGAGTCCGGCACGACGCCGCTTGAACGTCGCCGTCGCGCCGCTCGCGAGCACGGCGGTCGCGGAAACGAGCATGTCCTCGATCTTCCCGTAGCGCCCCGAGCACTGACCGGCGCCACGCGCCGCCACCCAACCGCCCACCGTCGAGCAGAGGATGCTCGAGGGAAAATGCCCGATCGTGAGACCGCGCCGAGCTAGAGTCTCCTCGAGCGCGATGCCGAGCGCGCCGGGGCCCACCTTCAGCGTGCCGTCGTCCGTCACGCTGAAATCACGCATGCGCTTGGTGTCGACGACGAGCGTGCGGGGGCCGCACTCGATTGCGCCGCACACTCCGCTGCCCGCGCCGTACGGAACGAGGCCGAGCCCCTCGCGCCGAGCAAGCTCGATGATCTCGCGCACCTCCGCCGCCGATTGAGGCCGGAGCACCGCGGCGGGCAAGCGCTCGGCAACGACGGCGCGCCCGTGTTGAACCTCCAGAAGCCGCCGCTGCCAGAGGTCGCGCGAGCCCGCGATCCGATCGGAGAGACGCACGCTCGAGCGCACGCGCAGTGGGCGCGAGAGCGTTTGGAGCAGGCGCTCGGCGCCTTTCATGCGGGCCCCACGGATTATCCACCTCCCCGCGCGCGAGGGGAAGCGCTACGGTCCCAAACCTCGATGCGCGCACTCCCTCCGACTCGTTTCGTCGCGGTGGCGTTCCTCTTCGCGTTCCTCGCAGCGTGCGGCGGCGGAGGCGGCGGCAAGCCGGCGGAAAGCAGCGCCAATGGGGCGGAACGGCGCGAAGCCGCGCACGAGTCGTCGGACCAAGAGAGCACCTCCGAAGAGGCGAGCACGACGGCGGCGCCCGCGCGCGCCACGTGCGACGACGGAACCTGCTCGCCCTGCGGCGACGCGCTCTGCCCCACCGGCTGGTACTGCGACGAGACGGCCAAGGGCGGTCCGAGCTGCGGCTGGTTGCCGGAATGCGCGCAGAAGTCGGGCTGCGCGTGTGTGAAGAAAGCGCTCGGGTGTGCCTGCGAAGAAAAAGCAGGCGGTGCGCACGTAACGTGCGGCTAGGGACGTGCCGCTAGGGACGGCAGCTAGGGACGTGCCGCTAGGGACGGCAGCTAGTCAGGGCACCGCCACACAGTCGTCCGTGTGCACCGGCGAGTATGCCCGCACCAAACAAAAACTCACGGCTTCTGCGCGAGAACAATCAACCTGGGACTCAGCTCACCGAAGAACACGCCCGGCATCGACGGATGGCCGCTCGCTTCGGCGACGCGGAAGCCGACCTCGTGCAGCAGCTTGCCGAGCTCGTGCAGCGAGTAGAGCCGGATCGAGTAGGTGCACTCGCGTGAGCGCCCGTCGTCGAAGATCACGGAGCGCTTCACGCGCAGGCGGCTCGTGATGAAATCGACGCTCATGTCGTCCATGCAGACGCAGGAGTCGCCCTCGTACCAGAGCTGGCTCGGCGAGTACGTCGCCGCAAAATCGCGGTTCGCGACGTCGAGCAGGAACATGCCGCCCGGCTTCAAAGCGCGGAATACCCGCTCCGCGACGGCGATGTTCTTGTCTTCCTCGAAGTAGCCGAAGCTCGTGTTCCAACAGTAGATACCGTCGAACATCGCCTCGAACGCCATCTCGCGCATGTCGCCGTGCAAGAAGTTGATCTTCTGGTCACGCTCCTGCGCGACGTCCGCCGCGAGCGCGAGCTGATACACGGAGAGGTCGTAGCCGACCACGCCGTAGCCGCGCCCCGCGAGGTCGACCGCGTGGTGCCCGGCACCGCAGCCGAGATCCAAGACGACGCCGCCCTTCGCGACGCCGAGCGATTCCTCGATGAAGTCGACCTCGCGCGCGACCTGCTTCTCCGACAGCCGCGGGACGGCGCGCGTGAAGTCTTCGCCGAAGATGTCTTCCCACCACGGGCGCTTGAGCGCGCGGCGCGGGCGCGGGCGCGACGAGTCACCCCGACGCGGCGGCTGCGGCTTGCGGAGCGGCGGGGGCGGCGGCTTCCCCTCGCCCGACGGGGTCTCGGTGGCCGGGAAGTCGCCCGAGCGCGCCTCCAGCGGCGGAAAATCCCCGGAGCGCGCTTCCGATGCGGGCGCGGCAACGGGCCGCACGGGCGGCGCAAGAGGCGCCCCTTCCACCAGCGCCGCGGGCTCGTCGGGCGGAACCGAGAGCGCGTCGTCGCGGCCGAGCTCGAGCGCCTCGCCCGTGGGGTTGGTGCGCCTCTCGTCGCTCGAATCGGGCGCGAGGTCGACGTCGTCGATCTCGGCGGCCTCGGCGCCGTCGTCGGGTACCGTGTCGAGCGGCGCCGTGCGGGTGAGCGTCGGCGTGTCCTCGTCGTGCTCGACGTCCGACGGCAGGTCTTCGAGCACGTCTACGTCTGCGAGCTCGGCCGGCACCTTCGGCGCGCCGACCGCGATGATGCGCATCACGTTGATGGCCGGCGCGGGCGTCGGCTTGCTCTGCGACGCCGGCGCATCGCCTGCAACGATCACGTGCGCGGGCGGCGGCGGCTCGCTCCGGCGCGGGACCGGCAGCGGCAAGCGCTGGGGCGGCGTCACGCGCGCATGGCCGCCCGGCTCGATCGCGAGATCGGGGGGCAGCGACTTCGACACCGCGGCGACCGGCGCAAGGGGCTGCGCGGACTCACTCGCCGCCGGCGCGATGGGCTGTGTCGCGTCGAGCGCCGGCGTCTTCTTGAGCGGCTGCGTCGTGTCCGCGGCAAGCGACGACTTCGGAAGCGGCTGCGTCTTGTCGACCGCGGCCTGCGGCGGCTCGGACGCCGGACGCGGCGGTGGCGGCGGGGGTGAGGGCGTGCGCTGCGGAGCCGGCGGAGACTCGGCCGGAGCGACTGGCGCCGCAACGGGCGGCGATGCCGCCTGGGCGCGTGCCGGTGCGGGCGTGAGCTCGACGGGCTGCGGGCGGGGCGGGAGAGCGACGGGCTTCGGCGCCGCGGAAACGGCGGGAGCCGCCGGAGAGCCAGGGACGGGCGGGAACCCGGGAACGGGCGGGAACCCGGGCAGGATCGGAGGGGCGGCGGGCGCAGGCGCCGGGCTCGAGCCGGTCGCAGCCACGACCTCGGGCATGGCCGGCGGCGGTCCCGAGCGAACGATCACCACCGGCGGCTCGGCCGGCGGGGTCGACGGAGTGCCGTCCGGCGGCGCGGGCACCGACTGGCGCTTGTGCTTGGGCGGAGGCGCGAGGCGGCGCGACGCGCCGGGCGGATTCGAATCCGTGCGCGGCGGCTCCGACCCGACGGGCGGCGCGGGCGGCGTCGAGATCGCGGGACGCGACGGCGTGGGCGCGCGCGGGCTCGGCGGGATGCCGGCGGCGAGCGCTGCGCTCGAGCCCGGCGCGGGGCGGCTCGGTGTGCCGACGGAGAGCACGGGGATGCTCGGGATCTTCGTTGCCGGCTGGCTCGGCACCTCGGGCAGCGCGGACGCCGGCGGCTCGGACGACTCGGACGACTTCTCGCTCATCCCGTCCTCAAGAGCGACTCGCCCATGCGGATGGGACCCGGCTCGCGCGCGACGGCGAGGCCGGGCTCGAGCAAGAGGACGACCGTAGACCCGAGATGAAAGATGCCGATCTCCTCGCCCTTGCGCACCGCGACGGGCGGCTCTTGCGGGTGGAGGCCCGCAGCTGTGTCGGAGCCGCCGAGGACCGTGACAGTGATGCGCCCGACGATCACCGCGCCCACCATCACCACGGTCACACGACCGAGACCGGCGGTGTCGATGACGATCGCCGCGCGCTGATTACGCACGAAAAGCTGCGGAATGTGCCGCTCCCCAATCGAGTTCACGGGAAAGAGATCGCCCGCCAGCCCGCGCACGAGCGTGATGTTGCCGTCGACCGGAGCGTGCACGCGGTGATAGTCGCGCGGCGCGAGGTACACGACGGCGAACTCACCGCCCGCGTAGCGCGCGGCGTCGCGCGGATCGCCGACGAGCTCACCGACATCGTACGGCTGCCCCTTCACGAAGATGCGCGCGCCCGGATCGACGATGCCCTGCGACGAGAGCGCGCCATCCGCTGGGCTCACCAGCGCGTCGCTACTCAAGCTTCTTGCACCCGCCTTCAGCTGACGGGTGAAGAACGCATCGAAGCTCGGGTACGCGCCGGGCGGCTGCTCGGCGTCCTCGAGATCGACTCGATACGCCTGGCAGTACGCGTTCGTGACCGCACGCGAAACGACTGACGGTAAAGGTTGCTCGCACAAACGGCCGACGGCCCTACTGATGCGGACCCGAGGCAGCGCGCGCAGGACCTGTGCTGCGAGGAGGGTGGCGATGCCCACGAAGGATTTCGAGCTTTCTCTGGGTGAGCTTTCATCGTAGGTCCCCGCCCGCCCCCCGGTCAATTCCCAGCGATTTCGGAGACATTGCCAGCAATGTCGGCAAATTTTGGCGGGGACGGCGGCACAGCCGGCCGGCCGCTCAGCGCGGCGGGGTCCGAGCGGACTCGCAAAGGGCCCGGCGCGCCGGATCGCTCGGAACGGGGGCTGTGCCACCCGGGGCCCGCACGGCGCCCTCGCAGGCGACGTCCTCGGACAGGGGATCGACCGCGAGCGCGTGCTCCGAAGCGAGATCGGCCTCGGCGCCGTGCCCCTCCTGCCGGAGCAGTCGACTCGAGAGAGCGAGCCACCCACCGTGCGCGCCGCGCAGCTTGTCGCGCTGCCCGAGCGCTTCGCGGAAGCCCGGCTCGTCCCCGACGAGGAGGTTCGCGCGCGCCGCTCGCCAGCGGAGGGCCGGCTCGGCTGGGGCGGTGTCCAAGGCAGAGCGATACTCACGGCGAGCCGCCTCTGAATGCCCGCGCTCGACCAAAAGATCGCCGAGACGCGTCGCGCGCGCGAGTCGCATGGGGTCGGTGACCGGTGCCGGACGCTCGGCGGCCTCACGCGGATCGGGCGCGGGTGAGTCGAGGAGCTCTGCCGCCCACAGGCGACTCCATTCCGCGAGCGTGTAGCCGCTTACGCTGCGTAGCGCGGGCTCGACGCTCTCCGACCCAGTCTGACGCAGGTCGAGGAGCAAGAGCTCGAGCGCCGAGGGCCCGGCTTCGCCGAGCCAGTATTTGACGAAGCTTGCGACCTCCGCGAACGCGTTCGTGGCCGCTTCGGGCGTGGGAAGCATCGCGATCGAAGGCCCGAGCTGATCGAGGCCGATCCCGCGGCCCGAGAGCAACGCGGAGCGCGCCGTCTCGTCCGCCCAGCGCGGCTCGTCAAAGGGTCGCGCCGGGCGCCAGCGCGTCTCCTCGCGCTTGGCGACGCCCTCCTGCAACCAGAGCGGCGCGCGATCACGCGAAGCACGCGTCACGATCAGGTGCGTGATCTCGTGAGCGAGCGTGTCCTGCCACGGAAAGCCGAGCGGCACGGCACGTGGCGAGAGGAAGATGACGCGACCCCAGCGCGCGACGGCGAGCGTCCCCGTGGTCTCCGCCGCTTGGAGCGGGAGCCCGGACACGGCCGAGAGCGAAAAGAGATCACGCACGACGTCGATGCGGAGCGGCGTGAGCAGCTCGACGCCGATCTCGCGACCGACGGCGTCCCGTGCGCGCGCGGCCGTCTCGACGAGGTACGGCGCGAGCACGCGATCGGCATCGTCCTGAAAGCGCAGCCAGACGCCGCGCTCCTTAACGTCGACGAC
>DATMCL010000042.1:0-20013 GCA_035558375.1 Polyangiaceae bacterium
GGGTGCAGGCGCAGGCGCCCCCCAGCCTGGGTTGGCGGGTTGCACTGCAGGTGCACCGGCTTGCTGCACGGGCGCACCGCACGACAAGCAGAACTTGTTCGTGGGCTGGTTCTGAGCGCCACAGCGAGCGCAGACGATCATGCGAAAACTCCGGGAGGGGCGAGCATATACGCTCGCGCCATCCAGCGGAACCCCGCGATCAGCGGTCCTTCTCGTCCTGCACGCGGGCTGCCTTGCCGGCGAGGTCGCGCAGGTAGAAGAGACGGCCACGGCGGACGACGCCGCGAGAAACGACCTCGATTTGCTCGAGGCGAGGGGAGTGCAGCATGAAAATGCGCTCTACCCCGACGTTGAAGCTCACCTTACGAACGGTGAACGTCGAGCGGACCCCCGCGCGATGGCGCTTGATGACCACTCCGCGGAAGACCTGGACGCGGAGCTTGTCGCCCTCCACGATCTTGTAATTGACGGCGACGGTGTCGCCAACCCGGAAGTCCGGGATATCCTTGCGGATTCCGCTCGATTCCAGCGCATGAATTTTGGACAGCGTCGCGGTCATGGTCAGGCTCGTTCTGTCGGTGGGGCGCGGGATTATGCACTCGAGCACCGTCCCGTCAAGCGCGGCCCGTGGCGAGGCTGCGTCCTTCATGCGCTCGGCGGCATGTGAACGCCATTAATATACACATTTCTGCTGTGTCCCATCGCTTTCTGCTGGTCGCTGGCTGACGGAGGTAGAAACGGGAGTGGCCTTCGAGCGACTCCTCGTCCCGCTGCGTGACGGCCGCGTGCTCGAGCACGCCTCGGGGCTGCTCGTCGTGGACAAGCCCGCTGGCATTCCCGTCCACGGCGGCGACGAGGAGCTCAAGGCCGATCTCGTGTCGCGCCTCACGAGCTGGCTCACGGCAGCGGGGCACGACGGCTACGTCGGTGTCCACCAGCGCCTCGACGAAGGCACGTCCGGCGTTTTGCTCTTCACGAGCTCGCGCGCGCGCAACGTCGACGTCGCGCGTGCCTCGGCGGAGCGCTCGCTCGCGCGTCGTTATGTCGCGGGCGTCACGCTGAAGTCGTCTCGCTTCACGCGCAGGCTCGAGCAGGGCCCCGTGCGCCTCGAGCACGCGCTCGCGATCGACGATGGTCGCGCGCGCGTCGTGGAGCGTGGGGGCGTCGCTGCGAGCTCGCGGGTGAAGCTCGTCGAGCGGGTGGGGGATCGCGCGCTCGTCGAGCTCGAGCCGGAGACGGGGCGTACCCACCAGCTCCGCGTGCAGCTGTCGCACGAGGGCGCGCCGATCGGCGGCGACGATCTGTACGGCGGCGAGCCTGCGTCACGCCTCCTTCTGCATGCGCTCGCGCTCGAGTTCGACGGCATGCGCTTCGAGGCGCCGGCGCCGTCGCTCATCGAGGCGTGGGTGCGCGGACGCGAGCCCGCTCTCGGCGACACGCAGAGCGTCGCTCGCGCGCTCGAGGACGCGGGGATCCGGCGGGCGCCGCTCGCGCCATTCACGGAGGCGTACCGGCTCGTGAACGAGCTCGGCGACGACCTTCCGGGCGTGACGGTGGATCGCTACGGCGACTTCGCCCTCCTGCTCGTCTCTTCGCCGGAAGCCGAGCGCCGCGCGCAGGAGCTCGCCGATCGGCTCGTCGTGCTGGGCGCGCGGGGCGTCTACTTGAAGCGTCGCGTCCGCGGCGACGTGCGCAAAGCCGAGGCGGAGCGCTACCCGCCGCTGCCGATCGCGGGCGAAGCCGCGCCCGAGCGATTCGTCGTCGAGGAGCACGGGATCAAGCTCAACGTCGAGCTTGCGCACGGCCTTTCGACGGGCCTTTTCGTCGATCAGCGCGAGAACCGGCGCCTCGTGCGCGACTTGTCGCACGGCGCGCAGGTCTTGAACCTATTCTCCTATACGTCGAGCTTCTCCGTGGCGGCCGCACTCGGTGGAGCGCGCCGCGTCGTGAGCGTCGATCTCGCGCAGCGCGCGCTCGAGATCGGGCGCGAGAACTTTCGCCTGAATCGTCTCGACCCGGGGCGGCACGCCTTCGAGCAGGCCGACGCCCTCGCGTGGCTCGCGCGCGCGCGGCGTGAGAAGCAGCGCTTCGACCTCGTGGTGCTCGATCCGCCGAGCTTCGCGACCAAGGCGGACGGCGCGGCATGGAACGTCGAGAAGGGCTACGCGGTCGCCGCCGAGCGCGCGCTCGCCGTGCTCGCCCCCGGCGGACGGCTGCTCGCGATCACGAATCACCGGAAGACGTCGCTCGGGCGCTTGCGGCGCACGCTGCGCGAGGCGGCGGCGCGCGCCGGCGTCACGCTCGCGCAGGTCAAGGATTTGCCGCCGGTGTACGACTGTCCCGACGGTCCGAGCGGCCCCATTCCGAGCAAGAGCGTGCTAGTCACGCGAGCGTGAGCCGCCGGCCCTACGCGCGCCCCGATGCCCGCACCCGCGAAGCCAAGGCCAAGGGCTACCCCGCGCGCAGCGTATGGAAGCTCGAGGAGATCGACCGGCGCGTGAAGCTCTTCTCGCAGGGGCAGCGCGTGCTGGATCTCGGCGCCGCACCGGGCTCGTGGTCGCTCTACGCGTCGGAGCGCATCGGCCCGCGCGGTGCCGTGCTTGCGATCGATCGGCAGCCGATCTTGCAGGCGTTTCCGGAAACGGTGCGCGTCGTGCAGGGTGACGCGCTGACGCTCGAGACGGCGGCGTTGTCCGAGCACGCGCCGTACGACGTCGTGCTGAGCGACATGGCGCCGAACACGTCGGGCTCGAGGGTCGCCGATCAAGCGCAGAGCTTCGAGCTCTTCTCGCGCGCGGTCGACGTCGCGCGCGAGCTCGGTCGCCCCGGCTCGCATTTCGTCGGCAAGCTGTTCATGAGCGGCGACTTCGAGGCGGCGCGCGCCGCGCTGCAGTTGACCTACGCGAAGTGCGTCGTGATCCGTCCCGACGGGACGCGTACGCGGAGCACCGAGGTGTTCCTCGTGGGACTCGGCAAGCGCTAGGAACGAGCGCCGCGCCGGCTCGTGATCAAGCGCGCACGTTTGGAAATTCGCTGACGTTGTCGCCTGTCTCGACTCGAGACGAAACTCCGCACGAAAAATTTGCTAAGGTCGTATCCAGCGTGCCTACCAACAAGCTCTGGCTGGAGCACACCGAGCATGCCGCGTGGCAATCGGTCGATGCCTTGCGCGAGAAGCTCGCGCTCGCCGAGCAGCGTCAAGCGCGCCTCGCTCCGCCCGTCGAAGGTTGGCAGCAGCTGCTCGACGGGCTCGATCGCGCGAAGAGCGAGCATGGCGTCGCGGGTGACAGCTACGCGGCGGTCTTGCGCGCGCTGCTCGAGCGGCTGACGCAAGTTGCGGAGCTTGCGCAGAGCGCCGCTCGCGCCGAGCCACGTCTCGTCGAGCAGGGACCGAGCGTCGTCGAGATCGAACGTCAGACGCAGCGCAGCGCGCGCCGCGGCCGCACGGCGAGCTTCGACGACGAGGAGCCCGCGGGCGAGCCACCCGTGCACGGCGAAGCGCGCCTCTTCCGCGAGATCCGCGCGCGCTATCAAGAGCTCTTGCGCGGCCGCGGTCGCGAGGGTGCGTCGGGCGTGCTGTCCGACATCGAGGCGCGCCTCGGCGATCTCCCCGATCTCGACCCCGGCGAGCTCAGCGACGTTGCGGCCGATCTTGCCGCGCTAGCCCTGGTGCTCACGCGCGGCTCGGCCGACGAATAACCGAGCGAATCCGGTATTTTCCGAAAACTGGTCCGGCCACGCGACCTGGATGTAGGGGTCAATCGTGGCCCTCCCGTCCCCACCACGCCGCTCGAGCGCCGCGCTCCTCGCGCTCACCGTCGCCCCGGGCCTCGCCGCAGCCCTCGCGTGCTCCGGCAACGAGCTCAAGCTCATGTCGCTGACCGAGCACAGCGCTCCCACGACAACGCGCGTCAGCGCCCTCTCGCCCCTCACGCCCGCTCCTCCCGCTCCTCCCGCTCCCGCGCCCACCTCTGCCCGCGACGCTGTCCCTGCCCCCGCCCCTGACTCTGCCCCCGCCCTTACCTCTGCCCCTACCGCTGCCCTTGCCACTGACTCTGACTCTGCCCCTCCCCCTGACTCCGCCCCCACCCTCCTCTCCACCGCACGCGAGACCCTCGTCTACTCCGAACCCTCGCGCCGCGCTCTCAAAGTCGGCTACCTCCGCCTCGGCGCTCGCATCCGCCGCGCGCCCAAGGTCTCCGGCTACGATGGCTGCGCGCAGGGCTGGTACTCCGTCACCCCCTACGGCTTCGTCTGCGCGGGCAACGCCGCCAGCAAAGACGTGAGCCAGCCGCTCGCCGACCTCGCCCGCACCCGCCCCGACCGCGAGGCCGCGCTTCCGTACGTCTACGGCCGCTCCAAGCCCGGCGCGCCCCCGCTCTACACGGCGCTCCCACCGAAAACGGACATGCTCGCGCTCGAAGGCACCGCGCCACGAACCGCCATTGGCTTCTTGGATCTCCCCGTTCGCGAGACGCCCGAGCTCGCCGCCGCCGGCCGCCCGCTGCCCACACCGTTCGGCTATGCGCGCGCCGAAGCGCAGGCCCCCGTGCGCGCGCTGCCGAACAGCGGCTTCGCGCTGCTCGATGTGCTCGAGCACGAGGGACGCCGCTTCGGCGTGACGACGGATCTCGAGCTCGTCCCGCTCGATCGCCTGACGCGCGTCGAGCCGAGCACGTTCCACGGCATCGCGCTCGATGACCAAGTCGGCCTCCCGCTCGTGTTCGTGCGTGCTCGCCACGCCGCGCTCTACGCGGGGAGCGCCGAGCGCGGCCTGCGCCAGGTGCGCGCCCTCGGGTACCGCGAGGCCGTGCCCGTGAGCGGCCGCCGGGTCAAAATCGACGGCAACGACTACCTCGAGACGCGGAGCGGCGACTTCCTCCGCGACGCCGAGCTCGTCAAGGTGCTCGCCCCGCACGCGCCGCCGCCCGGCGTGCGCGAAGGCCGCACCTGGGTGCACGTGTCGATCCTCGACCAAACACTCGTCGCGTACGTCGGCACGCGCCCCGTCTACGCCACGCTCGTCTCGACCGGCGCCGGCGGCATGGGCGATCCGCTCACCACGCACGCAACCCCGCGCGGTGAATTCTTGATCCACACGAAGCACGTCACGGCCACGATGAACGGCGACGAGCTAGGCGACGAATTCGACCTGCGCGACGTGCCCTACGTCGAGTTCTTCACCCAGGGCTACGCCTTCCACGCCGCGTACTGGCACGACGCCTTCGGCACCGCCCGCAGCCACGGCTGCGTCAACCTCTCTCCGCTCGACGCGCGCTGGCTCTTCCACTTCACGGAGCCGGCGGTGCCCCAGGGCTGGCACGGCGCATTCTCGCGCGACGGCACGCTGGTTTCCGTCACGCCGTGACGCCGTGATGCCGCGATGCCGCTAGACGAGCAGCGCCCGCACTCGATCCGCGATCCCGCGGCCCTGCCCGCGCACGCGCTCGAGTGACCACAGCACGGGATAGGCCGCGCCGCCGTCGGGCGTCACGAGCTCGTAGCGGAGGGGGCCGGGCGGAGCGTCCTCGTTCTCGGCCCATTGGGCGCCGGCTTGCAGACAGAGCACCTCGCCGACGTAGGCGCCCGTGAGCACCGCCGCCCGTCGTGCCCAGCCGCCGCTCGCGTCCGGTGCCGCGGTGCTCGTCGAGAGTAGCGCGAGGTACTGATCGATCGCGGCGAGGCTTGCGAGCGAGCGATCGAGTGGCACCTGAGCGATGCGAGTCGCCCACGTTCCGAGCACGGAGCCGGGCACGGCGCGTCCAATCGTCCGGCATAGGGCGAACCCCGGCCACGGGTCGGGATCCCACGCCGTGGGCGGCTCCGTCGGAGGATACACGGGCATGACGGGACGTCCGGGGCGCTCGCTCGCGATCGCGCCCGCTCCCATGGCGCGGCCTTCTGTCATGGCGAGCTGCACCACGCGCCAGGGCACGTACACGTCGCGCGCCCCGCGCTCGACGGTGGCCATATCCGGCTCGGCGAGGCGCCCGACCCAGGTGCCGCCGGAGCCGCGCCGCACGCACTCGCCCACGTACACGCTGAGCAAGACCGACAGCGCGTAGCGAGGCGGGCGCTGCGGCCGGCGCGCGAACAGCGCGAGCGCCGCGTCGAGCCGCGCCAAGCTCCCCGGCGTCAGGTCGAACGCGGGGAAGTGACAGACGATCGGTGCGGCACCGAGGAAATCGGCTGCGCGCTCGGCCACCGTTTCGAGCTGCGGCATCTGGCGCGCCACGAGCTGATCGAGCACGTCGTTCGCTTGCTTCTCGAGCGCGGAGAGCGCCGACTCGACACGCCCCGAGGCGAGATCGAGCTCGACGGGATCCCAGACGCCGCGCCCCGCCAGGCTCGCCGGCTCGGGCTCGATGCGCAGGGGCTCGAGCGTGAACGGCTCGCTCGGCGGGGGCGCCGGCTCCGTGGGCATCTCCGAGCGCGGCGGCTCGAGGGTGCCGAGAAAAGGCTGCTGTTTGGACTGGGGCGGAGCGTAGCCGGCCGGAGCCGGCACCTTGGGCGTCTCGAGCGCGGAAGGGCGCGGGGCGGCGCGCCGGCTCCCGAGCATGCCGATGGGCGGCTCGGGGATCGGCGAATCGGCGACGATGCGGTCGGGCTCCGGTTGTCGCGACGGCACGGGTGGACGCAGCTGGCTGCTCATCGTCGGCGCGCGTCCCAGCGCCTCGACCGCCGAGTTGCGGCCAAGCGCGAGCAGGTAGTTGCGCGCTTCCGGAAAGTCCGGCGCCTCGGCGAGCACGTCGCGCAGCCGCTCGGCCACCGCCGCGGAGTCGAGCCGCCCGCGCTGCGCGAGGAGTCGCGTCGTGAGGTACGCAACGCCTGGCCCCAGATCACGCACGGCCCCGAGGTCGACGAGCTTGCGCTGCGCCTCCTCGAAGCGCGCCTGATTCAGGCACTCCTCCACTTCGCGAAGCCGAGGGTCGTCGAGCGGCCCGGCGGGCATGAAAATCGATACTAGCCCGCCTCGGGGCAGCGCGGGTTTCGTGCCGTGTTTCCCGGCGATTTTCGGCTAGCCTGCCCCGAACGATGCCGCGCGCGCGCCAGGCCCGAGGCGACACCCACAACTTCGGGCGGCACGTGTCCGTCGGCGCGCGCTTAGTGAAGAAGCCGCGCACGGTGTTCTGGGAGTGGCTCGTGCTCGGGAATGACAGCCCACTCCGCCGCGTGCTCTCCGAGCTCGCGGAGCATGACGGCTTCGGTCAGGATGCTTTCGCTTTTCTCCCGACGCTTCGCGTTCGGCGCTCGCGGCTCGCGGGGGAGGTCGAGCGTTTGCAGATCGCGCCGCTCGGCCGGCTCTCCGCCCCAGGCAAGCGCGAGCTGGCCGTTGCCGTCGGCCGCTCCCTCGCTCTCTTCTCCTGGCTCGGGGTTGCTGACTTGCATTGGGAGAATCTGGCGCTCGGCAGAGGCGCCGAGGGCCAGGTGATCTTCGCGCCCCTCGACATCGAGATCGCGCTCTCGGATCTCGCGTCACCCACCGAGACGAAGCTTCTGCCCGACGTCGATCCCGACTACGCCGCCATCTGCCGGCATGCGGCCGGGGTGCGGCGTATTTTGCCCTATCTCGGCAAGCCGATTCAAGGCCCCGCGCTCGTCGAAATGGCAGATTCGTACCTCGCGCTGCTCGGTCTGCTCGAGCGGAATCGGGCCGTCCTCGCGCGCACGATCGCCGCCGCCCCCGGCTTTTCCGAGGCACCGATTCGGGTGTGCCTGCGCGGAACCGGCGAGTACGTGCTCGCTTCCTCGGTGCCGCCCTCACCGCCACTGCTCGACGCCGAGGTCGAGCAGCTCACGCGCGGCGACATCCCCTACTTCTTTCGGCTGTACGGGCAGCCGGGCATTCGCTGGTTTGCGAACCGCGCGCTCACGGCGACGAAATCGCTGCCGCTCCGCGGTGACGTGCCGAAGCTCGAACCGTTGCTCTCCGTGACGCGAGGGTTCCGTTCGCCCGCGCGAAAGCGTCTCGCCGAAGCGGGCCTCTTCGCGGTGCTCGGCGCCTTCGACCACCCCGCGCTGCGCGGGCGCCACGAGGGGCCTCGCATTTCGGTCATTTTCGGCGCCCGCCGCCTCACGGTGACGGTCGGAGGCGAGACGCTCAGCGCTCCGCGCGAGCTCTCGGCGCTCGTCGGGAGCGTCTACCTCCCGTGTCGTTGCGGGGAGGTGCGCTCGGTGCTCGTGCCGCCCGTCACGCGCTGCCGAGCTATAGTCCGGGCCCGATCGTGAAGCCCGAGACCTGCGAGCGCTGTCATCGCCCGACGCCGGCCTGCGTCTGCGATCGCATCGTGGCTTATCCGACCCGCCTCCGCGTTCTCATTCTCCAGCATCCGCAGGAGCGCGACGCCGTGCTCGGCTCCGCGCAGATCCTCGAGGCGAGCTTGCCGAAGGCGCAGCTCGTCGTGGGGCTCTCGTGGCGGAATCTCGGCCACGCGCTCGCGGAGGAAGCCGTGGACGCCAAGCACTGGGCGGTCTTGTTCCCCGATCGCGACACGGAGGGCGCCGGCGTTACCACCCGGCGGGGTAGCCCCATCGACGTGTCCGAGCTCGAGGGCATCGTCGTGCTCGACGGCACCTGGTCCAAGGCCAAGACCCTCTGGTGGCGAAACCCGTGGCTGAACAAGCTCTCGCGCATGGCGATCGAGCCGCAGAAGCCCTCGATTTACGGGCGCCTGCGCGCGGAGCCACGGCGTGAGCTCGTCTCGACGCTCGAATCGGTGGCGCTCGCCCTCACGCTCGCCGGCGAGTCACCGGAAATTCAGGCCGGGCTCGAGCGCGTCTTCCGCACGCTCGTGCAGCGGGTTCGGGACGCGCGTCTGATCCCGCCGCGCGCGCGGCGTCCTCCGAGAGCCGTCTAGAGATCTGCGGCGCACCGAAAGCCGATGCCGTAAGAGAGCGCGTTCGGATCTTGCGCGTAGCGGAACGACGGGCGGAGCCAGCTCGTGTAGCTCCCGTTCCAAGCGCCACCGCGGATCACCTTCTTCTCGCCGGTGTCGGGGCCCTTGGGGTTCGTTTTCGCGTCGGGGGTGTAAGGCGCGTACCAGTCGGCGACCCACTCCCAGACGTTGCCGGCCACGTCGTAGGGGCCGAAGCGCGATTTGCCGGCCTCGAATTTCCCGACTGGCGCCGTCGTCGCGTAGCCGTCGTCGGCGGGGTAAAGCGCGCTGAGCGCGGTGCCGTTCTTTCGCCCCCAGGTCACGCACTCCGTCCCGCACGCGTTCAGGTGCTTTGCCGTCGGCGCTTCGTCACCCCACGGGTAGATGCGTCCGTCGGGC
Organism: Polyangiaceae bacterium; assembly: GCA_035558375.1. Lineage (GTDB taxonomy): Bacteria > Myxococcota_A > Polyangia > Polyangiales > Polyangiaceae > PMG-095. The sequence continues at coordinate 9,276 of DATMCL010000042.1, forward strand.
CCGCGCGTGGCGTACTCCCACTCCGCTTCCGTGGGGAGGCGCTTGCCTTGCGCTTTGCAGTAGTTCTCCGCCATCGAGTGGCTCACGCAGTTGATGGGGTGGTCCTCCAGCCCTTCCTTGCCGAACGTGCAGAGCGGTGCGTAGAGCTTGCGGTCGGAAGGCGTGATCTTCGGCCACTCGACTTCGTTGGAGGGCCGGCGGCATTTGCCCACGTCGGAGCAGGCTTTGTATTCCTTCGCCGTCGTCTCGTAGAGATCGATGCAGTAGGTGGCGAGCGTGACGTTGTGCGAAGGCTTCTCGTTCTCGCCGGCGTCCTTTTCGTCCGAGCCCTGGAAATATTGGCCGGCGGGGATCGTGGCCATGCGCTCGGGACAGGTGGGCGCGGGGGGGGCGGCGCTCGGAGCCGGGGGAGCGCTCGCGACGACGGGTGGCGCGCTCGTCGTGACGGGGGCCGCCGCGGGCGCGCTGCCCTTCGAGCCGGCTTTGAGAAAGAAAGCCGCGCCCGCTGCGGCGGCGAGCACGACGATGCCGCCGACGACGAGGCCGACCTTCGACTTGCCTTCCTCCGGCCGCGGGCCCGTGGTCGCGGTGCTGTTGCCCGTCGTGGCCTCCACGGGACGCGGGAAAGGCTGAGACGGAGCGAGCTCGGTCGGCGCCGTGCGCACGCGCTCCGAGGGCGAAGGGGCGCGCGAGCCCGGGACGCCCTGCACGCCGAGCGCCCGATCGAACGCCGCCCAGAAGTCCGCGGCGCGTGCGAAGCGATCGTCCGGCTTCACGGCGAGCGCTTTCTCGAACACCGCTTCGACGGCGTCGGTCACCGGCACGCCAAGGGTGCGCGGCGTGGGCCTCCGCGCCGGGTTTCCCGACGCGAAACCGAGCTGCACGAGATCGTCGCCGTCGAGCGCGATGTTCCCCGTGAGCATCTCGACCGCGACGAGCGCGAGCGCGAACACGTCCGTCCACGGCCCCGTGGCGCCGTAGCTGCGGCTGAATTGTTCGGGCGCGCCGTACTGCGGCGTGAACGACGTGAGCCCCATGCCCGTCTTGGCGAGCGCCGCCTTGAGCTGGGTGTTGTCGCTCATCATCTTCGCGACGCCGAAATCGAGCACTTTGACGGAAGCCGCCGGGTCGTGGTCGCCGGCGCCGAGCACGAAGAGGTTCGGCGGCTTGATGTCGCGGTGCGCGACGCCCTTGCCGTGAGCCACGTCGAGCGCCGCCGCGACCTGGGCGAGTAGCTGGTGAACCTCGGCGATCGTCCAGGGCGGGAGCCCCGCGCGTTTCTCGCGCTCGAGCAGCTCGTCGAGCGCGAAGCCCTCGAGCCACTCGAGCACCATGTAGGGCATCCACTGGCCGTCCGGGCTCGTGTACGTTCCCACGTCGCGCGCCTGCACGATCGCCGCGGTCTTGCTCGAGAGCTCGGTGAGGAGCGCTCCCTCTTGGATGAAGGCTTGCTGGAACTCGGCGCGCTGATCGATGGGCGCCGACGAGAGCCCGTTGAAGAACTTGATGGCGACGGGCTTGTTCCAGATGCTGTGCATCGCCCGGTAGACGACGGCGAAGCCGCCTTCGCCGACGAGCTTCTCGATGCGGTACTTGTCGGCGACCAGCGTGCCGACGATCCCGAGGGGGTCGCGGTTGCTCATGGGTGTCCCTTCTCGCGGAGCGTTCCTCGATGGTCCGACGTTTCCGCCGGCGCTCGCAAGCTTTCTGCGCCGGCCTGACCGAGCAGCGCCCCCCGCAAAGACAGGTCGCTGAGTAGCGCCGCCGTCCCGGGCAGCGCGGCCGCCGGCTCGGTGCCGAAGGCCGCGCAGGCGCCGAGCAGCGCCGTCTTCATGCTCTCGCCCGCGAGCAGCCGCTCCACGAAGTCGGCGGCCAGCGGCGTGAGCTCGAGGTAGCGCACGTCGTGCTCGGCATCGCGGTACGCGAAGAGCGCGGTGGGCTCACGCACCGGCTCGCTCCGGTCGTCCTCGCTCGCCGGCAGGCGGTGCACCGCGAATGCGTAGCGAACGATCCGCACGGCTTCGATGAACGCGAGGGGCCGCTCGGCGTCGAGCGGACCGAGCTCGCGCGGCACGACGGCCTCGCCGAGGGAGGCGACCACGATCTCGAGCGCTTCGTGCCGCGCGAGGTCGTGGGCCCAGGCTGGGAAGCGCGGGTCCGCTGCCCAGAGCGGGGCTGCGAAATCGAGGAGCTCCGTCGTCACGTCGCGCAGGTAGTGCGTGCGGGGCCCGCGCTCCGCGAGGAAGCGCTCGAAGGTCTGGTCGAAGAGCGGTCCGAGCCGCGCCATCGTGCGCGGGATCGCGAGCGCTAGCGCGTTTCGCAGCGTATTTCGCACGAGCTTGCGGTACACGAGAAAGCGCTCCGGCGCGGCCTCGATCGCCGCGCGCTCAGCGGGCTCGAGCGCGTGGCGCGACAGCAGCGCGCCGAGCTCCTGCGGCTCGACCGGGGGGCCGAGCACGAGCTCGGCGAGCGCGCTCTCAAGCCCTGCTTGCATGGGCCTCCACGGGGCGCGTCGCCGCGGCTCGGCTCGATGCCTGCCACGCGTGCTCGCACACCGCGCGAATCGTGCCCACCTCGGCGACGAGCTCGGCGAGCGGCGGCACGTCGTTGTCACGCTCGAGCAGCACCGGCACGCGTCCAGTTCGCTCGAGCGCCTGCCCGAGCAACGCGAGCACTGGCCCCGCGACGGGCGCGCCGTGCGTGTCGAGGATGAGACCGGACGCGGTGTGCGTGTGGCCCGCGACGTGAACCTCGACGGCGCGCTCGAGCGGAAAGCTCGCGAGCGCGTGTTCGGCGTCGAAGCCGTGGTTCTGGGCGTTGACGTAGACGTTGTTCACGTCGAAAAGCAGGCCTGCGCGCGTGCGCTCGAAGAGCTCGCCCAAGAAGTCGCCTTCGGAGAGCTCGGTCGGGCCCGGCAGCGCGTAGTAGGTGACGTTCTCGACGGCCACCGGTCGCCCGAGCGTTTCCGCGAGCGCTTCCAGCCGATCGGCGACGCGCCGTGCGGCGTCGCGCGTGAACGGCAGCGGCAAGAGCTCGTGGAAAGCGCGCGCTCCCGCGCTCGTGAACGCGAGATGATCGGAGTGCCACGGTGTTCGGAGCCGCTCGACCTCGGTCGTGAGCTCGGCGAGGTACTCGGCGTCCGGCGGCGCGTGCGCGCCGAGCGACAGCGTGAGGCCGTGGGTGACGATCGGATAGCGCGCGCGAACGCGCTCGAGTGCCGCGGGGTAGTAGCCGCCGCGCCGCATGTAGTTCTCCGGCGAGACCTCGAAGAAATCGACCGCGAGCGGCGGTCCGTCGAGCACCTCTTCCAAAAACTCCCAGCGCAAGCCGAGACCGACGCCGTTCGGCAACGCGCGTCGGTCCTCCTTCATCGGCTGGCTCGTTCCCGGTGTGCGCTCAACCGCACGTTCCTGGGCCGCAACCGGCCTTGGCGCCGGCAGCTTTCTTCTTCGGCATGGCCTTCGGCGCGGCGGCGTCGGCGGGCTTGTCTTCCGCCTTCGGCGGGGTCGCGTCGGCGGCTGCGGCCGTCGTGGGAGCCGCGGGGGAAGCCGCTGCAGCGGCAGTGCTCGCCGGAGCGGCCGGCGCGTCGGCGGCTGCCGCGGGCGCGGCGGGGGCAGCCGCCGCTGCTGCCGGAACCTCCTGGGCCGCGACCGGGCTCTGCGCGGGCTCCGCGGGGGCGCCGCCGCACGCGACGAGTCCGACCGCTGCGAATGCGGTAACGATGGCTTCAACGGTGAGCGTCTTCTGCATGGGTCACTCCTTCGGCGAGGGCGGAGCTTAGCGCTCGCGCCGCCGGATTGGGTATGCCGCGCCGGGCCCCGTGGTTTCCGGCTCTGATGCGGCTTGCTCGGTCAGCGCTGGGGCGTGAATTTGAGCTCGAAGCTCACTTTTGCCTCACGGCCCACGCCATCCCCGAGGACGGCCTCATCTTTCGAGACCTGTGCCCCGCGGCCGCCGCGCGGGCGAATTTCGTGGGTCCCAAGCTCTACTACGAGTGGACGGCGCGATCGGATCAGGAGCTCGGCAGGGGGACCGCTCGGCTCGGGGGCGGGAACCAGGATCAGCGTCACCTCGGCGCTCTCGGCCGCGCGGATCCCGTGCAGGCTGAGATCGCCCTTCACCGCCCACTGGCTCACGAGCTCGCGACGCCGCGTCGCCCGCGCCTCGCTCGGAGCGACGACGAGGTGCCCGGCGTCGAGGCTCGTGATCTCGAACAGCGCGCGGCGCACCGTGTCGCGCCGCTCGGCCGCGCTGCCCACGCCGAGCTCGAGCCAGTCGAGCGCTCGTCCGGTGTTCGGCCCATCGACGAGACCGTCGCCGCCCGTGAGCTCGAGGGTCGTGAGGTCGAACGCGACGCGGCCCGTCGTGTGCGAGAGGTCGTCGAGGTCTACGTCGAGCTCGCCGCTGCCGCCCGAGAGCTTGCCCTTGGGTGTCGCGCGCTTGCCCGGTAGCTCGAAGTCGACGCGGCTCGACACGAGCCGATACGTCAAGCGTCGCACGAGCGGGCTCGCGGAAGCGGAGGCACGGGCCGACGCGAGCCACGGCTCGGTGCGCTCCGGCGGGCGCTTCTGGCTCCGGCAACCGGCGAGCGCGCCGAGCGCGACCACGACGAGCGCGGCGAAGGCAGGGCGCTTCACCGCCACACCCCGACGGCGATGCCCCAGCTCAAGTAGTCGCGCGCTGCGTCGAATGCGCCCGTGACGCGCCACCACGTGCGCTCGGGGAACGTTCCGAAGACGTCCCACGGCAAGAGCTTCACGTCGGCGCCGAGCGTCGCGTGGCTGCGCCCGCCGTCCGCGTTGGCGCTGAAGCGCGTCGGCTCGAAGTAGAAGCCGGCGCGCGCCTGCACCCAGTGCGGCACCGGCTCGAGCTCGACGGCGAAGCGTGGCGAGACCGAGATCTGCTGCCCGGAGCGCTGCACCGTGCGGTCCAAGAAGCCTTCGATGCCGACGCCTTGCGGCACCGTGCCCGTGAGGAGGAGCGAGCTCATGAGGAGCGCGTGGAAGCGTGGCATTGCTTCGTAGCGGGCGCGAAGCTGCTTTCGAACGTCGCGCTCGGCCCGCGCGAGCTCCAGCTTGTCGAGATCGGCTTCGGCGGCGTCCGTTGCCGTGAGGACGCGCTCGAGCTCGGCGAGATCGCACCGCCCCTCGCGCCGCGCCTGGTCGAGGCTTTCACGCGTGCGGCGCGCGCGCTCGCGGGCCTGCCACGCGAGGTAGCGCTTCTTATGGGCGAGCAGCTCGCTCGGGCTCACCCAGCGCGGGTTCAGGGGCCGCCGTCCGAGCTGCACGGCGGTGCCGAAGCTCAGATCCCAGGGCAGGGTCAGGCGGTTCGGCAGCCACAGCTCGTTCGGCAACCCGGTGAACAGCACCCGGCCCGACGTCTCCGCGGAAACGGCCGAACGGACGGCGCCCCCGACGCGCACGCGCTCGCCGTTCGGGCGCCAGATGAAGCCCGTCTCGATCCCCACGCCGGTCGTGTTGAGCGAATCGACGCCGCTCGAAAGGATCGTCTGGCGGGTGCTCACGTTGAGCGTCACGACCCGGGCGCCCACGCCCACGACGAGCTGATCGTCAGCGAACGAGTAGGCCGAGAGGAAGTGGTTCTGCATGATCTGCGCGGTGAGCTCGTTCTTCGGATCGCTCGGCTGGCCGGGCCGCTTCAGGCTGTACTGCTGGAGATCCGCCGTCACGCCGAAGCCCCAGCGATCGATTTGCAGGTTGAACGCGCCGTTCAGGAACACGTAGAGCTTGTTCCCGGCGCTCACGTGGGTCCGGCTCGGCGCGCCGTCCTTGCCGTCGGGGTTCGCGGTGCCGGAATTGAAGAAGTCCCCGGAGCGCCCGAGGCCGCCGGGGAACGTGAGGCTCGCGCCGAGCTCGAAGTCCACGTCGGAGTACGAGTAGGGAACCCGCACGGCGGGCGACGCCGGATTCTGGGTGTCGCCGTCGATGCCGTCCGCCATCGCCACGAAGGTGCCCGCGAGACCCACCACGCGCGTCCCCGCGAGCACCGGCCCCTGGGTGAGGTCGATCGAGTACTGGTTGGTGACGATCGGTTGACCCTCGGCGGCGAGCGGCTGTGCTACAGCGCCCCGCGCGAAAAGCGCGAGCGCGAGCGCGAGCCCGACAGCTTTTCCGACGGCACGGGCCGAACGCATGCGCGCGCCTACCACGGCCTCGAGGCCACGAGTATAGTCAGGCCCGGCAGAGCCCAGCACCTCTTCCCCCGAACGAGAATGCCCTATCACGCGGAATTTCGCTGCTTCAACGGTTGCGAGGGATCGTACCCGGTCACTCAACCGATCTACCGCTGTCCGAAGTGCGACGGCCTGCTCACGGTCGTTCACGACGTGGACGCGCTCCGCGACCGGAGCGGTCCGGTCTGGATGAAGCTCTTCGACGAGCGCTACCGCCAAAACGCCTGGCCGTATGGTTCGGGAGTGTGGGGCAAGCGCGAGTGGGTGATGCCGCAGATGCCCGACGACACCATCGTGTCGATGTACGAGGGCTGCACGAACCTTTTCTGGGCGGACCGCTACGGCAAGCAGATTGGGCTCGAGGACGTCTGGGTCAAGCTCTGCGGCAATAGCCATTCCGGATCCTTCAAGGATCTCGGCATGACCGTGCTCGTGAGCGTCGTGCGCATGGCGATCCAGCAAGGCTTGAAGGTGAAGGCGATCGCCTGCGCCTCGACCGGCGATACGAGCGCGTCGCTTGCGGCGTACGGGGCCGCGGCGGGTCTCCCCGTCGTCGTGCTGCTCCCTTACGGGAAGATCTCGACGGCGCAGCTCGTCCAACCGCTCGCGCACGGCGCGCTCGTGCTCGGCCTCGATACCGATTTCGACGGCTGCATGACGATCGTCCAGCGCCTCGCGGCCGAAGGCATCGTCTACCTCGCGAACTCGATGAACCCGCTGCGCATCGAGGGCCAGAAAACCGTCGCGATGGAGATCGTGCAGCAATTCGACTGGCAGGTCCCCGATTGGGTGATCCTGCCTTCCGGCAACCTCGGCAACGCTTCGGCGCTCTATGCCGGCTTCAAGCTGATGAAGGACCTCGGCATCATCGCGCGCTTCCCGCGCCTCGCGGTGGCCCAGGCCGAGAACGCGAACCCGCTCTATCGCGCGTGGAGCCAGGGCAGGCGCACGGTCGATGCGATCCAGGCGAAGCCCACGCTCGCGACGGCCATTCAGATCGGCAACCCCGTGAGCGCCCCGCGCGCCATCCAGGCGCTCGAAGCGATGAACGGCATCGTCGAGCAAGCGAGCGAGCAGGAGCTTTGCGACGCGGCCGCTCGCGCTGATCGCACCGGCATGTACACCTGCCCCCACACGGCCGTGGGCCTCGCCGTTCTCCAAAAGCTGATCGAGCGCGGCACGATCCAGCGTGGCGAGCGCGTCGTCTGCGTCTCGACCGCCGCCGGCCTCAAGTTCACCGAGTTCAAGGTCCGCTACCACGACTCGGAGATCTCGGGCATCAAGGCCGATCTCGCGAACCCGCCCGTCAAGCTCAAGCCCGACTACGGCCAGGTCGTCGACGCGATCGCCAAGCGCTTTTCCTGAGTGGGCAGAGGCAGGTTCGGGGGCCGGGTGGGGACACGTGGGGCGGTGCTCGCGCACTGCGGAACCGCGCGCCCGTTAAAAACCTCATCCCGACTCTCGCGGCCGTCGCCCCGAGGTCGGGATGAAGTCGGGCTCTTGGGTGCCCTTACTCGGTTGCTGCTTCGATGAAGCTCTTGCCCTGGCAGGCCATGAACGTCACCGACCCGATTGCCGGCAAGCCCTCCCCGACGAAGCGCAGGCTGCGCTTGTCGGTGGCCGGGCACGCCTTCACGAGCTCCGGACTGCCGATGCCCTGCGCCGGATCGACGTAGCAGTATCCGAACGTCTCGCCGTTCTCGTGCCCGTTCTGACACGCCGTGAGCTCGGATCCTTCGAGCGACTCGATGCGGCACATGCAGTAGTCGTTGCACGACGTTCCGTCGGTTCCGCCGCAGGTTCCCTCGGCGCGCAGCTGAGTCCGCACGGCGTCACGTAGCTTGTCGTCGTCGGCCGCGAGCGGCAGACGGCCCTGCGTCGGATCGCAGCTGCAGCTCGCGCCGGAGCTCGGAACCGCTTCGACCACGGAGCAGGGCACCTGGCCGTAGCCGTCTGCCTTGGGATCCGTCTCGACGGGCAGCGGACGTGGCAAGCACTGCTGGGCGAGCCGCGACTTGAAGATCTCCGCCATCGCGGCGATCGCCGGGTTGTACCCGTAGGCGGGGTCCGCCTCGGGCGCGACGTTCGCGGCCGGCAGCGTGTTCTTCGGGCAAATGCTGGCCACGATGCCGTTGTCACCGACGCCGCGCAGCACCGCGAGCTCACGCAGGCCCGGGTAGGCCTTGGCCGCGATCTGGACGCCGCCCGTGCCCGCTGCGCCCTCGTAGCGGCAAAGCGGCCGGTTGTAGTCGCGGTAGTCCGTGGTGCAGTCGCACGAGTCGTCGTTCGCGTCGGTGCAGGGGCGCTCCTTCATGAGCGGGAAGGTGCACGCGTACTGCAGGTCGTCAGCGCGCACGACGTTCTGCTCGTGACCGTTGATGGGGTTCATCATTTCGCCCGAGGCATCGGGCGGCGCGAGCTTCGAGCCGGTGATCGGGTTCTCGCCGGTACGCGCAGCAATCGACTCGTGCATCAGCGGGTCGCTCGGTCCGGTTGCGCCGCCGAGGATCACGTCCCAGCGTCCCTCCTTCGCGAGCTCCGACGCGTTCAGGTAGGTGAGGTTGCGGCCCGAGAGGCTGTCGGGGGTGGCGAGGTCCTGCCACGGCACGCCCACGATGCCCGTGAGCAGCACGAGGCTCGCGCTACGGGCGGGCTTGCCGTCCGCGGCCGCGAAAATCGGGTTCTGTACGAGCTTGCCGGCACGATTCGGGACCATCGTCTTCGTGAGGCCGTCCACGTAGCGGCTCGTCGGGTGCAGTAGATCCAGGCCGAAACGCCGCTTTTGGTCGAAGCAGCGCAGGTGGGGCGAGTCGTCCCGCGCGGGAACCGTCGCGTAGCTGCCGTTGCCCTTGGAGCACTCGGCGTCGCTCGCGTTCGGCGTGCAGCCGCTCGGCGCCTCGATGGCGCAGCTGTGGCAGCAGCGGTCGTCCGGGTTGTCGGCGCAGGCCGCCGACGAATGCGGCATCGATACCGTCTGCGATGCAGCGAGCCAGCCTTGTGTGCCGTCGTCGTCGATGAGCGAGCAGTCGTTCTCGTCGGTCAGCATGACGATGCTGAGCAGCGAGTCGGGACGCAAGAACGCTTTGCGCTGAGCGAGCACGGTCTCGTTCACGGGACCGCGCGTCGCGACGACCGGTTGGCCCGGGCCGGAGCTTGTCGCCGTCACGTTGAGCGGCGGCTCCGGATCGACGAGGAAGCGATACCAGGCTTCGAGCGAGCCTTCGTAGCCGCAGCCCGACTCGCCGGCCTTCGTCACGTGATCACGGAAGTTTGCCGTCAGGTGATCCAGATTGTTCTCGCCGGGCGGCGTGTTCTTCGTGCCGGTGGGGTCCCAGGCGAGGAAGCCGCTGTCGTTCCAGGAGACGATCTGGCCGCGAACGGCTGGATTCGCCGTCGGAACGAGCTCGGCGCGGTCGTCGGGAGTGCGACCCACGAGCGGATCGTTCGAGTCGGGTTGGCACTCCGTGCCGCCGTATCCGCCGAGGCTCGAGGTGATGACACCGAGGTGGACGTCCTTCACCGGATTGAACTCGGGGCTGCCTTGCGCGCAGTGCCCGTTCGCGTCGGAGACGCCCAGCGGTTTGCCGTCGTCGTCGATGCAGGTCGGCGTCACGAGGCGCTTCACGAGGACAGGCACCGCTTGCGCGAGGATGTCCTGCTTGTCGGCCATCGACAGCGAGTTGTCGATCATGAAGAGTAGGTCGACCTTGTCGACAGCGCGGTTCGCGATCGTCGAGACGAAGACGTTGGTGGTGTTCGGCTGCACCGGGGTAACGGGACGTTCGAGACATCCCCCCGCTGCAAGCGCGAGCACCGGCACGACGCTGGTGAGAGCGCGCGTGACGAAGTGTGTGCTGGTGCGCGTTGCATGTTGCTGTGTCATGCCGAGACACTTCGCAAACCGCGTGCCATCCCGATCGCCTCGAAATGAGGCAGTTTCAGGCACGAGGCCATGCCAATCGCGTTGGCGACGCGCGACATTGCCAACAGACGTTGGCGGTCGCGCGCCCTTGTCAAGGGGGGCCTTGCCCCCCGCGGCTCGCTTCGCGACCGCTCCCCCCGCCGCCTTCGGCGTGCTCGCTCCGCTCGCGAGAGTGAGGGCGCTTGCAGCGCGACTAGAACGTGAGCTTCGCGCTCGCGCCGCCGCTCTTCGGACCCGCGTAGGGGGCGAGCTCGATGCGCTTGAACGGCGACGACGCAGAGGCACGCTTGAGCGGCTTCAGCCCAGCGGCGGCCGGCGGCGGCTCGTCGTCGCTCGTGAGCAGCACGACGCCGGTCACGCCGAGCGTGATGGCGACGCCGAACGCCATGTCCGCGATGAGCGCGCTGCGCTCCGTATCGTCGGCGAGCTCGGTGGTCGGCGTCTTGTCGAAGTCGCTCTTCGAGCTCAGCGCTTTGACGCCGAAGATCGTGCCGACGACACCCGCGACGCCCGCGATGCCGAGCGTGACGTAGGCCGGAACCTTGCTGTGCTCCTCGGGAGGCGGCGGGGGCGGGGGAGGCGGGGGAGGCGGGGGAGGCGGGGCAGCGGCCACGACCGGCGGC
>DATMCL010000043.1:0-11958 GCA_035558375.1 Polyangiaceae bacterium
TCGCGCCAATTACTTGGCGATGGTGCCGACGAAACCAGCGCTGAACTCGATTGTCGCGGCGCTCTTGTTTCTCGCCGTAATCGAAATCTGGTTGCCGATTTCCGCTGTGTCAAAGTTGACGCCGGTGTTGATGGCGACCTCGCTGAAGAGCGCGCCGGGCACCTCTGCCGACTGAACGAACTGCGACACGTTGCCGACCTTGATGTCGACCACGCCCGAGTCGAAGGCGATGTCGCTCGGAATCACCAAACGCTCCGGACGGAACAGGTTCTGAGGCGACGCCGGGATCTGCGACTGCGTACCGGCGGTAACGCTGGTCGGCACCACGCCGAGCGGGTAGCGTCGGCGCCGGTCGAGGTCGCGTTGCACGACCGCGCCTGCGTTGCGCTGCGCAATCTTCGCGAGGACCTGCTTGGCCTTCGCGTTGCCCTGGGCCGCGAGAGCGCCGATGATTTCGCTGGAGCCGTCGCCGCTCACGAGCAGGTCGGGCATGCCAGAGACGGCGAGCGCTTCGAGCAGCGCGTCCGGGTCGTCACCGATGAGGCTCGGGTCGTAACCGATCGAGCCGCCGAGAATGTCATACGACATGGGTTGTCCTTGGATGGTGTTGGGGTTGGTTTCGGGGGCGGCCGATTTCGGACGCCCGAGAACGGAGAAAGCGAGCTGCGCGAGCGTCGCGCCGAGGCCTCCGTAGAAGCCCTGGGCGAGTGCCGGGTGAAAACCGACGTCGGAGCGCATGACTCGCTCGTGAATGCTCAGACGCCGCTCTGCGAGAGCGCTTCAGAGATCGGGTCCGAGAACGGAGCGCTGAGCTGCGTCTGACGGAACGAGATGCTGCGGTCGCCAGCTCCCGGTGACGGCTGCATGCCGTAGCTGCCAGCGACGAGGCTGAACGCGCCCGTCTTGGCAAACTTGCGCGCGAGCTGCCCCGCGTAGTGACCGAGCACGCCAGCGGCGACGTGGGTTGCGGGCTCTTCGAGCTTCTTCAGGCTCTTGTGCAACATGCCCCCGCCGAGCGCGAGCGCGGTGAGCGCAACCACGGCCACGGCCTCGACGTCGATGGTCGTGCCCGGCACGTTCCACGCGCCCGAGGGCGCTTCCATGCGGCCGCGCAGATAGCCGAAGCCGGCGGCTCCCGCGCCGGCCGTGGCGAGCACGACGGCGTTGTCTTGGGTGGCCTTCGATTTGAGCTGCTCGCGCAGGCGAGACGCGAGGGCGTTACTACGGTTCACCTGCTCGCCGAGGCGCGCGAGCTGGGACTCTTGGATCTGAACGACTGCCATGTGGGGAGGTCTCCGGTGGTGGGGGCACCGGCACTGGGCGCCCTCGTCAGCCCAGACCCTGACATTCGGAGGCAATCGCGCAAGTACGCGAAATCACTATTGTTTTGACAATCGACAGCCGAGGTAGACAGCCGGCTTATCCACCCCGTCAGCTGCGCCGTTCGGCCCAGCGAGCCTCTCTAGCCCCGACGATGCCGCTCCCTTGCCCCGCAAAAACCCGCCCCCACCGCCCGCAGAGACGGATTTCGTCGATGAAAGCGACGACGAGCTCGACGACGAGCTCGACGACGAGCTCGACGACGACGAAGGCGACGAAGAAACCGACGACGACAGCGACGACCATGAAGAGGAGGAAGACGACGAGCCTCCGCCTACATCGCCCGCCGTCCCGAAACCCCATCGGGGCACGCCTCCCAATCCCGCTCGCGCGCGTGTCGCTCGGGCTCGGGCACGCGGTCCGGGAGGCATGGGGCGCCCTTCGACGGGGCCCGCGCCGCGCTCCGCCGCCGCCTCGGGGGGCGTCGTGGAAGTGAACGGAGCCGCCGAAGCCGAGCTCGCTCCCGACATCTCGAGCTGGCCCGGCACGGCGGAGGCGGCGAAAATCGTCGGCCGCCACACGAGCACGATCAAGCTCTGGCGCGCGCAAAACCGGGTGCGAGCCATTCAAGACGCGAGCGGCTGCTGGCGCTACCACCCGGACGATCTCGCCGAGAGCGTGGATGTGCCAGACGCGACCGACCCCGGCAGCGTGCTCGCGAGCGGCATGAGCGCCATCGTGAGCCAGGGGGCAGCCGCGAGCGACCGGCTCATCGCGATGACGGAGCTCTCGACCTCGGGACTCGAGCAAGCCTGCGTCGTGCTCTCCAAGCAGCTCGAGACGGCTTACGCCCGCATCGCCGAGCTCGAAAAGGAGCGCGTGTCACTGCTCGAAAAGTTGGTCTCGACCCACGCCGAGGACCTCAAACACGAGCGCTACATGCGCCGGCTCGACCAGAAGCACGAGCTCGGCATCGCCTCGGGCCGCGAGACGAGCGAGCGGCTCGCCGGGCTCATCACCATCATCGGCCCCATCGCAGCATCCATCGGACAGCGCTGGCTCGGCCTCGACGCCGTTGCCGACAAGACGGAGGCCGCCGCCATCGCGGGCGTGGCGAGCCCAGCCTCTTCACCCGCGGGAGATGACCGCTTGTCTTTCGAAGCCAAAGTCACGGCCGCCATGGGCCGGCTCTGCGTCGCTATCCGCAGCCTCGCGCCCGAGGCCTATGAAGGCTTGCGCGCGATGCTGCCCCCCAACATCGCGCAAGCCGTGATGGACATCCGGCTCGGCGAGAGCGACGCGACCGTGGGGCAAGCGCTGTCCTTGGTCGTCAAGAGCGCGCAGGCCCTCTCTGACCTGCAGTTCCTCGCGATTCGTCCCATTGCTCCCGCCGACGTCGTTGTCGTGCTCGACGAGCTCCGGACGCTGTTCCGCAACGCGGAAGTCAAACCCGAGTGAGAATCGCGGTCTTTCTCGTGCTCGCGGCCTGCGCCGTGGGTGAGGGCGAGATGCCCAAAAGTCCCGAGCGTGACGCGCTCGAAGCGCTCGACTATCGCAACATCCGTTCGACGGGCTACGCCTTCACGGGCTGCGGCGACGAGCTCTTCAAGACGAGATTCAAAGCCCAGACGGCGAGCGGCAAGAACGTGGCCGGCGTTGTGTGTTGCGGCGTCTGGAAAAGCTGCACGGTGCGGTTTTGACTCCCTTCGAAGAGCGCTTCGCCCAGCGGGCCGCGCGCCTGTGGATCGACAACGCGAAGATCACCATCGCGGCGCGCGCCGTCGGCCGCATCGAAAAGCGCCACCTCGCCGTGCTCTCGGACGCTTTCGCCGAGGGCGGGCAGGTCGCGCTGATTCGCCTGCGCGAGCTCCAGCTCCTCACCGACGAGACTCCATCCGTCGGCTCCATCCGCGCCGTCGCTCGCGAGACGGTCAAGCACTACGCCGCCCAGCAGTCGTTCGACACGTGCGACGTGCAGACCTGGACGCGAGAGCTCGAGGCGCTCTTCGTCCAGGGCTATGGCTGGGTGATCGAGACCGGGCGCGGGGGCGCCATCGGAAGATGACCGAGCGCGACCGCTCCATGCTCACCGTGACGCTCGGCACAGGCGTCCGGGGCCTGCGCCTGCGTCACGCCATCGATCTGGCCGCCAGCGCCGCCGACATGAGCGCCTCGCGCTGGATCGTCGACGTCATCCGGCGCGAGCTCGAACGCCCGACGCCCCCCTGGTCCGAAGACTTCGCGGCGCTCGCTGGCCGCATCGAACGTCTCGAAAAGGAAATCTCGTCATGCAAATCGTCCGCCTGAACCGCGATGAGCTCACCGAATGGCGCAAGAATCAGCCCCACCTCGTCGACGCCGAAGGACACCTCGTCTCCGAGGTCAGCCAGGCCTTGCAGCGCGCCGTCGATACCGTCACGCGCTCGGCCCGCTCGCAGCGCAAGAGCCTGACTCAGCGGGTCGCCATCGGCGCCGGACCTCAGCAGCGCGAGCACACCGTCGCGGTCGCCATCCGTCGCACTGGCATGAACGACACCGATTTCACGTCGGAAGTCACCGTCGACGGTCACCGCGTCGTCACCGGTAAAGACGTGCTCTATGCCAAGATGTTTCAGAAGCACGGCGAGTGTCAGCTGCGCATGCCGAACGGCGTGATCCTGAAAGTCGTGCGCGACCCGGGCCTGCGCCGTCCGACCTACGCCGAGAGCCAGCAAATGGCGCCCCGCCCCGAGCACTGCCCCTGCAAGGCGTGGGGGCATCCCCATCCCGGCCGGCACTATCCGACCTGCCAGTGGAATCGGGTGGCCCCGCCCGACGAGCGCGCCGTGAGCGACGCCGTGCCCGAGGAGGAGGTCCGCATCCTGCCGCCCGAGGCGTTCTCGGCGTTGAAAAAGCCCGGCATTCCGGCGGTCACCTTGCCCATCGCGGCGAAGGTGAGCCCGACCGCTGCCGTCGTGCAGCCCCCGCCGCTCGACGCGCCCGAGAGCTGCCGCAACGGATGCCTCGACTGGGCCACGCCCAAGGGATTCCCCATCCCCAAGGGGCAGCATCACCCGACCTGTCAGTTCGCCAAGGCCTGGGCGATCAAGACCGCCAAAGAGGTCCCCCGCTGGCTGATTGACCTCAACACCGGCGAGAAGGTGCGGCTCGCGACCGACCAGGAGATCGGCGAGGCCGATATCGTGGCTCAGCGCACGGGCAGCCCCATCCTGCACATCGACGAGCGCCCGTATGCCGTCGTGCTGCAAACCGAGCTCGATAGCGCCGAAGCGGCGGTCGATTCTCCCGTCGATGCGCCCGCGGCAGAGTCTGCGTGATGACCGTCATCGAAGCCGCGCTCGTTTTCCCGCTCCCATATGACGGGGGCGCTCATCGGCGCTCGGTCGAAGTCCCCGCGCCGCGCATCTTCCGCCCGCGGGGGCTCTGGGTGTGGGGCGCCGACGAGAGCACGCTCATCCATCGCTTGCAGGTCGGCAATCAACTCTGCTTCAACGTGGGAGCCGGCGCGCTGCCGGCGCTCTTCTTCGAGGCCGGGCTCTCGTTCGATGACTTCAACGCGCTCGTGGGCAGTGCCCCCATCGAGGGCTCGAACCTGCACGAGCTCCGCAAAAAGCTGCCCGTCTCGCCCCACCAGCTCATGAGCGCTCCCACGTGCGAGGTCGGCAATACGCTGCTACTCGACGTCGAAGGCCCGCTCGATCACGCCGTGCTCTGGGGGCACACCATCCTGTGAGTGAAACCGGCCCCAAACGAAACCAGCACTGGCCCTGTCAGTGCGGCGGGTCTTACGCGCTCGCGATGGTCGGAGGCCTCCCCGTCATCGAGCACAGCTATCCAGCGTGCGCGCGCTACCACGCGGTCGAGACCAACATCGACGCCGTGCGCTTCTCGGAAGAGAACCGCGCGTCCCTCGCTGTCACTTCTACCCGGCACGTCAACTGATGATTGTCGTCACTCTGCCCATGCCCACCGTTCAGCTCCCGAGCTTCGAGGGTCAGGGGAATTTCCAGCTGAACCCTCAGGTGCGGCACTTCCCGGACTCGCTCCAATTTCGCGGACACTGGACGAGCGTCGAACGCACGAAGGACCCGCCACCATGAGCCTCGACGGTTACCCGCTCCACCGCCTGAATACCGGCCACATCAAGGCGTGGCTGCTGTCGCGCGTCCTGCGGCGCGAGATGGCGAGCTTCCTCGCCAAGACGTATAGAACCGGATGCGTCGTGCTCTCGCCGACCTTGCGCGCGTTCGCGACGGTCGACCCACGAGGCGTCATCACGGAGCTACCGCCGCCGCACCGCAAATTCGAGTTTTGGCAAATCTCGAACAAGCCGAGCCTCCGAGCCGGCGAGTGCGCGTGCCGCAACTATTGGGACCCCGAGACGGAAGGGCCCTGGGGAGCCCGCGACCGGGAGCGGGAGCGGGACATCCATCACCCCCACTGCCAGAGCCGGCCCGTGTCACAGCTCGCGTGGACGGCCGCCAAGACGAGCGCCGACGCGCGGGTGGCCGAGGGGAGGGCGCCCCAAGCTCGTCCCGACGAGTGGAGCCGCCAGGCGAAGGAGCTCGAATCGTGAACCCCATCACTACCGTCCGCGAGCTCGTGCGCCGCGCCGTGCGTGTCGAAAAGGAAGTCGGTGAATCGCTCGACCTCTTGCTCACGATGCATCGGCGAGCTCGTGACAGCGAGCTCGCTCCTCCCCTCGACCCGACCTTCGTGTACGTCCTGCCGCCCGACGGCAAGCCCATGATGGCGCGCATGCTTCGCGCCCCCAAAGGCGCCAAGATGCATCTTCCTTTTCAATTCGTCGATGAAATCCCGGCCGGCGCCTGGATCGTCGCCGCGGGCCCGGGCACCATCGCCGGCGTGCGCGTCGGTAATCGCGCCCAAGAATCGTTTGTCGACTTCAACGGCCAGGTCTGCCGAACGCGAGACCCCGTGCAGCTCGGCGTGATTCTACAGGTCATCGTGCAAGGCTGAGCTCGTGGAACTCCGCGTATCCATCTCAGGGCCCGTCTCCACCGTCGTCGTCGAAATCGTGGTCAGCCCATGAAACGCGAAGACCGACAGAGCCAGGCCGAGTTTATCGAAGCGCTGCGGGAGTGCCTCGGGCTCGGCCCGCTCGACCAGCGCCGCGACCGGGCCGCAACCGCCGACGCCCCCCAGCGCGAGTTTCCTCTCGAAGTGCCCGAATGGCGGCCCGAGTGAAGCGCTCGACGCCGCTCCTCGCCCTCGGGCTCGGGCTGCTCTTCATCGAGGGTTGCTACATGGTCACGCAACCCGAGGCCATCGTCAATTTCCTCACGGGCGGCGACGACGAGCTCGCCGAAGCGCTCCGCCGCGCCGCCGACGATTGGGCCGCGCACGGGCTCGACATCGCCAACTACGTCACCATCGACGACGGGCGAGGAGGGCTTCCGGTCCGGTTCGCGAGCAAGCGGGCTATCGAGAAGGCCTGCCCCAACGCCCAGGCTATCAACCTCTCGGGTTGCACTTACTGGGCCATGGGCGACTGGCTCGAAATGCTGATCGCGGAAGACTTTCGGGGGCGGCCTGCCGATCTCGAATACATGGTGAAGCACGAGCTCATCCACACGCTCGTGCCCGAGGCGCCGCACACGCCCGGCGACGGCGTCTTTAGCGAGAGCCGCACCGTGGACACCATCACTCCCGCCGACTTGCGGAATCTCGCTCGCTATACGCGCGTTCTGACGCAATCCGAGCTCTAACGGGGCGACTCGGCATCCGGATGCGAGGCACCGTCTCGAACGGAATCGTCGCCGGCCCGTTGTACGTCAAAACCCCATAGCTCCCGATGCGGCTTTCGAGCACAACCGGCACCGGGTCATCGATCCCATGCTCCCGCCACGAGAACTCGACCGGAGGCCTCACTTGGCAGTGGGGGCAGGGCATGCCGCCTCCTCTCGCTCGACCTGTTCGTAGACGTCGAGCCCGAGCCCATGCCGGGCTGCGCGCAGCGTGTAGCCGAGCACGTTGACGATGGTGGCTTCGAGCTCGATGCCGCGGTCCGGCTCGAACACGAGCCGCGCGTGCGAGACGGCGACCCCGAGCGGCAGGCTCGTGGCCGTCACGACGACGATGTGGTCGAGCGTCGGTTCGAGCGCCGCACCCCGCAGGCGCCAATCGACTTTCAGCCGATACTTTTCGAGCGTGAGACTCCGCTGCTCGCGCACGTCGAACGTCACGCTGCCGCCGCCGAGCCACCGGAGCTCGGGGCTCGACTTCTCATCAACCGTCGTCTCGGGCGTCGTCTTCATGGGGAGCTCCCCGAAAAAAGGTGGGGGCCGTGGAGGTCCGCGGTGAGCCAATGCCTCCTAGCGGTACGGCCCCCATAAAAAGACGCGCCCCGCTTCGTGGGTGGCAGGCCTCGCCTCGTCACTCGGGTCGGAAGTCCCGGCGTCCGGCAAAGCCCGCGGCGAAGCGGGGCGCTGATGGAAGCCTAGCGCAGAAACGTGTTAGCCGCCTTGACGATCCGTTTCCGGGTCGAGGCGTCAAACGGCTGGAGCGTGGAGCGGATGGCCTCGATGGCGCCGCCGATGGACCCGGCGGCGGGCTCCGCGGGGACTGTGGGCTCTCCACTCACGATGACCGTATCCGAGTCGGCGGCGACCGCCGCGATGCGGTTAGACCCCCACGGTTTGCGCTTCTTCGTTGCTTTTGCCATGTGTGCTCTTTGGTCTCGTTTTCCAAACTAGAGTGATGCGTTCCGTGCCCCCGCTCAGAACGGAATGTCCTCATCGTCGACGTCGTCAGCGGGCGGCGCCTCCTTCGGCGGGGCTCGGCGCACGGGCGCGAGGCTCGCGTCGTCGAACGGCGTCTTGGCGTCGCGGGACTCTTTACGAAGATCGTCGATGACGGGGATACGCTTGCCGCTCGTCTGCAGGTCCTTGCCGAACTTCACGTCGTAGAGCTTCATCGGCTGAGGGCGGTTGACGTCCCGCGTCTTGCGCTCGCCGTCGTCGTCATAGGCCGGTGCGATCCAGGTCTCGACTCCATAGGCGTTGACGATTTCGCGTCCCATGCCCGGCTTGTAGAAGACCGCGACGGTGTCGCCGACCTGGCCCTCGAACTCGTCGTCTTTGGTCGCGAGCGGCGTGCCAGCGCTCTTGAGCTTGCCGACGAGCATGATCATCGGTTTTTCGGGGCCAATCTTCTTGCCCGAGTCCATGAGCTTCACGCCCGTGGGCACGAATAAAATCGCGCTCTCGCCGTCGTCCGTCCAGTACCCAACGGCGTCCGACGACTGCGCCGTAAACCCCTTCGGCGCCTGAAACTTCGGCGCGGTCTTCTTCTCGGTCTCGGACTCTCGCTTGTTGCGGCTGCGTTCTTCTCTTGCCATGTCCTTACTTCTTTCCCTGGTTATGGGTCTTCTTCGTCGTCGTCACGTCGGCGGTGAGCTCGTCTATGGTCATCCCGAGCACGTGAGCAATCTTGTGCAACGACGCGAACGAGCCATCGCTGTGACCGTTCTCTAACCGACTGATGAGCTCGGGGCGGACCCCGGCCTCCTTCGCGACGTCGTACTGGCTTTTCTTCAAATCGGTTCGGCGCTTGCGGAGCTTGTCGCCGAGGGTAATGACGTTACGTCTGGCCATCGCGAAAACGGCTTAACATGGTTTGGGTGCGCATGACTAGTCCCGCATGCGCGATTTCGCTAGACGGGGAGAGCGAGCCTACCGTAGAGGAGAACGAAGCGCTCGCACGTCGACTGTCCGTTGTCTGATTCTAGCGCCGCCCTTCTCACAGTGTAGGCATGCCTGCGTGTGGCTCTGTTGCCACGGCTCCTTTTGCCTCCCGGGTCGGTCGTCGTTAGAGTCCGAGGTCGGGCCTGCGTGCGGGTGGGTTCGATCACTCGTGGGGCGCGTGTCGGATGGCGGCGACGAAGGTGCGGCAAACCGGGAAGAAGAAGAAGAAGCTTCGCCCGCGCCCTATCCACCGTTCGTCCACGAGTAGCCCCCGCCGACAGGCATCGAAGAAGGCCCCATCGAAGAAGACGTCATCGAAGAAGACGTCATCGAAGAAGGCGCCGTCGAAGAAGACCGCTCGGAAGAAGACGCTCGCTCGAGCTGCCCAGAAGGCCCAGCGTCGCGTCGTCAAAAAGAAGGCGGCGAGAGCCCCGCTCCGCAGAGCCAAACAGCGCCCTGTTTCACGCGCTGTCGTCCCGCCGCCTCGAAAGAAACTACCTGCCAAAAAGGCGCCTACCCGCAAGAAGAAACGGCGGGTAAAGAAAAAGAAACGAAGCCCCTCACGACCTCGACCTCCGCCACGCCCTCCCACAAGCCCCTCACGACCTCGACCTCCGCCACGCCCTCCC
Source organism: Polyangiaceae bacterium (assembly GCA_035558375.1). Classification (GTDB taxonomy): domain Bacteria; phylum Myxococcota_A; class Polyangia; order Polyangiales; family Polyangiaceae; genus PMG-095. Next base: position 9,656 of record DATMCL010000043.1, read on the forward strand.
ACGCCCCCGCCGCCGCCCATCCCCGTCGGCACTCCGCTGCCCGGCGGGCTCGTCATGGGCCCGTTCGGCGTCCCCATCATCCCGTTCGTCCCCTTCGACACGCCACTGCCCGAGCCCACGAAAGCGAGCCCCATGCACCCGGGGCTCGCTGCGCAAACGACCGGTCACGCCCTGCGAGACTTCGTCATGGCCCGAAAACAGAAGGACCGCGACGACACGCACGAGACGTGGTACGGGCTCAAATTCGCCTTCAAACAGACCTACGGCAAACGCGCTTGGGCCAAGTGGTTCGACTGGATCGTCGACGAATGGGGACTCGCCGATTACATCTTCGACCGCGCCGCCCTGCGCGACTCCTGAGCCTGCCCCCCGGGGTGTTGCATGCCGGTAACGCCGGCCCCAGGCTTATTGATGTCCTGGCTCCTGCTCGCCGTCGGCTTCTGCCTCTCTGGATGCGCCTTCATCGCCTTCGGCTTGCGGCAGCTCGACCGCCGCTCGAACGCCATCGACCAGGAGCTCGCAGAGCTCCGCGAATCGGCACGGCGTGCCCACATCCGCGCCGATAACCACGACCGGCAGATCGCCGCCCTGGGCAAAGAGCTCGGCTGGAGCGACGACCGCGCCAAAACGCGCGTCATCAAGACCGAGTCGGATGACCCGCTCGTGATCATCCCATTTTCAGGCCAATAGGCTGAGTTATTCCGCCTAGTCGACGAACTGCCCGTGGAACGAAGGCTCGCCGACGAGGTCCTCGGCGCGGAGTGAAACAGCGGATTGGCTTGCAGCTCTCATCCATCTATCCCCAGAATCGCCATCGCCTTCATCGTCTCGTAAATAAACCGGCGATTGAACCGCGCCCGGCGGCTACTCGACCGCATCCAACGCCGCGAGGTCGGGGGCATGAGCGCACACGTCCCCTCGACCAGCCACCACTCGCTCGATAGCCGAGCTCGACGGCGCCGACGGCTGCGTACCTTCGCCGTGCTCACGCTCCCGGCTCCTCGCGCTTCAGAATGCGCCGCATGATGCCGCTGTCCGTCCGCTCGCCGCAGAAGCCGCACGGCTCGGCCGGCGCTCCCCGCACCCTCACCGGCTTACGCTCGGGCTCGAACTCCGCCCAGCACGAGTCACAGAGCTCGGCACTCGCCCACCGGAACCCCGGCGGGTGGCCGCGGTAGGGGACGAAGCTCGCTCTCACCCGTTGCTGCAACCCGAGCACGTCACCCGCGAGCGACGTGCTCCAATCGCCCGGTTCGAGCACGATTAACCTCTCCCCATCGTCCGAATACCGGCTCGGACCCGCGCAGCCCGCGCACACGATGAGCATTCCCGGCAGGACGGGGCGGCCGTCTTCTCGCAGCCCCGAGAGCCCGCAGTACGGACAGCGCGGCATCTTCGTCGCCATCACGGCAGCGCTCCCTTCTCCGCTTTCGTCGGCCGTGGAGCTCGCTTGATTTTGACGATGACACGCGGGCCCACGGAGCGCCCCCACGACTTGCCGAACCACACTGTCATTCCGCCCTGCCTCATTCGACACGACGGGGCGCCGTCATCGCGTTGCCACACGTCGGGCAAATCCCATCGAGCAAACGCTGATACGAAGACGCCTCTAACACGAGCCGGTCACCCGCCTCGAGATGCGCTTCCGTCCGCTCTTCGAGGTCTACTCTCGACAAGCCCGTCCAGAATAACTCCAACCACTCCCGCTGGATATCCCGAGCCCGCGCAATCCATGCCATCACCGCTGCCTCGCTATTCATTCGTCTTTGCCTCCCACGCCGCGCCCGAGCGGCTCCACATAGTCAGCCTGGTCATCGTTCTGCGCGTCGAGCTCCGCAAACGATGGGTCTTTCTTGTACTCGGCACTCTCGGCATTCTTGCCGGGCCTCAGCGCCCACGTCATGAGCCGATAGCTCTCTCCTCCGTTCTCTTCGACGAGCAGGCTCCTCTTCGGGCTCACGACATAGTTGATGCGCCGAAACTCCTCCGTCCAGCGCCCATAGAGACGGTCGCGCCGATAGGTCGGATCGTCCTTCGTCGGTTTCCGAATCGAGCTCTTGGCGCCGTGAAACGTCGATTGCTTGGGCAGCCCTCGGGGTTTGCGCGTCGGGTCCGCCCGCCACTGGTCGATGATGGTGTGCCGATACTCGTAGATGAGTTCCAACGGCGCTCCCCGCGTCTTGGCGCGCCCGGCCGCGCCGAGGCCGAAGTAAAACCCGGGCTGCACGATGAAGAGGTCATCCGGGCGCTTCTGTTTATTCTCATCTTCCCATTCGACCCGGTCGAGCTCCCACACCCCGAGC
>DATMCL010000044.1:0-8545 GCA_035558375.1 Polyangiaceae bacterium
CCTTCCTTCGCGAGCGCTTCGCGGCAGTCGACGAGCTTGGCGGCGACGGCGCCGTGCTGGGTCGCGACCGGCGGGATGGCTGCCGGGTCCTTCTCGTCCGGCTGGGCGAGGTCGGCCGTGTAGGCGTGGATTTTCAGGTTCTGACGCGACAGCCAGGCGACGGCGCAGCGCGTGTCGAGGCCGCCCGAAAAGGCGATTCCGATGCGAGTGCCGGCGGGCGGCAGGGACTTGTAGATGCGGCTCATCTTGGGCGGACCGGTAGCATCGACGGACCGCGCCGAACAGGAGCGTTGAAACCCCGGCGAATCTCGCTAGGTTCGCGGCATGACGAAGCCCGGCGGCGCGTTCTCGATCGTTTTTTGGGGGGCCAGCGCGCTCGTCGCGGTGGGTTGCACCAAGCCCGACGTGGAGATCAAGTCGCTGCCGAACGGCACCCGCCAGCTCACCTGCCGTCACACGCTTCCGCAATGCCTCTCGCACGTCGACGACGTGTGCAAGGGCGCGTCCTACGAGATCCTCTACGCGACCGACACGCAGAAGGTCTACGGCTCGCCCTCGTCGAACGAAGTCGAATCGCGGACGAGCCAAGCGGTCGTGCACTGCCTCGGGGTGCATCAAGAGCCGATGGGCGAAGCCGTTGCCGGACAGTCGCTGATCGCCGCCGCCGCCGTCGCGTCGGCGAGTGCGTCCGCGAAGCCGGGCGCGGCTCCCGCAGCGAGCGGAGCGGTAGCGCTGACGGGTGCGCCACGTCCCGCGAGCGCCCCGCCGATCGCGGAAGGGCCCGCCGTGCGGACGTGCGTGCCCGGCGCGACCCAAGCGTGCGTGGGGCCCGCGGCGTGCTCCGGGGGGCAGTCGTGCTTGCCGGACGGCTCGGGATTCGGGGCTTGCGACTGCGGAACGGCGAAGAAGACATCGCCCTGAACGGCGGCCGGCGGGCGCCGCTGGTCGCCCCGGAAATGCTTTTCAGCCTACGACGTCACTTGCCGTGCGGTGGCTCATCATACCAAAGGATTATGGTGGGCTCGACTGACGTGGAGGCGGACCCGATGCGGCGGGCAACGGTGCGGAAGGCGGCGCGGCGGGTGGCAATGCGACCGCGTTGAGCTGGTCGAGGTCGGTGGGGCCGAAGGTGCCGGAGAAGTCGAGCGCGGCGTCGCGGCGGACGAGCGAAAGCTTGCCGAGGAGAGACGCGGCGCCGCCGACGTTCAGGGCGCCGAGATCGCTTTTCAGGGCCGCGAGGAAACGTTCGAGGCGCGCGCAGGCTTCGGCTTGGTCGCAGCGTAAAGTGCCCGAGACCGTGAAGGTGTCGGCGACTTCCACGCGCAGGGCTGCGGCGCGGATTTCGGCGAAGGGGGACGCTTCGGCCTCCGGATCGCCGAGCAGCTGCGCGAGCCAGCCGCGCGGGAGGACGAGGGAAAGGACGATCGGTGCGTTCTGTCCGACGACGCGGCGGAGCTCCGTGTGAAGGCGGTCGCGGGCGTCCTCGGCCTCCGTCGTTCGTGCCTGCTGTTGCTCGGCGCGATCGAGGAGGGCGCGAAAGTACGTTGCGTCGCTTTCGATGAGCAGGCCTTCGCGCGCGGCGACCTCGCGCGCCGTGCGCGGATCGCGCCGCGTTTCGAATGAGCCGATGGTGGCGCGGACGGTCGCGTCCAGATTTCCCGCGGTGCCCGCCGCGCAGCGCAGGGCCGGGTCTTTGTGAAAGCGACCGGCCGCGATCACGCCGAGGGTTGCGGGCGTGCTGGTGGACGCTTTGGGATCGTTTGCCGGCACGGCGATGGCGAGGCGGTCGACCTCGGCGCTCAGCGCGGATTCGCAGCGCTCTGAGGGGCGAGCCTGCGCCGTGGCGAGACGCGCGAGCTCCTTGCCGATGAGCTCGCGTCCGAGCGCCGTGCGGCGCAGGCGCGCGACGTCGACCGTGAGCACGAACGCGGGGCCCGCCGGTATGACCGAGAGCGGCTCGACGAGCGGTGGCTCCGGCGGCACGGCGTGACGGCTGCGCCAGAAGACGAAGGCCGCTCCCGCGACCATCGCCGCGGCCAGAAGCAGCCACGACAACGCGCGGCGTCGTGCACGCTGCCGCTCGGAGGGTGGCACGGCGCCGAGTATGCCACGCGCGCCGTACCGGAATTTTCGCGCTGTTCTGCCCTTCGGCGCGGGCGTGAGGAAGCTCGCGGTTGCGGCGGGTCGCATCTCGGGCAACGCTCACGTCGGTGCGGACGGGAGACGCGATGAAGACACGGGTGCGACATTTGCAGCTCGGAACCTGGTACGCGGTAGCGCTTTTGTTGGTCGAGGCCGCCATCGGGTGCGGCAACTCCGACAAGAAGGATCCGGGACCCGCCAAGCAGACCGCCGGAAAGGGCGGCACGAGCTCGGGCGGAAAGAGCGGGAGCAGCGGCAAGTCAGGCATGACGTCCGCGGGTGGGTCGAGCGCTCGCGGCGGCGGGGGCGGCTCGAGCGCCATGGCGGGCGGCGGCACCGGCAACGTGGGCGCGAGCGACGTCGGCGGGACCGGCAATGTCGCCGGCACCGGGATGATGACGAACCCGCGCTGCCAGGTTCTTTACAACTACGGCCTCAACATCGACGACGTGTCGGTCCCGTACAGCGAGCCTTCGAAGCTCCGTGCGGACGTCGACCTCGCGCAGACATCCGACGAAGGTGCCGGAACGCCAGGCGCCGTCGAGGTGACGATCCCGTTCAGCGCCGAAGATCAGCTGGTCGGTGTCGCGCTCACGCCGTTCCAGTACGCGCTCACGGGGCTCACGCTCTCGGCGCGCGTGAAGCTCGGTAAGGGTCTCACGAGCGACGAGGCGCACCCCGGGCATGCGCGCTTGGCCGTAAAGGCCGGACTCGAGCTCGTGCACGCCACGGGGCCCGCGGTCGAGCTCGTCGAAGGCGAGTGGCTGACTCTGCGCCTGGACACCCGCAACCCCGACACGGTCGACAAGAGCGAAGATCCTTACGATCCCGTCAACGTCTACGAGATCGACGTCGAGATCCTGAGCGGTGAGAACGCCGGAACCGAGTACACGAAGGCGACGGTCTTCATCGACGATCTGTCGATCTGCAAAGCGATGACCAGTGGCATGGGGGGCGCCGGCGGTACGGGTGGCTCCGCGGGCGCACCCATGGGCGGCAGAAGCGGCAACGGTGGCTCGAGCGGCGACGCCGGAGCTTCGGAGGGCGGCGCCGGGAACGTTGGCCCGTCAGGCGCGGGCGGCGAAGGCGGCGCTTAGCGTCCGGCGGAACGGCGCTCTTCGCCGCGCCGGCGACCTTCGGGGCGCGCGGGGAACACGCGGCGATCGAGCTCCTGGCGGCGATCGATGAGCGAGCGTTTGCCGCGTTTCTCCTTGAAGACACCGCGGAGCTCGCTGACTCCCGCCGTCGGCAGGCTCGGCAGGACGCGCGCATGGGACGCACAGAGCGTCACGAGCCGCTCGCCGACGAGAACCCTCTTGCCCGGACCCTTCTGGGGCCACCCGAGCGTGGAACACACCTCGCAGGTTGCCATGCGTGCGAAGATCCGCCGGTCCGCTGCTTCGGGGCAAATTTTCGGGGTCCTCCCACCCGGATGAAGCGTGCTCGCTTACTGCGTGGCGCCGGCCCCGGGCTCAGCGACGCGGCGCTCGACCCAGGCGATGACGTCTTGCTCGACGGGGCGCCCGACGAAGCGGGACAGCTCCTGGATGCCCGTGGGGCTCGTGACGTTCACCTCGATCAGCCGCTCCCCGATGAAGTCGAGGCCGACGAAGTAGAGGCCATGCTCGACGAGCTTCGGGCCCACGGCGGCGACGACGGCGCGTTCGCGCGCCGTGAGCTCGGTGGGCTCGGCGCGGCCGCCCACGTGCAGGTTCGCGCGCACGTCGTCCTCGCGCGGCACGCGCAGCACGGCACCGAGCGGCTGCCCGTCGAGCACGATCACGCGCTTGTCGCCGCTGCGGATGGCCGGCAGGTACTCCTGCACGAGCGCGAGCTTCTTGCCTTCGGCCGTCCACACGTCGGCGAGCGAGCGCAAGTTCTTGTCGCCGCGCGCGAGCACGACGACGCCCGAGCCGCCCGCGCCGTCGAGCGGCTTCAAGACGGCGTTGCCGCCCACCGCGTCCACGAAGGCGAGGATCTCGTTCGGATCGGCCGTGACGCGCGAGCGCGGCATGTGCTCGGCGAAGTGAAACGCAAAGAGCTTCTCGTTCGCGTCGCGCAGGCCGCGCGGATCGTTCAAAACGAGCGTGCGCCCCTTCACGAGATCGAGCTGGTGCGTGAGGTGCACGTATGCGGGGTCGAAGGGCGGGTCCTTGCGGATGAAGACGGCGTCGAGCGCCGCGAGCTCGAGCACCGCTTCGGCGCCGAACGTGAGGTGCGGAGCGCTGTCGCTCACCGTGAGACTGCGAGCGCGCGCCGTGACGTCTTGCCCCTCGTTCGCGATGTCGCGCGGCAGGCAGTGAAAACACTGGTGACTGCGCGCGCGCGCGCCACGCATGAAGGCGAACGTCGTGTCTTTGGCCGGGTGCATCGTCTCGGCCGGGTCCATCACGAAAAGGAAACGCATGGCGCTCGGCCGCGAGCATAACGCGCTCGCCCGGGCGGAGCACGGGGCGCGTGCCGCTCGACGACGGAGACCGCGGGCTCTAGATTCATCGGGCGATGCGCGAGCGGTCGGCGAGTGGCGCAGGTTTCGGCCTCCGATCGCGCGCGCTGACGCTCGCGGGGGCGAGTCTGCTCGTCGTGGCGCTCGCCGGTGCGGCACCGAGCGTCGTTCCGGCTTCGGGCCCGGCGCCCGGGTCGCGTGCGCGTGAGGGGGCCGCGAGTGAGAGCAAGCTCGTGAGCGAAACCGCGCTTGCCGTGCTTGCGCGCGGCGGGACGGCAGTGGACGCCGCCGTTGCGGCCGTCTTCGCGGCGGGCGTCGTCACACCGACCTCGAGCGGCCTCGGGGGCGGCGGCGTCGCGCTCGTGTACCGCGCCGGCGAGCACTCCGTGACGGCCGTCGACTTTCGCGAAACGGCACCTGCCGTGCTCGACGAAGGCGCGTACGAGCGCCGCCCGCTACCGGACGAGGAGCGCGGCAAGCTCGCGGGCGTGCCCGGCGAGGTGCGCGGTCTCGCCTGGCTCCACCAGCATTTCGGAAAAAAGCCCTGGCGGGAGCTCGTGGCGCCGGCCGAGCGACTGGCGCGCGACGGCTTCGCGCTCGAGGCGCACATGGCCTCCGTCATCGGCAGCAAGGACGAGGCTCGTTACCGGCGCATGCCTTCGATCGAGCGCGCCTTTTACGCGGGGGGCAAAGCGGCCGTCCTCGGCCAGCGCGTGAAGCGTCCCGAGCTCGCGAAAACCCTTCGGACCCTCGGCGCGCAGGGGCCGGAAGCGCTCTACACGGGGGCGCTCGCGGGCGATGTCGTGGCGGCTCTGCGCAAGTACGGCTCGACTCTCACGCGCGACGATCTCGCGCATTACGAGGTTCGTTCGCGCACGCCGCTCCGCGTGACGTGGGAAGGCTACGAGGTCGCGACCATGCCGCCGCCGTCCGCGGGCGGCTTGTTCCTCGCGGAGGTGCTCGGCACGTTCACGCGCGCCGAGCTCGACAAGGTCGGCCTGACGACGCCGCTCGGCATGCACCTGATGGCGGAGGCGATGCGCGGCGCGCTCGCCGACCGCTCGCGCTTCGTCGGCGATCCCGACGTGTTACCGATCGATATGTCACGCGTGCTCGCTCCGGCGCGCCTCGCCGCCCGCAAAGCGCGCTTTGCGCCCGAGCGCACGCAGCCGGTCAAAGCGCTCGCGAGCGAAGAGCACGGCACCCACGCGCTCGTCGTGGCCGACGCCGCGGGCAACGTCGTCTCGCTCACGACCACGGTGAACACGGCGTTTGGGTGCGAAGTTGCCGCGGAGCAGACGGGCATCGTGTTGAACGATCAGCTCGACGACTTCACGTCGCGCGCTGCGGCCACGGCGGTCGGCGTTGCGTTCCCGCCGAACATCGCGCGTCCCGGTCGGCGGCCGACCTCGAGCATGATGCCGACCATCGTGCTTGCGGGTGGCTCGCCCGTGGTCGCGATCGCGGGCTCGGGCGGCTTTGCCATCCCGCCGAGCGTGACCGAGACCTTGCTCGCCATCCTCGTGCGCGGCGAGTCACCCGACGCGGCGGTCCGGGCGCCGCGCTTCCGCTTCGACAGCAAGGACTACACGCTCCTGCTCGACTCGGCGTTCGGTGACGCGGCGCGCGATGAGCTTTTGCGGCGTGGAGAAACCGTGAGGGTGACCGAGGCGACGAGCGCCGTGCAGGTGCTTACTTTCGGTGCCGCGGGGGTCGTGGGAGCGGCCGATCCTCGAAAGGGAGGCACGGCGCTCGTCCGGTGATAGCCTGCACGGCCGATGAAATCCTCCCCCTCTCCCGATCTCGAGATCGGCCAGAGCGACGACGAGCTCGATGCCGGCTGGGGTGAGCTCGATCCGAAGTCTGCGAAGCCACCCGCGGTGGCGCAAACGGCCAAAAGCTCGATGCCGGCTCCCGCGCCGGTGCGCTCCGCACCCGCCTCCTTGCCTGCGCCCGTCGACGAGCTCGACCACGGCTGGGGCGACGAGGACGACGAGGATGATGGCGACGAGGATGACGACGACGACGACAGCCGGCCCGAGCCGGGCGTCGTCGCGGCACGCTCCGCCGCCGTGCACTCGAAGCCGCTCGCCGCGATGCTCGGCTCCGCGCGCCGCACGCTGAGCAAGAAGGAGCGCCGCGCGCTCGAGCGCCAGCAACGCACCCAGGCGGCCAAGACGAGCGCCGAGCGCAAGCAGAGCCGGCGTGAAACGCGGCGCCAAGAAGCGCGCCGCCTCGCCGCCGAGCAGCAGGAGCAGCGCCTGCAAGCGCTCGCCGCCGAGAAGAAGCAGCGCAAGGCGGAGCAGAAGCGCGCGAAGGAGCGTCGGGCGGAGCGCGAAGTCGCGGCCGAGCGCGAGCCGCCCACGGAGTCCAGCCCTCCGCCGAAGCGCAGCGTGGCGAGGGCGGAAAAGCGCGGACGCTCTTCCAAGAAGAAGCAGACGGGTGGCGGTTGGATCATCGCGATCATCGCGCTCATCACGCTCGGCACGGCGATCTTCGCCTGGTCGCGGCGCTAGCTCACTCGGCGAGGGTCGGAGAGGGATTCACGGGAAGGCGGAAGGAATGGAAGATTTCCTTCACGCTGTTCCGGAGATCGAGCGCTTCGCGGACGTGACGGAGCCGCGCTTCTACGCGGACGCGCCCGAGCATTGGCACATCGTGCTCACCGACGTGCGCGGCTCGACCAAGGCGATCGAGGCGGGGCGCTACCGCGACGTGAACGCGCTCGGCGTCGCGTCGATCGTCGCGATTCGCAATGCCACGCCCGATCTCGAGCTGCCGTACGTGTTCGGCGGCGACGGGGCGACGCTGCTCATTCCCGATTCGCGGCGTGCCGTCTGCGAGGCGGCCCTGCGCGGCGTGCGCAAGCTCGCTCAGACGGCGTTCGAGCTCGAGCTGCGCGTCGGCATCGTGGCCGTCGCGGAGCTCAACGCGGCGGGTCACGGCGTGCAGGTCGCGCGCTTCCGCACGAGCCCGCACGTGCGGCTCGCCATGCTGCGCGGCAGCGGTATCGCGCAAGCCGAGCGCTGGGTGAAGGACGCCGTTCACGGCGCGCGCTTCGCCGTGTCCGCCGAAGGCCCCGACGACGCAAGCTTCGAAGGCTTCGAGTGCCGCTGGCAACCGGTGCCGAGCCGGCGCGGTCACATCGTGAGCCTCATCGTGCAAGCCCTCGACCCGACGGAAGCCGAGCGCGCCGAGAGCTACCGCCGCATCATCACGACGCTCGAGTCCGCGCTCGAGGACGGCGCCGGCCATCCCATTTCTCTGCGTGGATTGCGCCTCGGCACGCTGTTCGGCAGCTACGGCATCGAAGCGCGCCTCCGCTCTCGCGCCGCCGAGGGCGAGGCGTATCGCGCAGCGGAGGCGTACGCGCGCAAAAAGTCGCTGATTGGCCGCACGCTCATCGCGCTCGGCGCCTCGGCGGGCGGGTTCGACGGCAAGGCGTACCCGAAGGAGCTCATCGAGAACACGGACTACCGAAAATTCGACGAGGCGCTGCGCATGGTCCTCGATCTTTCGGACGAGCAACTCGCCGTGATCGAAGCCGAGCTCGAGCGCGCGCGCAGCGAGGGGCACCTCGTCTACGGCGTGCACCGCGCGCAGTCGGCGCTCATCACCTGCTATTTGCGCTCGTACAGCGGCGATCACGTGCACTTCGTGGACGGGTCGGACGGCGGGTATGCGCTCGCGGCGCGGCAGCTCAAGGGGCAGCTCGCGGAGCTCGCGAGGCGTTGAGTCTCGCGCGTCGCTAGTCCGGCGCCCGCGCCGTCACGTGAACGACCGCCGTCTTCGCCATGTCCGGCCGGTCCGTGACGAAGAACGACCCCGTGTTCTCCCCCATGTGCTCGAGCGCCGGCTTGAGCGCCTCCGGCATCTTCAAAAGCAAGCCAATCTCCGTGAGGTCGTAACGGCACGGCCCCGCACCCGGCAGCCCCAAACGCACGGCGACATACGTGC
>DATMCL010000045.1:0-11905 GCA_035558375.1 Polyangiaceae bacterium
TCAGACGCAAGACGTGCGCGTCGGGGCCGGCGTAGGGCCATAGGAAGGCGCTGGGCAGGCACACGGCTTGCTTAGTGGTTAGGTGAGCGGTCTTTCCGCGCACCGACATGTTCCGTCTCGCACTCCTGCCCAGCCACCCCGAGCGCGTCTGTTGGGGTTGCGATCAGCATTGCCCCGCCGACGACCTCGACTGCGGCAACGGGACGGAGCGCACGCCGCATCCCGTCGAGCTCTTTGGCCGTGACTGGGTGGAGTGGGCGAGCGAGCAAGGCCAGCAGCCAAGCGACGACGCAGCGCCGGACAGCGAACCCCTCGCCGAGCCGTCCTTTGCTCGTGTGCCCTAAGGACTCGTCGCGCTGATCGGCTCAGCGAAGTCCGAGCCCGGCGTGCGGAGAATCCGTCGAGAGGCGCACGTCGTCGGCGGGTGACGGCAACGCTTCCCAGAGATCCGGATTTTGGTCCGGCGACGCTTCGCTGTTTTCGGCGCGTGCGCGGTAAATGACACCACCATGCACGACGTAGGCGCCCTCGGCGTACGTCATGACGGGCATGTCGGGGTGGCGTGTCATGCGCGGCGTCCACCATTCGAGCGCGCGGTAGTTCTCGTCGAGCGCGGGGCCCATGAAGTCGCGGAACGTCACGCGCTCGATCGTCGCCGTCACGTTGTTCTCCTCGGTGACGCTCGGGAACGTCCACATCAAGAACGGGTACGGGGAGTCGTTGACGTTGTCGATCAGCACGTGCGGATTCGGTGAGTTCGAGCCTACGCCGAACACCTGGACGGGGAGCGTCGCATCGGGGTGCACCTCGGGATACGTCCAGTAGAAGCCGCGAAACAGGTTCTGCTCGAAGCGGATCGTGACACCGGTCTCGTCAGCATGCGTATAGACGCCGGAGCTCGACGTGTCCGAGAAGTAGTTGTCGTGGAAGGAAACCGTATCGCCCGCGGCATGCGGATCGCCGTCGACCGGTGTCGGAAAAAACTCCACGAAGAGATCACCCGTGCCGATCACGATGTTGTGGTGGAAGCTCGAGCTGCCGTAGCGCTGCCCATACTGAACGTTGCCGTCTTGGTAGTCGGCAAAAGCGGAGCGCCAGCGAACGGCGCCGGGCCCCAAGACGTTGTGGTGGATCTCGCAGTCGCTCCCGAGCTGGCCGACTTGGAGGGCTTCGGTGCCCGTGCGGAGGAAGCGGTTGTCGAAGATGCGAAGCCCTTCGAACGAGTGCTGCGGCTGCTTCTGCGTGCTGCCGAGGTAGAGGCCTTCGGACCCGGTGTCATGGACGTAGAGGTCGTGCAGCGCCACGTTCCTCATCGTCGCGGTACCGTTATCGTCCGTCTTGACGACGAGCCCGGCAAACTCGGCGCGCGCGATCTCGAGGAATTCGAGCTCGAAGTCGCTTGCGCCGCCGCCGACAGCGAGACCCGAAAGCCCGTCCTTGCTGAAGGCGTCGTCGATCAAGAATCCGTACGTGCCTTGGCTGTGCGCATAGGCGCCCCCGGCGTGCCCGCGGAACGCGGCGTCGCCCGTTTTGGATTCGTCATCGTAACGGCCGGTGAGCACCCAGTTCTTGCCGCCGCTGACGGAGAAGACGTAGTTCGAGGCGAGGCCGCCGACCTTGACCTGCCCGCCGAGGTTCGTAATGACGAGCGGTCGGTCGGCGCTCCGCTCCGGCAAGCCGCCGAGCAGGATCGTCCGATACTCACCCGCCTGGATGTAGAGGCGATCGAGGGTCGCGAAGTCTACGTCGGGGAAATCGCCGACCAGATCGGGATGATAGAGCGCCGGCTCGTCGCCGCTCGGGATGGGTAACGTGAACGTCGACTCGGGCTTGCCTTGAACGCCCATCGGATCCTCGGCGGTGCCGCCTGCGCCCACGTCACCCGTACCGCTCGCTCCGCCGCTGTCCACGTTGCCGCCGCCGCCCGTCGTACCGCTCGCGCCGCCGCCACCTTTGCCGCTACTTCCGCTCGTGCTGCCCGCCGTGCCTCCGGAGGTACCGCCCCTACCTGCGCTACTGCTGCCGCCGTTGCTCGGCTTTCCGGCATTCCCTGCATTTCCGGCAGGTCCAGAGCCACTCTGGCTCCCACCGTTGCCCCCTCCCGAGCTCGCGCCGTCCTCCCCGCTGCACGCAACGACGGGCGATGCTCCGACTGCGAGCAGCGCCGCGAGCAATCCGGTCACCTCGCGCGAGCCGTGCCGAATGCCGAGACGCCGGAACGGAGCAGTTCGCATCCGTGAAGCATCGCACGCCGCCCTTGCGGAGAGAATGCGCTGTACTCAAACTCGCACGGCTTCGCAGCGGCACAGAAGCTCGATCTCTGGCCTTTCCGCCCCGCCTTGACGTCCGGAACCGCCCGTCCGACGTCATCGGCCATGAAAACCACTCGATCTCTCTTCGGTGTCGTTTCGCTCTTTTCGTTGCTCGCCGCTTGCGGTGGCGAGCAACCAGCGCCGTTGGCTCCGGCCCCCGCCGTCGAGCCCGTCGCGGCCCCGCCCGCGGTGGCGCCGCCGCCGGTCGCCGTCGCACCCGCACCGCCCGTGATTGCGCCGTTGAAGCTTCAGGTCGTGACCGCCTCTCCGGAGGGGTTCCTCGTCACCTCGACGCTCGTCACCGGCCAGAAGGAAGCGCTGCTCATCGACGCGCAGTTCACGCTCGGGGACGGTAAGAAGGTCGCGGACGCAATCAAGGCCACCGGCAAGACGCTCACGACGGTCTACGTGACGCACTCTCACCCGGATCACTACTTCGGCTTCAGCGCCATCAAGGAAGCGTTCCCGAACGCGAAGCTCGTTGCGCTCCCCAATACCGTCGAAGAGATCCGAGCGACGTGGGAGGGCAAGGTCAAGCAATGGAAGCCGATGTACAAGGACGCGATCACCGACAAGCCGGTGCTGCCGGAGCCGCTCGCGGGCACGAGCCTCGCGCTCGAGGGCGAGAAGTTCGACGTCGTCGGCGGCGTGCAGGGCGATGAGGGGCAAAACTCGTACGTCTGGATCCCCTCGCTGCGCACCGCGGTCGTCGGCGACATCGCCTACGACGAGGTGTTCCCGTGGACCGCTGAGACGAACGTGGAGCAGCGAAAAGCGTGGATCGCTTCGCTCGACAAGCTCGCCGCGCTCAATCCCGCGGTCGTCGTACCGGGGCACCAGAAGCCGGAGCAGAAGCAGGATCCGAGCACGCTCAAGTTCACGAAGGACTACCTCGTTGCCTACGACGAGGTGCTCCCTACCGTGAAGAAGCCCGCCGACCTGCAGGCGAAGCTCAAGGCGAAGTATCCGAACGCCGCGCTCGACATCATCTTGAAGATTGGCTCCGAGGCCTCCTTCAAGAAGCCGGAGAAGGCCGCACCCGCCGCGAAGAAGGACAAGGCGCCGGCACCGACCGCCGCCAAGGAGAAAGCGCCGGCACCGACCCCGGCCGCTGCGGCCCCAGCCGCGGCTCCCGCGAAAGCGCCAGCACCGGCCGCCGCCAAGGACAAGGCGCCGGCACCGACCGCCGCCAACGCAGCACCGGCGAAGTAAGCGCACCGCAAGACCGAATCAGCCGTCGGCGCGCTCGAGCTTCGGCTTCGAGCGCGCCGACCGATCCGGTGGCGCCCCTTCCCCGTATCTCCTGTGCCGTCCCACGAAGGGACGCGCGTAGGGAGAAACTGCAAAATGCGTACACTCGTGAAGGTTCAGGTTCCGGTTCAGCGCGGCAACAAGGCAATCGCGGACGGCAGCGTCGGCAAAGTCATCGGCGATTTCATGGAGCGCGCCAAGCCGGAGGCCGCGTATTTCGGCGCCGAGGGTGGACAGCGCACGGCTTACTTCGTCATCGATCTCAAGCAGTCGTCCGAGCTGCCCCCGCTGCTCGAGCCCGTGTTCATCGCGCTCGATGCGGCGATCGAGTTCACCCCCGTCATGAACGCCGAGGAGCTGAAGCAGGGGCTTTCGCAGATTAAGCTCTAGTCGAACCTCGGGGGTGCAGGCAGCGGGGAGGGCGAAGGCGGCGGGACGGCTCGAGACGTCCCGAGGGCCTTCGGACCAGGGTGGGAGCAGGATTCGTGGGGTGAGCGTGGGGAAGCAGGGTTGTCCACAGACTGGATCCCGTACACCCAGCGGTCATTTCTTGACGCAGAAGTAGTCATTCGTTGCATTTCGCACTTAACCGACGAGAGAACTTCCGCGCGTAGTCATTTTAACTTGCGCGGCAACGGCGACGAAGCCTACGGACGAGCGTGCATCTTCAGCGGTGACGGACAATGGAAGGCACGCTGGACGTCCGTCGGCGGCATCGAGCCACTCCGCACGATCGGATTTTGGTGAGGTGCGTGGGCTCACTCGGGTGTTAGCATCCGGGTGAGCCCATGACGTATCCGGAAGAGATCGTCCGCGCCGCGGCCCGGCTCAACATCAAGCCGGAGGCGGTGCAGACCTACTTGGACGCGGCCCGCGGCGTCCGGGCGCCGGGCGTCGAGCGCTCCTTCCACGCCACTATCAAGCCGATCGGTGCGCTCTGCAATCTCGACTGCACCTACTGCTACTACCTGAGCAAGGAGGAGCTGCTCGAGCAGAAGACGCGTCGCATCGCGGACGAGGTGCTCGAGCGCTTCGTCGTCGATTACATCGCCGCGCAGGATGCGGAGGAGATCGTCTTCACCTGGCACGGCGGCGAGCCGACGCTGATGGGCCTCCCGTTCTTCGAGCGCGTCGTCGAGCTTCAGGCGAAGCACCTACCGCCCGGCCGCCGGGTCTCGAACGATCTGCAGACGAACGGGACGCTCCTCGACGCTGAGTGGTGCGCATTCCTCGCCAAGCACCAATTCCTGGTGGGCTTGAGCTGCGACGGCCCGCGCGAGCTCCACGACGCGTACCGCCCGACCAAGGGCAAGGAATCGAGCTTCGACAAGGTGTGCAACGCCGCGCGGCTCCTCGGCGAGCACGGCATCGTGTTCAGCCTGATCTGCACGGTGAATCGCCACAACGCGCAGCAGCCGCTCGCGGTGTACCGGTTCCTCCGCGACGAGCTCCACGCAAAATTCATCCAATTCATTCCCTGCGTCGAGCCGAAGTCCTTCGAGCGCACGGCGCCCGGCTACTACTCGGAAAGCGAGCTCGTCTCCATAGAGAGCCCGCGCGCCCGTCCCGGCCATCCGATGTCGATCGTCACCGAGTGGACGGTCGACCCCGACGATTGGGGCGGCTTCTTGGCGGCCATCTTCGACGAGTGGCTCGCTCACGACCGCGCACGCGTGAAGGTGAACCTGTTCGAAACGATGCTGGACCAGCTCGCCGGGCGCCCCGCAGGCCTCTGCACGCAAAGCCCGATCTGCGGCAAGAACGTCGCGCTAGAGAACGACGGCCGCGTCTACTCCTGCGATCACTTCGTCTATCCCGAGTACGAGCTCGGCCGCGTCGGCGACAAAACGTTCGCCGAGCTCGTGTTCTCGCTGCGCCAGCTCGAGTTCGGCCTCGACAAGTTCAACAAGCTGCCGACCGAGTGCCGCAAATGCCCCTACCTAAAGCTCTGCTGGGGTGAATGCCCGCGCACGCGGCTGTTCAAAACGCGACCCGGCGAAGGCAACCTGAGCTACCTCTGCAGCGGCTGGAAGCGCTTCTACGCGCACGCCGTGCCGCTCGCTCCGCGCCGCCCGATCGGCGATCCGAAGCTCGTGCCGGCGGTCGCGCTCGTGCGGCCGCGGCCGGCGACGTGAGTCCGCGACCGACGCCGGACTACTCGGGCTTGTCCGACTGCTGCCACCACGACGGCATGCGCAGCGCGGTGTGATACCCGTCGGCGAGCTCGTAGACCTGGTCCGGCGCATCGCGAGGGAGGTACACAATCTTTTGGTTCCGCTCGGCGAGGAGCCCTTGGCCGTCAGGCGTCCAGAGTGGTCCCTGGATCCCCCGCAAAGGGACTGCTCCGGGCCGTGCGTCGCGCACGAGGTAGTAGCTGATGCCATCGCAATCCGTACGCGGCGTAGTGGAGCAGTACGAGCCGGTCTTCTTGTCGTAGTTCTGCGCCCCAACTAGGAGATCTGCGCCCACGGGACTGGGCACGATGAACATGTCGGTGACGGCCGTCGTGAAGAGCTCGGCCGGAAGAACATCAGAAGAATCGGCCAGCCGCGTCGCTTCGACCGCGTGCTCCCCCACGCCGTCCAGATCGTCGCGCCTCCACACGGAGACGAACATCCAAGTCTGGTCGCCGCTCGGCACGACCTGCTGCGCGGCGCCCGGCATTCGCGCGCCGGTGTCCCCACGCACGACGAGCCGGTGCGTATCGTCCTTCACGTCCGCCGCGTGCGTGCTCGTCGCATAGTAGTAGCGACCGTCGCGCAGGAAACCCCAGGCGGGATCACCGCTGCCGTACGCCACCGTCTCCCCGGAGTTCATCGGGATCACGACGGGTGGCGTGAGCGTCGTGTAGTTGAGGTGCACGCCCGCCTCGGTGGACTCTTCGAGGAAGAACAGCGAGTTATCGGGGGCATACGCTGCCCTTCGCAGCGAGATGTGTCCGGGTGGAAGCTCGCAGCTCGGAGCATCCGGGTGCGGGCAATTCGGCGGCGGCGGCGGGACCCAATCGACGATATCGACGCTCACGCCGGTAGACGTGATCGGGAGCGGATCGGAGCCGAGCCCGAGCGCGCCGGTAGCTACCAGTGCGATGCGACTGCCGTCCTCGGAGACAGCGGCGCCGCCCGGCTCGACATCCGCGATGAAGCGCGGCTCCTCACCGGTCCCGAGGTAGCTCAGTCCTTCTACCGCATCGAAAATCGCGCCGTTCGAGCTCTGCGCGAGGATTCCCCCGAGCCCAAGCTCGGACGGCAGGGGATGGCCGAGCGCCAGGAGATGGCCGAACGGGCGATCGTTTTGCACGGACGTGACGAGGACGCTCTGCCCTCCGATCCAGCTCAAGCTCGGCGACGACGCCGCGACCTTCCACTCGAAGATCGGCGTGCCGAAATCGGAGGTATCGACGAGCACGACGCCCGCGTCATCGCCGGAGCCGACCGGATAGGCGACCTTCGCCGCGCCTGGCGAGATGCTGGGGATGCCGACCAGACGATTCGGATCGAGCGGAATCACCTCGGCAGCCAGCAGCTCATCGAAATGGAGGATGTCCGACCCGAGGACGGCCCAACGGCGATACTCACTCGGCCGCTCTTCGAGACCCGCGTTCGGTGGTCCGCCGCCGTTGGCAGTTGAGCGCCCATCGGCCTTGCTCATCCCGCACCCAACGAGCACGAGCGCGCAGATGAACGCCACGGCGCGGCCCACCCTTCGAGCTTACCTCAAGTGAGTATGGACTAAAAGCCGCGGGAGTCAGGGGCGGGCGCCGTTTAGGTCGGCGGGGCTCAGTGACGCGCGCCGAGCGTTGGTGCAGGGTCAGCGCGTGACCACGAAAGCCATCGCGTTTCTCGCCACTCGCGACGCCAACGCATCGCGCCGCTTCTACGAAGAAGTCTTGGGCCTGCGGCTCGTCGACGACAACGATTTTGCACTCGTCTTCGACGCCTTCGGCACCATGCTGCGCATCCAGAAGACGCCCGACGTCGTCACCGCCCCGTACACGGCATTCGGACTCGAAGTCGACGACATCGCCGCGAGCGTGGCGGCTCTTCGCGAGAAGGGCGTGCCCCCCAAGCGTTACGACGGCATGGGCCAAGATACCCAAGGCATCTGGACGGCTCCGAGCGGCGCGAAGATCGCATGGTTCGCCGACCCGGACGGGCACGTCGTCTCGCTCAGCCAATTCGAGGCGCGATGATGCCTCCCGGCTACTACGCCGGCCAGCAGCCGGTGCAATTCACGGCCAGCGATCAGAGCACCTTGAATACGCTGGCCATCTTTCACTTCATCTACGCGTTCCTGATCAGTCTCGGCGCTATCGGCTTGCTGGCAGCCGTCGCGTTGGGATTCGGCCTCGTGGCGTCGGCCGACCACCTGCACGGCCCCGGCATTCTGACGGGCGGCGTGTTCATGGTGTTGCTGCTCATCGTCGCAGCGGTGCTCTTCGTGAAGGCAGCCGTCGTGTTCTTTTCCGCCGTCGGCCTACGCAAAGCCCGTCATCAAACGCTCAGTCAGATCGTTGCCTGCATTTGTTGTCTGAACTTCCCGCTCGGCACGATCCTCGGCGTGTTCACGTTGATCGCGCTGTCGCGACCGTCGGTGCGCGCGCTCTACGAGTATCGAGCGAACGGCGGCGTCTAGAACGCCACGCCGGCTCAGCGCGCCGACACGACGGTGCCCTGCGCTTCCGCCGGAATCACCAGCGCGCAAATGCCGATGGCGACCGATACGCCGAGTACCACGGAGAGTGCCACGGTGCCCGGACGCCGGCCGATGCCGCGCCAGTGTGGACGAAACATGTTCACGTCGAAATCGTCCTCGGCGTCGTCGGTGAGGCCGGCGTCGGCGAGCGCGGTGGACTCGAGAGGCTCGACGCGGACGGTGGCTTCGTCGTCGCCGTCCCAATCGAAGAGCACGACGCCGGGGCGCGTCATCTCGTCTTCGCGGATGCCGTAACGGGGAAGGGTGCGTGTGGGGGCTTCGGGTGCGTTCATGAGGATCTCCGTCGTTCCGACTCGAGCGCGGTACGCCGAGTGGGGTGCGCCATCTGTCGATCGAGATGCTCGGCGAGGGTGAGGCGGTCAGCGGCCGAGATGTCGACGAGCTCGAACGCCTGGCGATCGCCCAGCCAGCGCACGGACCTCACGGTGGTGCGCAGTGGGGTCGACACCTGCGGAACGAACAAATGCAGGCTGAAGCGCTCGCCGAGGCGGAACCGGAGGCGGCGCTCACGCCCGAAAAACTGCAGCACGACGCCCGTTCCGGAGAGCTCGACGGCCATGGCGTAGTAGCTGTTCCCACCTTGAGAAAGGAGCGCCCAGCAGCTCGTCTCCACGCGAAGGCCGAGACGCCGCTGGCGCGTGTGCCCGAATGCCCGGTGCGCGACGCGGCCGAGCCGTGCGATATCCGCGGAAACCAGCTGCCAGGCCCGATCCGCGTCGAAGTTCTCGTTCAAGTGGCCCATGGCGCAGCATCAAGCAGGTTTCGCGCCATGCTCGTCAGGCGCGAAAGGCGGTGTCTGAGCGCTCCCGTCGAGTCAGATTGCCTCGGCCGGGCGTGCCTGCCCCGGCCGGCGGTTGCTCTCGGAGCTGGCCTGCCTTAAGGGTTCAAGGTGTCTACGCCTGACCTCGAAGGATTCCAGTACGTCGCGAGCGAAAAGGACGGACAGCGTCTCGAGGGCCGCTACCGCATCATCGGATTACTCGGAACCGGCAGCACCGCGGACGTGTACCTGGCTCTGGACGAAGTGGATCAGGTTCCCGTCGTCGTGAAATGGCTGATCGACAGCGCCGCGCAGAACCGGCAGGTGCGCGCGCGTTTCGTGCTCGGCGCGGCCGCTGCACAGTCCGTTAATCATCCGGCTGTCCTTCGCGTGCTCTCGATCGAGGATTCCGTCGAGCCGCCCTACGTCGTGCTGGAAGCTTTGCCCGGCGAGCCGCTCGACGACTACCTGGAGCGAACCGGCCCAATTCCGCAGGGGCCTGCGCTCGAGCTCGTGCGCCCGGCTGCTCGCGGCCTCGTCGCGGCACATTCCGCGGGGATCGTTCACCGGGATTTGAAGCCGGCGAACCTTTTTCTCGTCCGTACTCCCGGCGCCGCAGAGAGCGTGAAGCTCATCGATTTCGGATTCGCCAAAGACACCCGCGCCGACCCGGATGCGGGGCCAAGCAGCGTGAACCTCGTCCTCGGCACCGCGCAATACATGGCGCCGGAGCAGGTGCTCGCCGAGCCCGTCGATCCGCGCACCGACATCTACGGTTTCGGCATCGTGCTGTTCCGCATTCTCACGGGCCATCTGCCGTTCGACCTCGAGCAGAGCGTCGATCTCTTCAGTCATCAGCTCTATTCGCCCACGCCCCCGCCATCTTGGTTGGTGGATGGACTCGACCCGCAGCTCGAGCAGATCGTCCTCCGCTGCACGCGCAAGCACCCGTCGAACCGCTATCAGAGCATGCAGGCCGTCCTCGCCGACCTCGAACGCGTCGCCGCAAACCGCGAGATCTCCGACCTTCCGCTGACGCGCATGCCCGACCTGTTCAGGCCCCGGCACACGTCCGGGCTCGAAGCGGCCGAAGCGCTCGCCGCGCATTTCAAGACCGATCCTCCGCCGGCCACCGTGCGCTACGACCCCGGCTCGATGGGGCACTGAGGGTCAGGTCGCCGCGCGCAGGCGCTCGCGTTCGCGCGCCACCCACGTCGACCGGAGCGCGTCGAGGCGAGCGATGAGCGCTCCCCAGGGCAAGAGACACGCGAACGTGGCCACCATCTCGCGAAACCGCACCCCGAGCGTGAGCCAGATCATGAGCTGTAGCAACGCGAGGCACGGGAGCACCGTGCGGTACACGCTGCGGTTCCACAGCGCGAGCGGGCTCGCGAACTCGAGGCACAGCGACGCGGACGCGAGGACCCGGCACACGAGCGGGTAGTCCGCTAGCCAGACGCCGAGTCGCGTCGGGGGCTGGTGCGTGAAGTGGTGCGAGAGGAAGCGAAGCCTGAGCCCGTCACCGAGAGCCCATTCCGGACCGCTTACCCCGAGCTTCGTGAGGCCGGCCGCGCCGTACATCGTGACGCACAGGAGCGCGATGAAGTGCACAGGCCAGTGATATTCGGCGCTCGGCCCCGGCCGGGGGAACCCCTTCCGGCGACGAAGGAACGCGTCGACCGCCCAAGCGTCCGCGGCGTGCGAAAACGCGATGACGAAAAGGACCAGCGTGAAGAGCAAACCGCCATGGTTGACCTTCCCCGAGGATTGCACGACCCACGAGGCGTAGAGCTTCAGGAACGCGGCGAGCGGCGCCGTCAGTCGGTAGCCGAAACCGAGCAGCGCGAACCCCGTCGTGAAAGTGATGAGCACGCCGACGATGTCGAGGCCCGCCGGCGACAGCAACGGCACCTGGAGTAGCGCCGGAATGCCTATCGGGTGCCAGCTCACCCCCTCGAACTCGGCGAAGCTCGCCTTGCTGCCGAAGCGAAAACCGGGCCAGGCGTAGCCGAACAGGATCAGCCGGACCACGGCGAGCGCCCGCGGATCGGCCTCGCGGAGCCAGGGCACGATGAACGCCTTCATGGCAGCCTCGAGGCGTTGTCGAGTGGCAGCTCGGCCGTCGTGCGGCTGAGCCACAGCTGATCGACGAGGACGCCGCGCCCGCTCGAAAGCGTGAGGACGTGCTCACCGGAATCGCGGATCTCGAGCCTGGCCGCCCGCAGCCCGGGAGCGCGGCTGGCCCAAACCCACGCGGTCGAGGGGAGCGCCGCGAGGTAGTTTCCGAAGCCCTGCGTCTCGCCGACGGACTCGCCGTCGAGCTCGAGCTCGAGCTCGGCCAACGTCGAGACGGAACCCACCTTCATGCGAACGAAAACCGCGTAGGAGCCGGGCTCGACGCTGAAGCGCAGCGAAGCACTGCCCTCGCCGCCCTGCCCGGCAAGCGAAAGGGCGACGCCGCCCGACGCGTAGCGCTCGGACTCCGCAGCACAGCCGCCTTCGCACGAGCGCGCATCGAGCTCGAACACGCGGTCGCCTCTCGGCACAACGACAGGGGCGAGCGGGGCAGCCGTCCCCGCCGCTTCGGCGCGCAGTCGCCCAACCAGTACGGGAGGCGGAATGTAAAGTGCGGCGGCGAAGGAACGCTTCGGTCGCTCGATCCCCTGGAGCCCGGCGCGGACCTGCCACTCTTCCGAGTAGGCGCGAATCGCTTGCAGCTGTGGCCAGTCTTTGGCGACGCGCTTTCGCTCGTAGCGCTCGCCGATCAAGCGCACGAACTCGCGAGCCCGTGCCGGCGTCTTCAGGAGCTGGCGGCTCGTCGCGAGCAGGCGGGAGCCTGCATACGGTGCCGTGTGCTGGCTCTGGA
>DATMCL010000046.1:0-3733 GCA_035558375.1 Polyangiaceae bacterium
CTCGTCGAGGATTGGTTCAAGAAGCGGCTGTCGACGAACGGCGGTCGCGTGCCGCACGACTTCCTTCACCTCGGTGAGGCGACGGCGCACTTGAGCTTCGAGGACGGCGCCCGCTTGATCATCGCTACGCTCGAGCGGAGCCGCCCCGGGTACCGCCAGTTCCTCCCCGCGGCGACGCTCGACGTGACCAATGTCGGCGCCCGCGGCCTGATCGAGCGCTTCTACCCGAACGTCCCGCTCCGGCTCCCGCTCGAGAGCATCGAGCGGCTGATCGACATCTCGGATCTGGAGCGCGAGCTCGGCTTCGCGCCCTCGGAGCGGCTCCAGGTGCAACTCCTGGACGCGTAAGGGTAAAGCCTCGGCCGCTAGCCTTGGGTGGAGGGTCGAATGGCCTAGGCTGACCTCCAATAGTGACTGGACGGTCAGACATGTATCAGCTAGTTTCGCATCCGTTCGTACTTACGGGACCGGCGGAGACCACGGTGGACGTTCTGACCGATGTGCTCGAGACCCTGCGCGCGCGGGGCGCCTGCTACGCCCGGGTCACTGCCGGGGAGCCCTGGGGCCTCGAGCTGCCCGGGGGCGACATCGCCGCCTTTCACCTGATCCTCGACGGGTCCTGCGTGCTCCGGCTCGAGGGGCACGAGGATGTCGAGCTCTTCGGCGGCGATCTCGTCGCGGTGCCGCACGGTGCTCCGCACGAGCTCGTGTCGAGCCCAAAGGCGCGCTCCATCAGCTTGCCCGAGCTGATCGCCAAAGAGAAGAAGCCCGGCCCCGTCTCGCTCGAGATCGGCGGGCGCGGCGAGCGGTCGTTGTTCGTGTGCGGCAAGATCGTCTTCGAGGATCCGGTGGGGCATCCGCTGCTCGCGGCGCTCCCGCGCGTCGTTCTGCTCCGCGGCGGGGCGAGCGCGCTCGTCGAGTGGCTCGATCCCACGCTGCGCTTCATCGCGTCGGAGGCCGGGTCCACGCGCCCCGGGGCGCAGACAGTGGTGAGCCGGCTCGCCGACATTCTCTTCGTCCAGATCGTGCGCGCCCACCTCGCCAGCGTCGCTCCCGAGGCGAGCGGGTGGCTCGGTGCGCTCGCCGATCCTCAAATCGGCGCGGCGCTCGGGCTCATCCACGAGAACCCGGGCCGCAACTGGACCGTGCAATCGCTGGCAGCCGCGGCGGGTATGTCGCGCTCGGCGTTTGCCGTGCGCTTCAACCGCCTGGTAGGTGAGCCACCGCTTCACTACCTGACGCGCTGGCGCATGCAGAGGGCACAGCGCCTGCTGCGCGACGGTCGCGCCTCCCTGTCCACCGTCGCCGCCAGCGTCGGCTACGACTCCGAAGCCGCATTCAGCAAAGCTTTCAAACGTGCAGTAGGAGCGGCACCCGGCACCTACCGGCGCCAGGCGCGCCGCGCCGGCCTCGGCGTGGCCGCCTGAAACTGAGACAGCCCGCGCCGCGCCGCCCTCGGCGTGGCCGCCTGACTCACGCTATACTGACGCTTCCCTTTGTCGACATCCAAGCCTCGCTCGGCGCGCCACCGCTCGCCGTTTCGCCTCTCACCCTCCACATGCGGCCTCGGTTTCGTCGCCGCCCTCTCGCTCGCTGCGGCGTGCTCGACGACGGCACCCGACGACGACGGCAAGCAGATGGACGGCACCCCCAAGGCGGGTAGCGCCGGTGCCGTGCCGAGCGCAGGACACGGCGGCAGTGGCTCCGGTGCGACGGGCGGCGTCGCGGGCAGCGTTAGCGGAGCGGGCGGAACCCCGATGAACGGCGGCTCGGCTGGAACCGCTTCCGGTGCGGGCGGCGCAGGAGGCGCCGGCGTTGCGGGGATGGGCGGCGCGTCTCCGATGGGTGGCGCTGGTGCGGGCGGCACGCTCGCCGGTGCGGCAGGTTCGGGCGCTACGGCCGGCGGCGCCGGTGCACCGCTCGGCGGGATGTCCGGCACGGGTCCGCTCGCGGGCAGCGGCGGCATGGCCGGCGGCGGGGCAGGGACGGGCGGCAGCACGGCCACCGGCTTTTTCAAAGAGGACTTCGAGTCGAGCACCGTCGGAATGCAACCGATGGGCTGGGACAACTTCATCTCGTACCAGAAGAACAACCCGCAAAACCCGGCGGGCAGCATCCTCGCGCTCACCGACAGCATGCACGTGCACGGCGGCACCAAGGCCGTGCACTTCCACGGGGACGGCAACCCCGCGCAGCTCGTGCGCGCGCTGCCGAAGGGGACCACCAAGCTCTACGTGCGCGCCTGGGTCTTCATGACGCGCAAGCTCGGGCAGCAGACGGACTCGAGCGCGAACCACGAGAGTCTCATCGTCTTGCGCCGCACCTCCGGCAACGCCAACGACGAAGTACGCTTCGGCGAGATCAAGGGCGTCATCGGCACGAACGAGGTCCCGAGCGACAACATCTCGCCCACGATGACCCAGTGGCACATGGCGACGGGCCCCGTCGTTCAGCCCAACGCCTGGTCCTGCATCGAGGTCGCGTTCCTCGCCGACGCGTCGCCCAACACGCTCCACGCGACCGCGGACGGCATGCCCATCCACGACATCACGAGCATCGGCACCGACCAGTGGCAAAACGGCATGATGCCGGCGGACTGGCTCGCGAAGAAGTTCGCCGGCGAGGGCTCGGCCGCACCCGAGATCGTCTTCGGCTGGCAGAGCTTCAGCAGCGCCGCGAACGACGTCTGGATGGACGACATCGTGCTCAGCAACGATCCGATCGGGTGTAACTAAAGAACGTCGAGCTACCGCGCCGCGCGCCGGTAGCTCACCTTGTTGATGGCTTCTTCGACGAGGCCGGTTCGCGCTCGCGGGTCGCCTTCGAGCTCGGGGACGAGGATCAGCCGGTGAGCGAGCACGTGAACGGCGACGGCGCGCACGTCGTCGGGGGTGACGAAGGCGCGGCCGCCGAGCACCGCCGAGGCCTTGGCGGCGCGGAGCAGGCCGAGCGAAGCGCGCGGTGAGGCGCCGAGCACGACACGCGGGTGCTGGCGCGTGAACTGCGCGAGGGCCACGGCGTAGGCGTAAACGTCGTCTTCCACGTGCACCCGCGCCGCGATGGATTGGAGCTGGAGCGCATCGGACGGGCTCAGGACGACGTACGGCGCCGGTGGGGCGACGCTGTGCGAGCGCAGCATCGCGATTTCGTCTTTCTCCGCGGGGTACCCCATGTGCACCCGCACGAGGAAGCGGTCGATCTGCGCTTCGGGCAAAGGGTAGGTGCCCTCGAGGTCGATCGGGTTTTGCGTCGCGAGCACGAAGAACGGATCGGGCAGCTCGAAGCGATCGCCCTCGATCGTCACCTGTCGCTCCTGCATCGCTTCGAGCAGCGCGGATTGCGTCTTCGCGGGCGCGCGGTTGATCTCGTCCGCGAGCACGACGTTCGCGAAGATGGGCCCCGCCCGCAGCGAGAACGAGCCGTCGCGCGGATTCAGGACGTACGTGCCGGTGATGTCGGCCGGCAAGAGGTCGGGCGTGAACTGCACGCGCCGCACGCTGCAACCGAGCGTCAACGCGAACGCCTTGACGAGGGTGGTTTTCGCGACGCCCGGCACGCCCTCGAGCAGCACGTGGCCGCGAGCCAAAAGCGCGAGCAGCATCACGTCCACCGCGGCGGCATCGCCGATGTACACACGACCCACCTCGCGGCGCACCCCTTCGAGGCGTTCTCGGGCCGCTTCGATCTCGGTGACTTGCAAGGCCTGCATCAGGCGCTCGGGAGCATAGCCTAG
>DATMCL010000047.1:0-3969 GCA_035558375.1 Polyangiaceae bacterium
GCACACGCGCGCAACGTCGAGCTCGGCAACGAGCTGCGCGAGGCGCAGGCGAAAGTCGCGCTGCTCGAGGCCCGGCTGTCCGAGTCGCAGACGCAGCAGGCGTCGCTCGAGGCGCTGTACCGCGAGCTCGCGCCGTCGCGCGACGAGGTCACGCGCACCATGTTGCCCATCTTGAGGGAGAGCACGGTCGCGCCGGAAGCCCGCGCGAGATCGAGCGGGTAGTCGAGACCGAGCTCAGGGCGACCGAGGTTCGGCGGCGCAACCGGCGCGCAGGGCGCTCCGAAGAAGCATTGGTAGAGCGCCGCGCGCGTGCTCCCGGACGGACGCACCGCAGCGACGAGTAAGCGCTCGTCGCAGGCGACGCTCACGATGCTCTCGCCCGCCTTGGCGAGCACGGCGGCGGAGGCGGCGCCGTCGGGACCCCTCGAAACCACGCGCGTGGCCTCGCCGTCGTTCTCGAGCGTCAGCGTCTTGCCGTCGGCGCCGAGCGCGCAACGCTCGGAAAAATCGCGGCCGAGCTCGGGCGCCGCGGGCTTGAAGCTTGCGCCGCCATCCGTGCTCTTCCAGACCTCGAGGTTCGCCCCCGTCCCGCGCGCAAGCAGGATGCCGTCGCCAGTGGCGCGGGCAGCACGGTAGTAGGCGTGCGCAGGCGTGAGCCCGCGACCGAGCGCGGGGGCGGGCGCCGCGACCGGATGCGGCGCTTCCTTCACACCGAGCGACGGTTTGACGAGCGCGGCGTAGCTCCGCACGAACGGCCAGGCGCGGTGGGCTTCGTGCGCCACCGTTTCCGGCGAGACGTTGAGCTCGGCGAGCGAGTGCTGCGGCTTCGGATTGCCGCCGAACTCGGAGAAGCTCCACGCGACGGCGCGGTGCGCCTGCTCGACGGCAGGCGCGGAGGAGAGCGTCCGCGCGAGCCCCGCGCAGCGCTCGAAGGGAGCATCGCCGGCCGGCGACGTGACGAGGCGCCGGCGCGCGAGCGTGTGGAACTCGGCGAGCTGGCGATCGCGAAGCAGCGCGGGGCCCGTCGGCCCGACCATGCATGCGCCGTAATCGGCGAGCGCAGTCGCGAGCGAGTGCACGCGCCACGCCGCATCGAGCCGCGGGTAAAGCACGCTCGCACCGAGCGCGAGCAACCCGAGCAACAGTACGTAGCGCAGCCGGATCGGGGGAACGGGCAGCGCCTTGGGCTCCGCCACCACGGGCGGTGCCGAGGGTCGTTGGGCGCGCACGCGATCGAGCGTTGCGAGCGAGGTCCGCATCCGCCCGAATCTACGGAGCGCGCGCTTTTTCGGCCAACAATCTGGGCGCGTCAGCGCTCCCCGCGGGAGCGCTTCGCGACCGTCGATCCGAAGGTCCTACAGCATTCCGCCGTTGCCGCCGCCGCCACCGGGGCCGCCACCAGCGCCACCACGCGGCGGCATGTCGTCCGTGCGTAGGCGCTTACGCCGACGCCGGGCCGCTTCACTCATCTTCTTGCGGCGCTTGATCGACGGCTTCATGTAGTGCCGGCGGCGCTTGAGCTCGCGCAGGATGCCTTCCGCAGCCATCTTCCGCTTGAGGTGCTTGATGGCGCGCTCGATGCCCTTGTCGCCAACTTGGACTTCGAGGGGCTTACACTGGACGGGATCGGTGGGGTTCGCCAAGGGAGGGCCTTATTGACATGCCTCGTCACGCGGGGCAAGCGTCTGTCGGGCCTTTCCAGTGGCCCCGGAGCACAGAAAGATCGGGTCGATGCCGCCGAGTGACCGCAATACACCGACGAACGTGCGGGCCCCGCACGGCGCGCCGAACCTCGAGATCACGTGGGGCGATGCGAAGCAGATCTCGTATCCTCATGAAATCTTAAGGGGTTTTTGTCCGTGCGCCAGCTGCCAGGGCCACTCGGGGTCGATCCGGTTCGTGCCCGGTCATAACCTCGAGCTGCGGGACCTCGAGCAGGTCGGCAACTACGCGCTCGGGCTCACCTGGGCGGACGGCCACAACACCGGCATCTACTCGTTCCGCTTCCTCCGCGCGCTCGGGGAGCTGCTCGAGGCGCAGGGCGCCCAGGGCCTCATCGCGCTCGGCGAGCTGCCGCGCGTATGACGGACCCCGCGGTACCGGGCTCGCGCCAGGGTCACGTCATCCTGGTCACGACCTCGTACCCGACGCGTCCGGGCGATCCAAGCGGCCACTTCGTCGCCGCGGAGGCGCGCGCTCTCGCCCGCAGCGGGCAAAAGGTCAGCGTGCTCGCGCCAAGCGTCGTGGGACAGCGCGCTCCCGGAGCCGAGCGCCGCGACGGCGTCGAGGTGCGCTGGCTGCCCGCGGGCGACGCGTTCGGAGCACCCGGTGCCTGGGTACGCCTCCGCGAGCGACCGGTGCGGATGCTCGGAGCGCTGCGGTTCGCGCGCGCCGCGCGACGCGAGCTCTTGAAGTCCAACGCTGCACGCGTGGTCGCGCACTTCCTTGTGCCATCGGCGTGGCCCATCGCGCGCGGGCTCCGAGTGCCGCTCGAAGTGGTCGTGCACGGCTCCGACCTCGCGCTCGTCGAGACGCTGCCTCACTGGGTGCGCGCGGGCATCGCGAAACACCTCGCTCATGCGACGCTTCGTTGCGTGTCCGCGGAGCTCCGCGAGCGCCTTGGGTGTGCCCTCGGCGCGCAACTGGCCGAGCGCGCGCGTGTCGAGCCATCGCCGCTCGAGCTCGATCCGGTACCGGATCGGCGTGCAGCGCGGCTCATTCTCGGCATCGCGCCCGACGCGCGCCTCGTCGTCGTCGTCGGACGGCTC
The DNA here is from genome assembly GCA_035558375.1 of Polyangiaceae bacterium. GTDB lineage: Bacteria > Myxococcota_A > Polyangia > Polyangiales > Polyangiaceae > PMG-095. The sequence goes on from DATMCL010000047.1 coordinate 2,769, forward strand.
GTCGAGACCAAGCGCGCTCGCGTCGCCCTCGCCGCTGCAGGACTCGTTCCGGGCGCCGAGCTCGTCGTCGTGGGTGACGGACCCGAACGCTGCGAGCTCGAGCGCGCATTTCCAGACGCGCGTTTTCTCGGCGCCGTCGAACGGCCGCGGGCGCTCGCGTGGCTGTCGGCCGCCGACGTGCTCCTGTCCGCCTCGGAGCGCGAGGGGGCGCCGTCCGTCGTGCGCGAGGCGCGGGCGCTCGGCACGCGCGTCGTAGCACTCCCCGCCGGCGATCTCGAGGCGTGGAGCCGCTCCGACCACGGACTCACGGTCCTCTCCGGAGCGCTCTGATGGCTGCGGCGCGTCGCGTCGGTTCGCTGCGTCCCTCGTGGCTCGGCGCGCTGGCCGCCGCCGCCACACTCCACGTGGGCTGCCACGGCGACCGCTCTGCCTCCGTCGCCCACGAGCCTCACACCGGCGCACCCCGCGCAATGACGCAACCCACGGGAGTCGCCACCATCGCGCCAGCAAGCGCCCCGCCACCGACGACAGCGCCGCCCGCGGCCCCTCTCCTTCCGGCGCTGCAAGGTGGGCCGCGAGCCGTTTCGGGTCAGCACGGCCTCGTCGTGTCCGCCGAAGCGCAGGCGACGCGAGCCGGCGTCTCCGTGCTCGAGCAAGGGGGCAACGCCGTCGACGCCGCCGTGGCGACGGCGCTCGCGCTCGCCGTCACCCACCCGAGCGCGGGCAATCTCGGCGGGGGTGGCTTCGCTCTCGTGCGGCCGCGCGGAGGCCCGACGCTCGCCGTCGACTTTCGCGAGACGGCGCCGGCGAGCCTCACGCGCCCCGACTTCGATCGCATGATCGCAGCGAAGGGCAGCGGCCCCGTCGCCCCCGGTGTCCCCGGCACCGTGGCGGGCCTTTTGCTTTTGCACCGGCGCCTCGGCAAGGCTCCGCTCGAGCGTGTGTGCGCGCCCGCCATCGCGCTCGCGCGAAGCAGCGTGCTCGGCCAGGAGCAAGCCGCACTGCTCGCGGCTCACTGGAAAACCCTCGGCCTCGATCCCGGCGCGCGCCGGGTCTTCGGCGATGCCAAGGGTGCACCGCGTCGCGCCGGCACGCACCTCGAGTAACCCGCGCTCGCGAAGACCCTCGAGGCCATCGCGGCTCTCGGCGACGCCGCGTTCTACGCCGGGGCCGCCGCGCAGAGCGTCGCCAAGGCGACGGC
>DATMCL010000048.1:0-8010 GCA_035558375.1 Polyangiaceae bacterium
CCGAGGCGCTGGCGCAGCTCGGCGACCTCGCTCTTGAGGGCCCGGGTTTCGAGGGCGCGTCCGACCACGACGATCAGCTCGTCCGCATCGACGGGTTTCGTGAGGTAGTCGAACGCGCCGTGGCGCGTCGCGCGAACCGCCGTCTTCACGTCCGCATGCGCGGTGAGCATGACGACCGGCAGGTCCGCGGCGACCTGGCGCAGCTCGTCGAGCACGTCGATACCGTTCGCGTCCGGCAGGTGAAGGTCCAAAATGACGAGCCGCGGGCTTCGGCCGCGGCCGAGCTCGAGGCCCGTCTTGCCGTCGTGCGCGACGAGCACCTCGAACCCCTCGGGTCGGAGCACTGCTCCGAGCAGCCGGCAGGTTGCCGGGTCGTCATCGATGACGAGGAGCGTTCCACCCATGGGCTCGCCGACTATGGTGCGCTCACCAGAGTCCTGGGAGCAACACCAGAGTCTGGGAGCAGGAGAGGAGCGAAAACGCCCGGAAATCGCGGCCTTTTCGGGGCTTTGGACCGGCGGGCTGCCGCTGGCACCGCTGTTGCACTACAGGGGCCGTGAGCAACGTCAATCGCCTTCACGCGTCCGGACGCTCCCGTGACCGTCGGGCCCCCCGACCCCGACGACCGAGCTCGCGGCCTCCGCGCGGAACCCTCGGCGGGGTGAGGATTCTGGTCGTCGAGGACGACGAGCCGAGCGTTCGCCTCGTCAAAGCAGTGCTCGAGGACAGCGGCGCGGCCGTCCGCCTCGCGCGAAGCGCCGAGGAGGCTCTCGAAGCGATCGAGTCCGACAAGCCCGACGTCGCGCTGGTTGACTTGATTCTCCCGCAAATGAGCGGCATCCTTCTCGCCGATCGACTGAAGGCGAGCCCCGCGACGGACGGCATCGTCCTGATCGCCATCACTGCCTTCAACGGAGGCGCGACCGAGCGGATTGCGCTCGCAGCGGGCTTCGTCGCTTACGTCCGAAAACCAATCGATCCCTCGACGTTCTGCGAGATCGTCGAGGCAGCAATACGAGGCGGGTCACGATGATTCAGGATACGGAGGCGCGGCCGCAGGCCTTGCGGTCGAAGCCGCGGGTTTTACTGGTCGATGATGATCCGATCCAGCTGAAGCTCAGCCGGCTTCGTCTCGAAGAGGCGGGCTATCGGGTGGTGACGGCAGGGAATGCCGACGAAGCCCTCGAGAAGACGCACGCGGAACCCCCCGACGCGATCCTGAGCGACGTGTGGATGGGCGAAGTCGACGGCTTCAACCTGTGCCGCAAGGTGCGAGAAAATCCGCGGTTCGCGAACGTTCCCGTGATCCTGCTCTCGGCCCATTGCGACGACGCCAAGGATCGTGAGCTTTCCGCCCGGGTCGGGGCGACCCAGCTCGTCGCGCGCACGCCGGACTTCGACGCCGAGCTCGCGGCCCTCGAAACCACGCTGAACCAAGCGGCGCCGGTCGCGTGCGAAGCCTCCGGGACCGCCCTCTACGAGCAGATGCTGCGTCGAAACGCCTCGCAGATCACGCGCCTCATCGGCCAAGTGCAAAGCGCCGAGAACCGTTACCGCATGCTGTTCGAGCACGCGAGCGACCCGATCGCGCTGCTGACGCCCGACGGCGTGATCCTCGAAGCGAACCGCCGCTGCCAAACGCTGGTCGGCGTTCCGGCGGAGCGCTTCGTCGGGCGGCACCTTGCGGAGTTCGCCGCGCCGGGGCACGCCGCGTCGGGTCTCGCGGAGTTCCGGCGCGTGCTCGCGGGCGGGGGAGGCCGCACGGCAACGATCGCTTTGCAGAACGCCAACGGCGACAAGCTGCTGATGGAATTCGCGCTTTCGACGCTGGAGATTGCCGGTGAGCCGACCGTCCTGTCCATCGGCCGCGACGTGACGCTGGAGCGGCTCGCGCGCGAAGAGCTCGCCGCTGCCGAAGCCCGTTACCGGAGCCTCGTCGAGCGCATCCCCGACGTGATCTGGACCGCCACGCCCGAGGGCAGAATCGTGTTCGCGACCCCGAACCTCGCGCGCGTCATGGGTTACACGCCGGAGGAGCTGGATGCCCAGTCCATGGCTCAGCGCCAGCAGATGGTCCATCCGGACGAGCGCCAGATGTTCAGGGACGCCTTGGCGGCGTTTCGCGAACACGGCAGGCCGTTCGACATCGAGTACCGCATCTTGCGGCGCGACGATCGCTACACCTGGGTGCGCAATCGCATCATCGGCTGGCGCGAGCAGGACGGTGTCAGGCTCGTCGAAGGCATCATGTCCGATATCAACGATCGCAAGCTCCTCGAGCTGAGCCTGCACCAGGCGCAGAAGATGGAGGCGATCGGACAGCTCACGGGCGGCATCGCCCACGATTTCAACAATATCCTCGCGGCCATCCTCACGAATAGCCACCTCTTGATGGAAAGCTTGGAGGGCGACGCGCGACACGCCGACGCCAACGAGATCCGCGAAGCGGCGGAGCGCGCGGCGGCGCTCACGCGCCAGCTCTTGGCGTTCAGCCGGCGGCAGGTTCTCGAGCCGATCGTCGTCGACCTGAACCACGCGCTCGACGGCGTGAAGCGCATGCTCTGTCGCGTCATTGGCGAAGACATCGCGCTCACGCTCGTCCCGGCGCCCGACCTAGGGGCGGTTCGTGTCGATCTCGGTCAACTCGAGCAGGTGATCATGAATCTCGCCGTCAACGCCCGGGACGCCATGCCGGCGGGCGGGCGGCTCACGCTCGAGACCGCGAACGTAGACCTGCTCGAGGAGTACGACGCGAACGAGGGACGCGTTCCCGCGGGGCAATACGTGATGCTCGCCGTGAGCGACACCGGGTGCGGCATGGACGCGGGGACGCGAAGCCGCATCTTCGAGCCATTTTTCACGACCAAAGAAGTCGGCAAGGGCACGGGGCTCGGCCTGTCCACCTGCTACGGCATCGTGAAGCAGAGCGGCGGACACATCTGGGTGTACAGCGAGGTGGGTCACGGCTCGGTATTCAAGATCTACCTGCCGCGCGTCGAGGGCGCTTCCGTGCAAGGTCGCCCGTCGTCCTTCCCGCGGGCCCCCAAGCTCACGGGGAGCGAGACGATCCTGCTCGTGGAAGACGACGAGCGCGTGCGCTCCTCCGTGACCCGCGTGCTGAAACAGGGCGGCTTCCGCTTGCTCGTGGCGCGCGATGGCGAGGACGCCGTCTCGTTGGCGCGCGCCCACGTGGGCAAAGTGGACCTGTTGCTCACGGACGTGGTCATGCCGGGCAGGTCCGGGCCGGAGCTCGCGGCGACGATCCGCGACGAGATCGGCTGCAAGGTCCTGTTCATGTCGGGTTACAGCGACCACGCGGCGTTGCGCGGCGGGGACTTGTCTCTGGCCGCGGGCTTCATTCAAAAGCCGTTTTCCCCGGATCAGCTGATCCGGAAGGCGAGGGAGGTTCTTGATGCCTGAAATGGCCGGCGAATCCGAGCGTGCCCGAGTGCCGCGCGTTCTCTTGATCGATGACGAACCCCAGGTGCGGCACGCGTACGCCCGTGTCCTGCGCGCGCAAGGCATCAACGTCCTCGAGTTGCCTGATGCCCGCAGTCTCGGCGTTGTGCTCACTCAGGATCCGTTCGACGCCGTCGTGAGCGATATCTGTATGCCCGGGCCGAGCGGCATCGAGGTGCTCCGGACCGTGCATCGGGTGGACCCGGACTTACCCGTCGTGCTCGTGACGGCGGGCGGCGATCTAACCAGCGCTGTAGACGCGGTCGAGCACGGCGCTCACCGCTACCTGTTGAAGCCGATCACGCCGGCCGTGCTTGGAAGCGTCGTGAGCGACGCCGTGCGCATCCGGCGGCTCGCCGCCATGCAGCGTCGCGCGTTCGAGCTCTACGGGAGCGCCGCGGTCGAGGAGAACGGTTCACGCGAGCTGAGCGAGCGTTTCGACCACGCGCTGGCCTCGCTGCGTATGGCCTATCAGCCCATCGTAGCGTGGGGTGGCAGGAGCGTCTTCGCGCACGAGGCGCTCGTGCGCTGTGAAGAGCCGTCGCTGCGGAGCCCGGATCTCTTGTTTGCGGCAGCCGAGACCCTCGGTCGTGGGCTCGAGCTCGGACGCCAGATCCGCAGCGCGGTCGCCGAGCAGCTCACGTCGACGGTCGGCTGTGTGTTCGTCAATCTCCACCCACGCGACCTCGACGACCCGGAGCTGGTGAGCCCTGAAAGCCCACTGTCTCGCCATGCCGAGCGCGTGGTGCTCGAGGTCACCGAGCGTGCGTCGCTCGAGCACGTCGTGGACCTGCGCGCCCGTCTGGGCCAGCTGCGACAGCTCGGCTTCCGTCTGGCGGTCGACGACCTCGGCGCCGGTTACGCCGGTCTCACGTGGTTCACGCTGCTCGAGCCCGACGTGGTGAAGCTCGATATGTCGCTCACGCGCAACGTGCATGCGGAGCCGACCAAGCGCTGCTTGATTCGAGGCATGACGGTCGTGTGCCGCGAGCTCGGGATCGACGTGGTCGCGGAAGGTGTCGAAACGGCCGACGAGCGCGACGCGCTCGTGTCGCTCGGCTGCGACCTCCTGCAGGGGTATCTCTTCGCCAAGCCCGGTCCGCCGTTCGCCGTGCCTGCCTTCTGACGTGGCGGGCCGAGCTCACTGACTGCCGAGAATCACGCTCAAAATGCGATCGAGCTCGTCCCACGACGAGTACCGCACGACGATTTCGCCCTTGTCGTCGCGGTCGCGCAGCTCGACGCGCGTTCCGAGGCGTCGCTCCAGACGCCCTTCCATATCGCGCACGTTCGCGGTCTTCGCTTTGGGCGCGGCTTTCCCGCCGTCCTTCTGCTTGGCCGAGCGCACGAGCGATTCGGTCTGCCGCACGCTCAGATGGCCCTTCACGACTTTGTCCGCGAGGTCGAGCAGTGCGTCGTCCGACGGCGCTCCCAGAAGCGCTCGCGCATGACCTTCGCTGAGCTCGCCGCTCACGACCCGCTCGCGCACCGTCTTCGGCAATCGCAGCAGGCGTAGGGCGTTGGCGATCGTCGAGCGGTCCTTGCCGACCCGTTGCGCGAGCGTGTCCTGCGTGTAGCCGTGCTCGCGCACGAGCCGGTCGAGCGCTTCGGCGAACTCGATCGGGTCGAGGTCTTCGCGCTGGACGTTCTCGATGAGGGCGAGCTCGTAGGCATCGCGCGCGGACACGTCGCGCACGACGACGAGCACCTCGCGCAGGCCGGCGCGCTGGGCCGCTCGCCAGCGCCGCTCGCCCGCGATGATCTCGAACTCGCCCTCGCCGCGCTTGCGTACGACGAGCGGCTCGAGCAGGCCATGCTCCCTGATCGACTGGGCGAGCTCGTCGAGCTTGTCGTTCGCGAAGTGCTGCCGGGGTTGCCCCTTCTGCGGCACGATGCGCTCGAGCGCGCAGCTGAAGACGTTGCCCTGCCCGTAGTCGACGGCCGGGCGCGCCGGTGACGACGCCGGCGGCGTGCGCACCGGCAGGAGCGCGTCGAGCCCACGCCCGAGCCCACGCAACGGCTTCTTCGGAGCTTCGCTCACGCCGCGCCCTCGATGACCTCGCGCGCGAGGCCCAAGTAGCCTTGCGCACCCTTGCTCTCGGCATCGTACAGGAGTGCCGGCAAGCCGTGGGACGGCGCCTCGGACAGGCGCACGTTGCGCGGAATGATCGTCTCGAACACGCGGAAATGGCGTCGCACCTCGTCCGCCACCTGATGGGCGAGCCGATTGCGCGGATCCCACATCGTGAGCACGATGCCCTCCATCACGAGCGCGGCGTTCAGCGAGGATTTCACGCGATCGATGGTCGCCATCAGGTACGTGATGCCCTCGAGCGCGTAGTACTCGGGCTGCAGCGGCACGATCACGCGTTGCGCGGCGACGAGCACGTTGAGCGTGAGCACGCCGAGCGAGGGAGGGGAGTCGAGGATCACGTACTCGTACTTCGCCATTTCTGGTGCCGCGAGCAGCTTCGACAGATGCGTGCCGCGGTCGTGCTCGAAGAGCTCGTACTCGACGCCGATCAGGTCTTGCGTCGACGGCGCGATGTCGAGCGTGTCGATCTTCGTTCGCATGAGCACGTCGGCGAGCGACGACGCGCCGATGAGGGCGTCGTAGATGGTCTTCTCCGCGGTGCCCGGCGGCACCCCGACGCCGCTCGATGCGTTGCCTTGCGGGTCCATGTCCACGAGCAGCGTGCGGCGCTCGGCGGCGGCGAGGCTCGCCGCGAGGTTCACGGCCGTCGTCGTCTTGCCGACGCCGCCCTTCTGGTTGGCGATCGCGATGATGTGGGGCGGGGTCATGCCGGTCGAAGCGAGGAGGGTACAGCCGCGCCCCCTCCTAGCGACACCCTACGGTCTTTGCGAAACGGGTGCGGTCGGTCGTCGCTGCGCCCGCCCCCGCTAACGGCTTAGCGAAGCCGCGCGCGATTCACGCTTTTTTTGGCTGGATTTCAACGACAGCCTACATTGTGGGGAGATGTAGGTCTAAGTAGGTTTAGGTAGGTCTTAGACCCGAGAGGAACACCAAAGAAATGGCGAGCCCCCGAGGATATTCGAGCTTTCAGGACTTCACGCGCGAGGTCGACCGCCCCGAAATGCGCATCGGCTGGTCCACGGACGAGCTGGAGAACAGCGGCGCCGAAGCGCTGGATTTCGACATGGATCCCTTCGAAGCGAAGCTCTGGGAAGCTGAGCAAGAGGATGATGAGTAGGAGCTAAAGCTGGGAGGCTTTGGGTCGGATCGACCGCTAGCTTTTGGCGTCTCTTCCTTAGTTTTAGAGGGGTGCGCCGGCCTCGCCGGTTCTTTTGGGGGGTTAGGGCCTCGAGGGGTGATCGATCTGGTCTTCCAAGACCTCGAGGCCGTGCTGGGCCGGGCTATTCGCCCGGCCGCCCGCATGCTGTTCGATCGAACGACCAGGGCACTTTCTTCACGCCGTGCGTTTGTCGCTCCGAACGCACCCACACCCCTGAACTCTGTTGACCGACGCGTTTCCCTAGGTAACTTTCGCGCCCCCCATGCAGGTTACCGTTCAGCGGCTTAGTCCCGTCGTCGTCGAGTTCAACATCCAGATCGAGAGCGACCGCGTCAAGACCGAGGTCGAGAAGGCGTACACGGCCGTCGCGAAGAACGCGAAGGTCCGCGGCTTTCGGCCCGGCAAGGCGCCGCGCAAAGTGCTCTCTCACGTCTACGGGCCGCGCATCGCGCGCGACGTCGCGGACCTGCTCGTCGAGGAGACGTACCCGCAGGCGCTGAACGAGCAGAAGGTTCAGCCCGTCGGCAACCCGGCGATCGAGCGCAAGACCTTCGCGGAGGATCAGCCGTTCTCGTACACGGCGCGCGTCGAGGTGCTGCCCTCGATCGAGAGCGTCAAGTACGAGGGCCTCACGGCCAAGCGCACCAAGGTCGAGGTCAAGGCCGAGCAGGTGACGGCCGAGATCGACCGCCTGCGCGAGGCGCACGCGACGCTCGAGGATCCGAAGAGCGCGCGCCCGGCGCAGAAGGACGACATCGCGACCATCGACTTCGAGGTCGAGGCCGCGGGCGAGAAGGTTGCCGACGCGGGCGCCAATGACTTCCAGGTGTGGCTCGGTCGCGGTCAGCTGCTCCCGCCGCTCGAGGACGAGCTCCTCGGTCTGTCGATCGGCGACAAGAAGACGATCGACGTGCCGATCCCGGCGGCCCACCAGCACAAAAAGCTGAAGGGCAAGACCGTCCAGTTCCAGGTCACCCTCAAGGCGCTGAAGGAGCGCGTGCTCCCGGTCGCGGACGACGAGTTCGCGAAGGACCTCGGGAAGTACGAGACCCTCGCGGATCTCGAGAAGGAGCTGCGCGAGCGGCTCGAGAAGCAGGCGACCGAGGCCTCGGAGAACAACCTCGCCGAGCAGCTGGTCGTAGACCTCGTGAAGGCGAACCCGATCCCGGTGCCCCCGTCGCTCGTCGAGCGGCAGATGCGCCTCACGGAGCAGGAGATCCTGAACCGCGCCCGCACTCAGGGTAACCAGGCGACGGGGCTCGGCGACGAGCTCCGCGAAAAAGTCCGGGCCGACAGC
>DATMCL010000049.1:0-11618 GCA_035558375.1 Polyangiaceae bacterium
AATGGGCGGCGCCGGCGGCATGATGGCCGGTGGCATGGGTGGCAAGGGCGGCAGAGGTGGCAAGGGCGGCAGCGGCGGCCAAATGAATTGTGACGACCTCGCGCAGCAATATGCCGATGCGCTCGCCGCGGCGCGCGCGTGCAACGCGAAGTCGGACAAAGAGCAATGCACCGAGCTTGCGTCGAGCTCGCTCACGTGCGGCTGCGACGTCCCGGTGAACCCCGAGAACACCGAAGCCGTCGCCGAGCTCCAGCGCCTGCGCAAAGCCGGAGCGGGCTGCAGCATGGTGTGTCCCGCCATTGCCTGCCTCCCGCCCGAAGGCGCCGAGTGCGCGCCCGACGACACCAGCCCGGGCCTGTGCCGCAGCGTCGGCGCGATCCTCCAGTAACCGCGGCGCAGAGCGCCCCATGGCGCAAGCTCCAGCGACGAAAGCGCTGCCGAAGAGCGCTACGCTTCCTCGGATTCGAGCCGGATGCGTGTCACGTCGGCGCCAGCGCCGGCGAGCTTCTTCTCGATCGCTTCGTAGCCGCGATCGAGGTGGTAGACGCGGCGCACGATCGTCTCGCCATCGGCGACGAGGCCCGCCACGACGAGCGACGCGCTCGCGCGAAGGTCGGTGGCCATCACGGACGCGCCCGAAAGGCGCGTCACACCATCGATGATGGCGGTGTTGTTGTGCGTCTGGATGTGCGCGCCCATGCGACTGAGCTCCGGCACGTGCATGAACCGGTTCTCGAAGACGGTCTCCGTGACGACGGAGCGGCCCCCGGCGACACACATGAGCGCCATGAATTGCGCCTGCATGTCGGTCGGAAAACCCGGATGCGGCGAGGTCGTCACGTCGGTCGACCGCAGCGGGGCGAGCCGGCGGATCCGCGCGTGATCGCCCTCGCGCTCCACCTCGACGCCGACCTTGCGCAGCTTCATGACGACCGGCTCGAGATCGTCGAGCGGCGCGTGCTCGAGCAGCACGTCGCCGCCCGCCGCGCCCACGGCGGCCATGAACGTCCCCGCTTCGATGCGATCGGCGATGATCGCGTGATCGAAGGGCTCGAGCTCGTCGGCGCCGTGGATGTGGATGATCGACGTGCCGGCACCTTCGATGCGCGCACCCATCTTGTTGAGGACGCGGCCGAGCTCCTCGATCTCCGGCTCGCGCGCGCAGTTGACGAGCGTCGTGCGGCCCTTGGCGAGCGCCGCGGCCATCATCAGGTTCTCCGTGCCGGTCACGGTCGGCATGTCGAACACGACCTCGGCGCCGCGCAGCCGGGGCGCTTCGGCCACGATGAAGCCATGCTCGACGGCGATCTTCGCGCCGAGGGCCTCGAGGCCGAGCAGGTGCTGATCGACCGGGCGCGCGCCGATCTGGCAGCCGCCGGGTAGCGAGACCTTGGCGCGGCCGTAGCGCGCAACGAGCGGCCCCAAGACGAGCACGCTCGCGCGCATCTGGCGCACGAGGTCGTACGGCGCCTCGGGCACCACGGTGCCCGTGGGGGGCTTCACGCGCACTTCGGGGATGGCGATGTCGACACCGCGGCCGAGCGTTCGGAGCAGCTCCCCCGTGGTCTCGATGTCACGCAGCCCCGGGACGTTCCGGAGCAGGCTCTCGCCGTCCGACAAGAGCGTCGCACACAGGATGGGAAGCGCGGCGTTCTTCGCACCGCCGACCCGTATCGTGCCTCTGAGCTCACGCGCGCCGCGCACGCGAATCGCATCCATGGCCCCGCACTCTACATCGAGTAGCTGGTGCGCCGTCCCCGAAGTGATTATCTTTCGCGAAGGATGCGTGCCGTAGGTACAGTGGACCGGCATCAGCACCAGCCGTCCGCGAAGCGGACGAGGGGGAGAAAACTGGCATCGCCAGTTTTCCGGGGGCGGGACGCCCCCGAGGACAGGCTAGGGCCGGCGCTGCGAAGCAGCGCGCTTGGCGAAGCCAAGCTCGAAAGAACAATCCGAAGGATTGTTCCTTTCGAGGAAAGGCCCTAGGCACCCAGCAAATGCGTCACATGCGTGGGTGCGAACGGTGGGGGACCCTGTGTGCTGGCCTCTTCGTGCTCGCGACCCGGAGCGCGGCCGCAGATCCACGCCCGTCACTCGATCTGCGCGGCTACGAGGCGCCCACTCACCCCGAGGGGCTGACGCGGCTCGAGCCCACGACCTCGCCGGGCTCGAAGGAGTGGAACCTCGGCGCTTTCACGACCTTCGCCTACCGCCCTGTCGTCGTCGACAAGACCGCGATGTCCCCCGAATACGACGCCATCCGCACCCAGCTCGGGATCGATTGGGTCGGAAGCATCGGCCTCGGCGAAGGGATCGCCGTCGGTCTCGTCGTGCCGACCATTCTCTTTCAGAACGGCGACCGGCCGCCGCCGAGCGTCGGCGGCAGCCCGCCCCCGTCGCCTGCGCTCGGCAACGCAGCGCTCGACGCGCGCGCGACGATCGTGGAGCACCAAGCCGCGGCGGGTTTCGGGCTCGCCGTGGCGGCGCGCGTGGCGCTGCCGACGGGCACACCGCACGCGTACGTCGCCGAAGACCACGTGCGCACCGATTTTCGGCTGCTCGGCGAGCTCGGCGTGCTCGGCTCCGCCATCCGCGCGAGCGTGGGCGCGCGCTTTCGGCTCGACGAGCAGAAGCTCGGGTCCGAAGCGTTCGGCGACGACCTGCCGTTCGGGCTCGGGCTCGTCATCAAGCCGCAGGCGTTCGGGCTCGACGACGCGGGAAACTACCTGTTCGAGCTCGAGGGGCACGGGGCCATTGCGCTCTCGCCGAAGTTCGGGGCGGCCGAGCAATCACCGGCGGCGCTCGGCTTGCACGGACGGCGCGCGTTCGGGGACTCTTACGCGGCGCTCGGCGTGGAGCTGCCGCTCGACGGAGCCGCGGGCGTCGCGCGCGTGCGCGGCATCCTGAGCGCGGGCTGGGCGCCGCGCGTTCACGACGCCGATCATGACGGCATCGAAGACGCTCGCGACCAATGCCAGGAGCTCGCCGAAGATCTCGACGGCTTCGAGGACTCGGACGGTTGCCCCGACTTCGACAACGACAACGATGGCGTGCCCGACGCCGACGACCACTGCCCGAAAGAGCTCGAGGGCGACCCGGACAACTTCCAGGACGAGGACGGCTGCCCCGATCTGGACGACGACGCCGACGGCATCCCCGACACGAGCGACGCCTGCCCGCGCGAGGCGGGCGTCGCGGATCCGGATCCGAAGCTCAACGGCTGCAAGCGGCACGACCGCGACCGCGACGGCATCATCGACGAGCGCGACAAATGCCCGACGCGCGCCGAGGACAAGGACGGCTTCGAGGACGACGACGGCTGCCCCGAGCCGGACAACGATCGCGACGGCGTGCTCGACGCGGAGGATCGCTGCCCCGTTGCGGCTGGGCCACGCCGCTCGGATCCCGAGCTCGACGGCTGCCCGAGCCCCGATCGCGACGGCGACTCGTTCGACGATGGCATCGACAAGTGCCCCGACGCGGCCGAGACGTTCGATGGCGTCACCGACGACGACGGCTGCCCTGAAGCGGTCGAACCGGGCAAGGCTCGGCCCCCGCTCGTGACGCTCGTCGAAGCGCACGCAGCACGGCGCCCGCGCTACGTCGTGAAGCTCGCGACGCCCGTGACGTTTGCACCGGACGGCACCCTGGCACCGAGCTCCGTTCCCGTGGTGCGAGCGCTCGCGAGCCTGCTCAACGCGCACCCCGAGATGGTTTTGATGGTGGGGGCACGGCCGGATGGCGGTAGCGCGACGGCGACGCAGCGGGCACTGACCCGCTCGTTCACCGTGGCGCTCGAGCTCCGCGCCCTCACCCACCGCGACGAAGCCGCGGAAGTGATCGGGTGGCAAGCCGTGGCACGCGTCCCGGGCGCGACCTTGCCGTCCGGGCTCGGGTTCCTCGTGCTCGCACCGGTCGCGGCAACGCCGCCCGCCCCCACGGCGCCCTCACAGCCGCCCGCGGCAGCAACGCCTCCCGCACCCAAGGCACCGGCACAGCCGCCCACCGCTTCGCCGCCTCCCGCGCCCGGCGCCGCACCGCACTCCGGAGGCACGCCGTGAGCTCGAGGTTCGAGAAGGCGCTCGTGGCCGTCGCATGCTTCGGCGCAGCCACCCCCGCAAGCGCAGCGCCATCTGCACCCAAAGGCGAGGAGCGCAGCCTCCGCAGCTCGATCGGCATCGGCGCGGCAAAGCCGCTCTTGCGCGCCGACTCGAGCGATACGAGGCAGCGAGCGTTCGAGCGTCTCGGGAGCGCCGGAACGGCTCGTGCGCTCGAGCTCCTCGCGCGCGCTCTCGACGTGGGTGGGGCCGCGCGCGACGCCCGCGAGCGACTCTCGGTCGTGCGAGCGCTCGCGCCGCACGCCTCCGATCCCACGGCACAAGATGCGTTGATTCGCGCGCTCGGCGGCGTCGAGGGTCGCTCCGGAGAGCGCGATCGGCTGGTCGAGCAAACCGCGGCGCTCGCGCTCGCAGCCTCGAACCATCCGCTCGCGCTCTCGGCCCTCGCGCGCGCGTTGCGGCAGCCGGGCCGGGCCTCGGAAGCGGCACGCATCGCGCTCACCGCTCACCCGCCGAGCCGAATCGAGCCGCTCCTGCTCGCGGCAGGCGCGCCGACGACGGCGCTCGTCGAGCTCCTGGGCGAGCTCGGCAATCCGAACGCGCTCCCGCTCGTCGAGCGGCTCGCGAAGAAGAGCGCGCCGAGCCTGCAAGCCACGGCATTCGGGGCGCACTTCAAGCTCGACCACGCGCGCGCCGTCGAGCTCGCGCGGGCGACGTTCAGCGTCGTCGCCGACGGCCACGTGCGAGCGGCTTGCGGCCGGGTCCTCGCGCTCGCCGGCACGCCCGACTCCGCCGGAGCACTCCTCACGCTGCTCGACGACCCTTCGACGCGAAGCGAGGCGCTCGACATCGCGCTCGAAGCACCGAGCCCAGCGCTCGGCGACGCGCTCGCCGCGACACGCCTCACCGACAGCGACACCGAGCGGCTGCTCGCCGCCCTCGGCCGAGCCGGCGGCAAGCGCGCGCTCGCCCGGCTCGACCGCGAGCTCGAGACCCCCGCGAACACGTGGGCCGCCGCTTATGCGCTCGCGCTCTCACCGGATCCGGACGCGGACAGCGTGCTCGAGCGCGCCCTCGCGCGCCCGGCCCAGCGACGGGACGCGGCCCGCGGCGCGGCGCTGCGCTTCGTCGTCACGGGGCGGCGCCTCGCTGGGCTCGACCGGGCACTCACGGAGCTCGGTCGCGGCAACGCCGCTGATCGAAGCGCGAGCGCCTGGTGCCTCGCCGTGCTCGAGCCGGCACGCGCTGTCACCGCCCTCGCGAGCGGCGACGCGAACGTCGTGCGCGCCGTTGCGCGGCAAGCGTTCGTGCCCGAGCTCGCCAGTGCCGCGGCGCGGCGCCTGTGCACGGAGAGCGACGCCTCGCTCACGCGCGCGCTCGCGAGCTCGCTCGCCGACCCCGACGCTCAGAACCTCGTGCCGACGGCGACGCTCGTCACGCTCCTCGAGCGCGGCGGTGCGGAGACCTACCTCGCCGCCTACGCGCTCGCGCGGCGCGACGACGAGGCCTTGCGGCCGCGCCTGCTCGAGCTCTTCGAAGCCGAAGATCCGTCGCTGCGCGTTCACGCCGCCCTCGGGCTCGGTGCGAGCGCCCAGGCGAGCGCCGTCGGCGTGTTGTCCGAGGCCTATCGCTTCGAGATCGAGCCGCGCGTGCGCCGCGCGCTCGTGAGCGCGCTCGCGAGCCGCCCGGAGCGCGCAGTCAGCGTCGTGCTCGGGCTCGCCGCCGCGCTCGACCCCGATCCCGACGCGCGCGCCGCGGCCCGCCATGCGCTCGAGCGCCGCGCCCCTACGGCGCCGCCCGAGCCGGGGCCGCCGCCGCACTCCGACACCGGCACGGCGTGGATCCGCGTGGTCCCCCCGAGAGCCGGCGTCGCCGGACTCGTCCTGCTCACGACCCCGCTCGGTCTCGCGCTGCCGCTTTCGACCGACGCGGACGGCAGCGTAACCGTCGGCGCGCTCAGCGAAGGAGAGATCAGCGTGACGCCCGTAACGCCCGCGCCGGCCACCACGGCAACGGCGGCGCCGGCTGCCGCGGGTAAGCCTCGAGGAGCCAAACCGTGAGCGAGTTACGTGTGCGACGAGCGACCGGGAGCGACGTCCCCGCTGCCGCCGAGCTCGCCGGACGGCTTGCCCGGCAGCACCACGACACGGATCCCGACCGCTTCTTTCTCCCCGAGAATGTGGTCGAGGGTTATTCGTGGTGGTTCGGCCGCGTGCTGGGGCAGAGCGAAGCCGTGTTGCTCGTCGCCGAAACGGGCGACGCGAAGGACGCCCGCATCGTCGGCTACGCGTACGGCGCGCTCGGCGAGCGCGACTGGAATCTCCTGCTCGACGAGCACGGCGCGATCCACGACATTTACGTCGCCGACGACTGCCGTCGCCTCGGTGCGGGCGCGGCGCTCCTCACGGCGCTCGTCGCGGAGCTCGAGGCACGCGGCGCGCCGCGCATCCTCCTCTCCACGATGCCGAGCAACACCACGGCGCAGCGACTGTTCGCGCGCCACGGCTTCCGCGCGACCTTCATCGAGATGACCCGAAGCCGCACGCGCGGAGCCTGATTCACGCAGCGCGCCGCCGGGCCACCGATGCCCCTTGCGCCGCGCCCGAGGCGAGCAAAAGCTCCGAGACCTCCCATGAGCGTGAAGAAGCGAGAGCGGCCTGAAGCAGGGCCGGAGCCCGGCTCCGAGGCGCCCTTCGAGGCGTCGCTCGAGCGGCTCACGGGCATCGTCGAGAAGCTCGAGAACGGCGAGCTCGGGCTCGAGGAATCACTCGCGCTGTTCGAGGAAGGCGTGCGACTCGCGCGCTCCGCGCAGACGCGCCTCGACGCCGCCGAGAAACGCGTCGAGGAGCTCATCGCCGCCGACGAGGACGGCAACCCCGTGAGCCGCGAGCTCGACCCCGAGTGACGCGATGACACCCGTGGTCGCAGAAAGCGCCGCGGCGCTCATCGTCGGGAACGAGCTCCTGAGCGGCAAGGTCGCCGAGGCGAACCTGGTCGAGCTCGCGCGCGCGCTCCGACCCCTGGGCGTGCGCTTGGCGCGCGCGAGCTTCTTGCCGGACGAGCTCGAGCTCCTCGCCGGCGAGATCCGCACGTTGTCGAAGGCGCACCCGCTGCTCTTCACGAGCGGCGGCGTCGGCCCCACGCACGACGACATCACGATCGAAGCCGTGGCCGCCGCATTCGGGCGCAACGTCGTCGAGGATCCGACGCTCGCCGAGCTGATTCGGCGCGCCTACGGCGAGCAGGTGACGCCGGCGCATCTGCGCATGGCGCTCGTGCCCGAGGGCGCGACGCTCGCTGTGTCGCCATCCGGAGCGTGGCCGACTCCGGTATTCGAAAACGTATGGATCCTGCCGGGCGTCCCCGAGGTCTTCCGCGAGAAGCTCGACACGGTGCGCGCTTGGGTGCGCGGCCCCTCGCCCTTCGTGTCGCGCGCCGTATACACACGGCTCGACGAGGCGCGGCTCAAGGGCCTCATCGACGCGGTCGTCGCGAGCCACCCGGAGGTCGAGGTCGGCTCCTACCCGCGCTGGTTCGAGCCGAGCTACAAAACGAAGGTGACGTTCGACGCCCGCGACGCGGACGCCGTCGAGCGTGGCGCGCGGGCGTTCGTGGAATCGTTGCCCGAGGGGGCGTTGGTCCGGGTGGAGTAGGCGCGCGCCGGCTCAGAAACCAAGCCCACAAAAAAAACCCGCCCTGATCCAGGTGCCGAACCAGCCGGTTGAGCGACTCTTCGCTCAGCGCGCGAGCACGACACGCTCGAGGCGAAGCAGCTCCGAGAGTGACCAGGCTTGGAAGGGGCAGCCCCCGGGACGATGCGGCGCATCGCCGTCGAGCACCTCGCTCACGTGACCGAGCCCGGCGTGCCCGAGATGGTCGAGCAGCGGGAGCACGAAGCGCTCGCGCGCGGCAGCTTTTGCCTGCGGCGTGCCAGCGCGCGATTTGACCCACGCTTCGACGAAAGGCCCTAGCAGCCAGGGCCACACCGTGCCCTGGTGGTAGGCCCCGTCGCGCTCGCGCACGCCGCCACGATAGTGTGGCGCATACGCCGGGTGACCTCGCTCGAGCGAGCGCAGCCCAACCGGCGTCCAGAGCTCGCGCTCCACGGCATCGACGACGGCCCGCGCGCGATTCGGCGCGAGCAACGTGAGCGGCAGCCCGCCCGCGGCGAAGATTTGGTTCGGGCGACACGCCGCATCCACGCGACCCGGCACGTGCCCGTCGTCGACCACGTCGAACAGCATCCCCCGCGCCTCGTTCCAGAAGCGCTCCTCGAGCGCTGCTTGCGCCTGTGCGGCGAGCTCGGCAAAGCGCGGCTCGAAGCGTGAGGCGATGTCGAGCGCGTGCACCCACAGCGCCTGGATCTCGACCGGCTTGCCGATGCGGGGCGTCACCACCCAGTCGCCGACCCTCGCGTCCATCCACGTGAGTTGCACGCCGGGCTCACCCGCCGCGAGCAGGCCGTCGCCGTCGCGCCGAATCCCGTAGCGTGTCCCGCGCGCATAGCCCGCCACGATCTCGACGACGGCGGACCGCAAGCGCTCTCCCTCCAGCGGCGACAGCACGCCTCGCACCCCGCGCGCGGCCAAGAGCTCCCCGGCGGCGAGCACGAACCAAAGGGACGCGTCGACGGCGTTGTATTCCGGCACGGCGGCGGCCTCGTCTGGAAAACGGTTCGGGAGCATGCCGTCGGACACGACGCCCGCCCACTCGCACAGGATCGAGCGCGCCGTCTCGAGATCACCGGTCGCGAGGCACAAGCCGCGCAGGGCGATGAAGGTATCGCGCCCCCAATCCCCGAACCACGGGTAGCCCGCGAGCAGCGTGCGACCGCTGCCGCGCTCCACGACGTAAGCATTTCCTGCTAGCTCGAGCGGGCTCGAAAATGCCGCACGGCGACTGCGCTCCGCGTTGCGGAGCTCGAGGACCAGCTCGCTGACCCGGCTAACCTCCAGGCCGAGCCCGCCCGGCAAGTCCGCAGCGAGGACCCAGAGCGCTTCGCCCGCGCCGAGGTCGAACGAGAGCACGCCGGGCATCGCGAGATCCTCCTCGGCGTCGAGCCCGCGCGCCGCCTCCTCCGCGTAGAAGAAACGCCGATACCAGTCGGGCTCGGGCCGGTAAGAGCCGTTCGCGAGCGAGAGCACCGCGGGCACGCCGGAGTAAGGCGCGAAGCACAGCGCCTTTCCCGCGGTCGTCGCGGCGAAATCGAAGGCGCCGTTCGCGTGCTGCGTGGCGTGAAAATCGCGCCCCGAAAGCAGAGGTCGCACCTCGAGCCATGCTCCGGGCAGCGGGCGCTCGAGCCGGAACGCGACGACGACGGCGGGGTAGCCGTGCGGCACGAAGATCTCGACGCCTACGACGCCGAGCCGCGTGACGAGCCGCCACGTCGGCCAGGGGTCGCGCGAAAACTCGACGCGGTCCACGTCGCCACGCGCGGTGTATCCCTCCGCGTAGGCTTGCGGCCAGAGCTCGAGCGACCCTTCCGCGGTCCTCAGCCGAGCAACGAAGCCTTGCACGAGCGCGCGGCGATCGGCGGGGGGCTTCGCCGCCGCGAGCAAGAGGGCGTGGTAGCGCCGCGTACGAACGCCCGAGGTCGTCCCGCTCGCGAAGCCGCCGAGACCGTCCGCCTCGAGCCATTCGTCGTCGTCGCGTCCGGGGCGGCTCGCCATCGGCGCCGAAGGTACCGCCCGCCCCGAGCGACGACCAGCTCGCCGCCACCTGGCCGCCAGAGCGCCCAGGCGCGACCTGCGCCGCGGATCGAGCTGGCACGCGCGCTGCAGACGGGCACGTCATGCTACTGCTCCGCGAACGTGCCCTGGTCGGCGAGCTCGAGCGGTTGAGCGACGCCGAGCTCTTGGCGGTCGTGCTCGGCACCGGCAGCGCCGGCGAGCCGGTGACGGATCTCGCGGAGGCTCTGCTCGAAGCCGTGGGCGGGCTCGAGGGGCTCGCACGCGCGAGTCCCCACGGCATGGCGCTCCGGCGCGGGCTCGGACCGGCGAAGGCCGCGCGCGTGTCGGCGGCGCTCGAGCTCGGCCGGCGTGCGCTTTTCGCCGGGATGACGCTGCGCACGACGCTGCTCGGCTCGTTCGACGACGTCGTGCGCTGGGCGCGGCCGCGCCTTTCCGGGCTCGATCACGAGGAGGTCTGGCTGCTCGGCCTCGACGGCAGAAGCGCGCTCAAATCCGCCCGGCGCATCGCCCAGGGCGGCCAGCACGGCTGCGCGCTCACGACGCGCGACGTGCTCGGTCCAGCCTTGCGCGACGCGGTGAGCGCCATCGTGCTCGTGCACAACCACCCGAGCGGCGACCCGCGCCCGAGCGTCGAGGACATCGCCATGACGCGCGAGCTCGGCCGCGCGTGCCGCATCGTCGGCGTGCCGCTCTTCGACCACGTGGTCGTGGCGCGCGGCGGGGCCGCGTCCCTGCTCGAGGCGGGGGCGTTCGACGCTACCTGACGCCGCCCGTGTTCACGCTGTCACAGCCGAACAGGAGCTCGACCTTGCCGTCGGGATCGTTCTGCGCCGTGAAGCAGGTGTTCGGGCACAGGACGATGCGTCCGTCGGCATCCATCTGCCAGCCGTCTTGGCAGTCGGAGGCGTCGTTGCGACCGATGAGCTGCTCGTCGGAGCCGTCGCCCGGCGTGTAAATGACGTTGATCTGGTTCGGGTTCACCGTCTCGCCGTTCTGACCCTTGGCCGGAACGTCGAAGGTGCACGCCGTGATCAGACCGAGGATGCGCGCGAGCGCCGCGTTGAGCGCGCTCTTGAAGTCCGCATCCTGCGAGAGATCGATGTGGCAGTACTGCGGCCCGTTGACGGAGCAGCCCGAGCGCGCCGTCGCGCCCAGAACGGCGGCCATCGACATCCACGGGCGGTTATCGGTGTTGTTCACGCTCTCGCTGCCCGGCGAGCCGATCAGGAAGGAGCGCACGCCGTCCTCCCGCGCGGAATGGACCTCGTCGATGATCGGGTCCGTGGGGGCCGGCGTGTCCGGCAAGCCGCCGCCCTGACAGCCCTTGGCGAGCGTCGGCGCGCCGTCGGTGATGAGCAGCATGAAGCGATTGCCGGGAAGACGCGACACCTCCATACCGTTCACGAGGGCGTAGTCGTAGGCGTCGTGCGTCGGCGTGGATCCGGCGGGCCTCACGTTGGTGAGCGACGAGCCGATCAGGTTGCGCTGAGCCGAGCCCGCGTCGCCGATGAGATCGATCGGGATCAGCTGGCTGATGTTCACACACTGATCGATCGGGCGCTCGACGTCGCTGCCGCGCGTGTCCATGTTCGGGTAGAAGAGGACACCGACGGCTGCCGAAGCGGGCATGCCGTCGATCGTCGCAGCGAGCGCGTCGCGCGTGATCTCCCACTTGGTCCCGCCGCTCTGCGAGCGGTTCGGCCGCTCGTTCATCGACGCGCTGGTGTCGACGACGAGCATGAGCACGACGGGCAGGACCTCCGGCTCGTTGGTCCAGCCGTTGCAGGCGTTCGCGCGCAGATCGGCCGCAGTTTGCTTGGTATTTCCGCTGTTGGCGCTGCCGCCGCTGGCCGCGCTGCCGCCGCTCGAG
>DATMCL010000050.1:0-32287 GCA_035558375.1 Polyangiaceae bacterium
GGCGACGCGTCGGCGGCGAGCGGCGGTATGTTCGCTGGCGCCGCGGGAGCGTCGAATAGCGGTGGTCGCGCACCGTTCGGCGGTGCGGACAATGGCGGTCGCGATGCCGGGAGAGGCGGCGCAGCCTTCGCCGGTGGCGCAGGCGAGGCGGAAGCGGGCAGTGCCGGCGACGCAACCGATCCCGGGACCTGCGCCGCGACGGTGCCCGCCGACGGTGTCACGGGCGCACTGCAGGCTGCGATCGATGCGGCAAGCGTTCCGTCGACACTCTGCCTGAAAGGGGGTGGCCATCGGGGCGATGTCACGTTGCGAGCGGGCGTGAGCCTGCGCGGTGAAGGCTGGGCCACGATCATCTGTGGAACCGTGAATGGCGACGCGGCCACGAGCGGCATGACCACGCTGAGTCAGCTCCAAATCGCAGGGGAGTTCAGCGCGGGTGGCAGCGTCAAGCTGTCGCTTCGGGACCTGGAGATCAATACCGGTCACACCGCGGTTTGCGCGCCTGCCTCCACTGCGACGCGCTTCATCCACGACGGCGCGGGCGCGCTCCAGCTCCTGATTGACGGGGTGACCATCGGCTCCCCGGGCTTCGAGATCGCGATCGAGCCCGGAGTCGGCCCCATCGACGACAACATCGTGCTTCGGAACTCACGCTGCGACAGCACTTCGCAGTGCTACGACTTCTTGCGCTTTACCTTCGACACGGCCCCGGCCGCGCAAGTCGCCGCAGGGAGTCGCATCGTGCTCGACGTTTACAACAACGTCGTCCGCAATGTCGTCCTCGAGGGGGTGGTGTTCGAGCTCCGCGGCGGAATGAATCACGAAGATTCCGCCTCCTCGCGACTCTGGTTCCGTCACAATACCCTCGCGTCGGCCGGCGACCTGAACAGCGCGGTCGCGTTTTGGACTGAGCCGACGCTCCCCGTGGTGCTCGCCAACAACGCTATCGCCTACATCGCGAAGCCCGTACTCGGTGGGGACGCGCTCGGCATCACGGATGTCGGCAACGTTTACTCCGACGACGAGAGCTCGACGGCCTGGTTCGACGATTTCCCCCTCGGCGATTTCTCCCCGAGCGCCGGTTCCCCGCTCATCGGCGCCGGAGCCGATGCGTACGGCGTGCCGACCGACATCACCGGCAAGGCGCGCACGGGCGGTTTCGACAGCGGCGCGTACCAGCGTTGAGCGACAGATGGCACGGCCCCCGCTGCGTTCGCTCGTCTCGGTCAACACGGCGCTCGCGCTCGTGCTCGTGAGCTTTGGCCATGCGGGCGCACTTCCACTTCAGCACGCGGTGGTCGTTGACGGTCCCTCGCCCGAGGACACTCGGACGATGGCGCGAGCATGGGCGGCAATGCAGCCGGATGCGTCGCTGACTCCCATTCACGCGGAGCGCTGCAGCAACGGCGACCAGAACGCATGCATCGAGCTCGGTCACGACTACGAGCTCGGCGTCGGCGTCGACCAGAGCCGGGACCGGGCACTAGAGCTCTACGGGACGGCGTGCTCGAAAGGCCTCCAAACAGGCTGCGCCGAGGTGGCCAGCGCGCTCGTCGAGCGCAACGGTCCGGGCGACCTCGACCGAGCGCGCACGCTGTTCGATACGGCGTGCCGTCGCAAGAACGGCGCCGGGTGTTTGGGTCTCGCGGGAATGGCCTACGTCGGGGTCGGCGAGCCGAAGAGCGACGAGCATGCCGCGAAGTACCTGAAGCAAGCGTGCGCAGCGCAAGAGCTCGCGGGCTGTCGCTGGCTCGGCGATCTGCTCGATGCAGGCCAGGGCACGAAGCAAGACTCGACTCAAGCGGCGAAGCTCTATGAGCGCGCCTGCGACCGTGGCGACGCTGCAGCCTGCACCAATCTGGGCTACCTCTACTATCAGGGGCGCGGCGTACCGAAGAACCAGGCGAAGGGCACGGCGCTCTCGGAACGCGGTTGCACGGGGGGCAGCCCGGTCGGCTGTGCGAACCTCGGCCGTGACCTGTGGGACGCTGGCGAGAAAGAGCGAGCGCGCAGGTTCCTCGAGCTTGCGTGCGCGGGCAACGATCCACGCGGTTGCCGCTCACTCGGCAGATGGCACACGACCTCCGGCACTGCCGAAAATGCCGTCGTGCCGTTTGCACGCGGCTGCGCGCTCGGTGAGGCCGTGTCATGCAACGAGCTCGGTCTCCTCTACACGAACGGACCCGGAGTCGGAAAAGACGCCAAGCTCGCCAGGGACAGCTTCGCGCAGTCCTGCGCCGGGAGTAGCGCGGTCGGTTGCTTCAACCTCGGACTGACGCTCGAGGACGAGGGGCAACTGAGCGCCGCCGTTCCGTACATCAGGTGGGCGTGCGAGCAAAAGGAAATGGCGGGCTGCGCGGAGCTGGCGCGCCTCGCCTTCCTGGGGGAAGGCGTGCCGCAGGATCGTGCGCTCGCCGCTCGGCTTTGGCAGCAAGCCTGCGACGGCAAGTACGCCCAAGGCTGCACGGAGCTCGGCACCATGTACGAGCACGGCACGGGTGCCGCGAAGGACGACGCGCGGGCTGCCGCGCTCTACGAGCAGGCGTGCAATGGGAGCGATGCGGTCGGCTGCACCTGGCTCGCCATTCAGCTGCGCGAGGGCAAGATCCCAGCGGATCTCCCGCGGAGCTTCGCGCTCTTCAAGAAGGCCTGCGAAATGAAGCACGCCCCGGCGTGCAGCGAGCTCGGCGTGGCGTACGAGCGAGGGCAGGGGACGCCGCGCAACCCGAGGGCCGCCGTGGCCGCCTCCGAGCAAGGTTGTCGCGGGGGTGACGCCAACGGTTGCTACAATGCGGGGTACCGCTACCGCGACGGTGGGGACGGGATTCGCCAGGATCCGACGCAGGCGGCGGCGTACTTCGGAAAAGCTTGTGACTTGGACATGGCGGAGGCGTGCTCCGAGCTCGGTGCCGCGCGCGAGCTCGGGAAAGGCATACCCAAGAACACGGCCCAAGCCGTCACGCTCTACTCGAAAGCTTGCAGCAAAGGTTCGGGGGAAGGGTGCACGAATCTCTGCCGCGTGTTCATGCTCGGCCTGATCGTGAAGAAGGACGTGCAGCGAGCGCGCCTTTATTGTCAGTCGGCCTGCGCTCGTAACGAAGCCGACGGTTGCTTGAAGCTCGGATGGATGCTGCACGAAGGGGTCGGGGGCGCGCGCAACGTGGCAGCCGCGCGCGCCATGGCACGGAAGGCCTGCTCGCTCGGCGAGAAGCTCGCGTGCGACGTGCTTCCGCGGTTCTAGTCAAAATCCGCGCTGATGCGCAGGCTCCTCTCGAGTCCGTGCGCGCCCGTGGATGCCGGCACCAACTAGGGCTCGAGCCAAATGACGTTTCGCTCCCACGAGGGTCCGGTACAACCGCCACCTCGAGCAAAGCACCCGGCCCTACGGTGCGATGGGCGCGCCGTGTCGGTTCGACGTCGCCTGCGCTCTAGGTCGCTCGGATCGCCTTCAGCAGCGCTGATTTGCTGACGGGGGCGACTTTTCCGCGCCGGTGCGCGGGCTTCGCGCCGGGACGAGCCGGCGTCTGAATCGACGATTTCGCTTTCGCGTGCTTCGACGCGAGAGTGGTCGTGGTGGTCTTGCTTTCACGCGCGATTTCGCCTTGCGGCTCGCTGCTCGGAGGTGGGTCCGAGCACCAGGAGGCAGGCTCCGGTCCGAACAAGACAGGGGCCGACGGCGCCTCGCTCCTCGACGGTTTGAACCAGAGCGCCGCACCGCCGTTGGCGTCACCGAGGCTCGCCACCAGCTCCCCGGGTGGCTTCTCGTCATTCACGGGGTTCTCCGCTGGCTCGCTCGGCGACCCCGCGCGAACGAGCCCGGGCGTTGCCTGCCGAACCTCGGCGATCCCCGGACGCAGCGCGTACCGTGCGAGTCCCACGACGGCGAGGAGGCTCAAGCCGGCGACCGTGGATTTCACGGCGCGCAAAAGCCGCGCCCGACGCGCTTCGCGCAGCGAAAGCAGCGACGACGCTTCGGGCGCCTGCTCCTCGGCGTCGAGCGTCACGGGGCGTTCGCTCGTGGGTTCCCGTTCCGAATGGACGCCAGCCTGAAAAAAGGCTTCGTCGCTCGATGAAAAGGGATTGCCGCGCTCGCCGGAGTTCATCTCGAGGTCGCTCACAAAAAACAGTACCCTGAGGCGGTACGAGAAGGCTCACAGGACAGCCTTTTCGTGCCGGAGGCCCGCTCGAGCTCGAGCCGACCGCCCAGGGGAGCGTAGAAGGTGGGAAAAATGCGGCCTCTTGCCCGCTGGTTGAACCTTTCGGATGCTGCTCCCGATGTGCGTGTGAAGATGTGAGCGCTTTCCTTCGGAAAGGCGCCTTACCGTTCCGTAATTCATGCCAGCCATCGTTCCCAACCCGAAGAAGATCAAGAGCTTCCCGACCGAGGCGGCGTTCGAGCAATGGCTCGCCAAGCACCACGCGCGCGAGACCGAGCTCTGGCTGAAGCTCCACAAGAAGGGCTCGGGGCTCGCTTCGGTGACGAACTCCGAGGCCGTCGACGTGGCGCTGTGTTGGGGGTGGATCGACGGCGTGCGCTTGCCGTTCGATGAGCGGTCGTTTCTGCAGCGCTTCAGCCCCCGGAAGGGGCGGAGCGTTTGGAGCAAGCTCAATCGTGATCGCGTTGCGCGGCTGACCAAGGCGGGACGGATGACGGAGCATGGGCAGAAGCACGTCGACGCGGCCAAGGCCGATAAGCGTTGGGACGCTGCCTACGCACCGATGCGCACGATGACGCCCGAGTCGTTGCCGGCCGATCTCCTCAAGGCGATCGACGCGAATGCGCGGGCGAAGAAGCGCCTTGCGACGCTCGCGCGCCTCGACCTGTTTGCGCTCGCGTTTCGGACGAACAACATGAAAACGGCCGAGGGTCGCAGCAAGAAGATCGCCGAGCTCGTCGGCAAGCTCGCACGGGGCGAGCCGATCGCGCAGCAGCGAAAACCCGCGAAATCGCGCTGATGCATGGCCGGCGCGGATCCCGTTCGACAGACCTAGAGCGGAAGCCGATACGCCGAGCTCACGGAGTTGCCCCACTGCGCATGGGGGCCTTCTCTGTTGACGCTCTGATAGAGCACGGTGAGCCAGCCGTTCACGAGGTCGGGCGCGCTCATCAGGCTCGAGATCGGGAGCACTCCTTCGGCGACCGGCAAGGCGAAAGCGCGCGTCGTGCCATCGGGATAGAGGAATAACGCGCCGAGCTCGTTCGCGAGCATGTTCCCGCTCAGGACGAGCGCGTAGTCGCGATGGGTCTCGAGCCGGGTGACGAGGGTGCCGTTGCTCGTGCCGGGCGTCAGCGGTGTCCCGACCGTGATGTCGGGCTCGCGCTCGCCATTTTCGAGGTAGCGGTGCAGCACGAGGCCTTCCAAAAGGAAGATCCGAGCGCCGGCGCACCCGAGCGCGGGTGGCGGTCGCCCGCTCGTTGCGGCGGCGACGCCGGGATTGAAGAGGAACCTGGGGGCCGAATCGCCGGGGGTAACCGTATAGATGGCGGGCGTCGCCAGCTCCGTGACGGAGGTCGTGATCGTGGTTCCGTGAACGAAGTAGCGGCCGTCACACTGGGCGACGCCGGGCGGCGAGGCGGCGCTCCCCACGGCGAGGCCCGGTTCCTCGGTAACACCGCCGGCGCTGGCAACGTACTCCGCGAGCGTCGTCGTCGTGAACTCGCCCCCCATGAGACGGTAGCTCTCTCCCTCGTTGAAGAAGACCATGCTCGTATTGATGAGGGGCTCGGTCCAGCGCACGCTGCCACTTCGTTCCAAGCGCGACAGCGTCGGAACGGATTGGATCCCGTCGCGCCGGACGGACGTGAGCCCGATCGGAAACCCGGCCGGCTGCGCTTCGAGGCCGAAGCTCGACGAATAGTAGCCACCCCGGATGTGGGTCGCCGTCACCACGTCGGTCAAGGCGAATGACTGGGTCGGGCTGCATGCCGCACCCGGGCCGTAGCTGCAGAGCGCCGGCCACGTGAGGTCCACCCGAGCGACGCGTCGATCGTAGCCGGTCGTCAGCTCGGCGGCACTGACGGCGAAGAGCGCCGAGCTCCCGTCGCCGCTAGCGATCACCGAAAGCGGCGTGAAGTCGGTGTAGCCGGCCGGAAACTGCGCTGCGCCCGGCGTCGGTGGCGCCGTCAGCTCGAGTGGAACGAGGGCCGCAGCGCCACCACGGGGGCATCCGAGCAGCGTGACGCCGGCGCCGTTTGCGACGAGCTTCGCGCCGGAGCAGGGGGCTTCCACGTCGTAGCAAGAGGCTTCCAACGTCGAAGGCGAGACGTTGCACACCGAGACGCTGCCGGTGGGCCCGTCGTCTTCGTGGCCGTTGCACGCGGAGCGAGCGAGAGCGATCCGATCGCCGACTTGCACGACCGAGTAGATTGGGTCGTAGTCGCCCGCGTTCACGGACGTCACGGGCGTACCCGTGACGACCTGGGTGTGCGGGATGAGGTCGTCGCCGACGCGGGTGAGGGCCATTTGCGCGGAAGATCCGGAGGTTCCGTGGGCGAACAGGAACTCACCGTCGACCCAGGTCGCCGCCGGGGTGCCCGACTCCACTTGGCCGTTCACCGTTTCTCCCAGCCCGACGTCCAAAGTCGTTTTCTCTACCTCGCCCGAAACGGCGTTGAGGCGCGCGACGATCAGATGCTGAGCCTCCGCCGTATCGGTGCGGACGAAACGCGTGCAAAAATACGCGACAACCACGTCGTCGCCGAAGTGCCCGAGCGCAACGCTGCTCGGGGCGACGCAGGGCTCCGCTTCCACGGGCATCAGGTTGAATCCGTCTCCGTCGGAGCGCAGCAGCGCGAGCTGATTCGCGTCCGAAAGTGCGACAGTGAAGCCGCTCGGCGAGCCAATCCCGGCAACGGGGTCGCCCGGTGCCGGCCATTCGAAAAACGTCGTGCTGCCGTCCGGGTGGTGAAGCTCGATGTCGAGCTCGGCCGGAGCCGTCGTGGACGGATACGCAGCGGACGAGGCGAGCACATAGCCGGAATCGTCCCCAAAAACGAGCGAGCGCCCCCTCGTCTCCGGTAGCAGGCTTTCCTGCCACCACGAGCCCTCCGGTGCGTCGCGCTCGCCGCTCGCGCTGAAGGGCTGGTCGTGCCTCGTCCCGGCGACGACGACCCCGGACGGCGTCGCCACGAGGCTCGACAAGCAGCTCGACTCTTCCACTCGGCCGACCACCGTGTGCACGAACTCGGTCGCTGACTCGGGGCTGACTGAAATGCTCGAGCCGCCGTTGCCCGTTGCCCCGCTCGTGCCGCCCGTGCCGCCCGTGGCGCTCGTCGTTCCCGTGCCGCCCGCGCCAGTGCTCGTGCTGCTCGGATCGTGTCGGATCGAACGCCCGCACGCGCCGCACAGGAGCGCGGCCACGAGGCCTCTGGCGAGCCGTGATCGAGAAGCGAAAACGATCAATGAAGGAGATCTTCATTCTACCAGACGCCACCCCATCGGTCCGCGGAGCCGCTTTCCCCCGGCGTGATAGCTTCCCCGGCCGCGGATGCAGACCATTCTGTCTCGGCTAGAGCGCTACCGGGCCGCCGCGATCGCCGTCGCGCTCGTCGCAGCGCTCGTCTACTTCGGCTACCGACTCGACGGCATCTACGAGCTCCGGAATTGGCTCTTCTGGCACTACCTTTTCTGCTGGGTCGTCGCGGTGGGTTGGCTCGCCGCATGCCAGCTCGGCGGCTATGCGCTGCTCGGGGCCATCGTGCGCGGCGCGCTGCCGAAGCTCGAGCAGGTGATGCTCGGGTTGGCGCTCGGCGTCGGCGCGTTCGGGCTCGCCGTATTTTTCGTCGGCCTCGTTCACGGGCTCAATGCCGGGACCTTCGTGCTCCTGCCGGTGGCGTTCGCCGGGCTCGGCTGGCGCTTCGGGGGGCGTGAGCTCCTGAAAATGGCGCGCAGAACGCTGCGGCCACGGCTCGCTCTCCCGCTCTGGCAGCTGCCCGTGCTGGCGCTCGCCGTGCTCGCGCTCGGGCTCGTCTACTTCACGATCCTGTCGCCGGACGTCGTGAGCTTCGACGTGCGCTGGTACCACATGCCCATCGCGCAGCGTTACGCCTTGACCGGCGCCGTGACGCGCTTCGCGGAGGGGTTCTGGCCCGCCGCGTTTCCGCATCTCTTGAGCTACATCTACGCTTGGGCCTTCCTCGCGCCGGAGACGCTGCTCTTCGATCGCATCGAGCTCTGCTTGCACCTCGAGTTCGTGATCTTCCTCGCGACCCTGGCGCAGATCCCCGTGCTCGTGCGCAAGCTCGTGCCCGGCTCGCGACCGGGGATCACCTGGGTCACGTTGCTGCTCTTTCCGGGTCTTTACATCTACGACCTCAACCTGCACGCGGGCGCGGATCGCACGGCCGGCTACTTCGCGCTGCCGATCGCGCTCACCTTTTACCGTGCTTGGCGTCGCTTCGAGCTCAAGGAAGTCACGCTGTTTTCCCTCATGATCGGGCTCGCGACGCTCGTGAAGTACACAGCGCTCCCGATCGTGCTGCCCGCGTCACTCGCGCTCTTCGTGCGCGGGGCCTACGTGCTTTTGCGCCGTCGCACGCGGCAAGAAGCCCTCGCGCTCGCAGGCCTCGTGCTCTTGCCGCTCGTCGTGACGGCGCCGCACTGGCTCAAAAACATCGTCTACTACGGCGATCCGATGTACCCGGTGCTGCACCGGTATTTCCCGTCGCACCCCTGGGCGCCGGAAGCCGAAGCGCGCCTCAAAATTTTGGAGAACACGGGTCGCCCCGGGTCGTTCGACGGCCCGGGCTTGCTCGCCGCGCTGGCGACGACGCTCACGTTCTCGTTCGAGCCCAACAATTGGGAGTTCTTGTACCGCGATTGGCCCGTCTTCGGCTCGCTCTTCACTCTCACGATGCCGTGCCTGCTTTTCGTGCGCGGCGTGGCAAAGGTCGTTTGGCTCTACGCGCTCGGTCTTGCTGCCGTCTTCGTTTGGTACCTGCTCACGCACTACGATCGTTACCTGGTCGCCGCCGTTCCGCTGATGGCCGGCGCGACGGCGACGACCGGCGTGCTGGTGGCGCGCTCGGGCGTCCTTCCTCGCGTCGCGCTCGTCGCGCTGGTCGCGCTGCAGGTCATCTGGGCGGGCGATACACCGTTCATCCGCACGCACAACCTGTTGCACGACTCGCCCATCGGACACGTCGCGAAGTTCTTGGCGTCGGCGTTCGAACGCCAGCCCCGTCGGCTGGCGGTTTACGAGCCCCTCACGACCATCGGTCGAGCGCTGCCCGCGGACGCCACCGTGCTCGCGCACGATACGATCATGATCCTCGGCCTCGATCGGAACTGGGTTACGGACCTCCACCAGCTCGAGCTCAACTACGGGCGGCTGGCGAGCCCCGCGGCCATCAACGACAAGCTGCGCTCGCTCGGCGTGACCGATCTCGTCTGGCCCCCCCGGAGCCTCGGTCGTGACACCCTCGGGGAGGATCTGGCTTTTTACAACTACGCCTATCGGGCGACGACGAAACGCCGCATCGTGGGCGGCTTCTGGGTCGCGCACGTGCCGAGCAAGCGCCCGCGGGCCACGGGCACCGAGCTGCGCGTTGCGGTCTTCGGCTGCGGCAGCCCGTACCGGACGGGGTGGTACGACCTTTCCGAGCTGGCGCGCGTTCCGGGCCGGCGAGCGCCGAAGCCCGTCGAGTCGCTCGACAAGGCCGATGTGCCGCTCGAACGCGGCGACTTCGTCGTGATCGATACCCCCTGCTTCAAGGCACTGAACCCTGGCTCGCGCTTCACGTTTGCAGCGGACCGCGGTCCCACGCAGCTCTTCGTCCGCAAGGACCCCGAGCCCGACTGAGGTGTGCGCTCAGGCCGTGGCGTTCGGCGGGCGGCGCGTGTTGAAGGTCAGGTTCAAGCGCCCGAGCCCGCTGCGCTGGCGTGCGTCTTCCACCAAGAACTCCGGCGTCGGAGTGCCCTCGGCTTCGATCAGGATCTGATACGAGAAGAGCGTCTTGCTGAGGCGAATGGCGAGCTCGTTCAGCGCGACCGCCGTCTTTCCGAGCAGCCCCTCACCGAGCACCTTCGGGAACGGTGCGGGCACTCCCTTGACCTCCGTGATCCGGAAGCCCGAATCGAGGAGGAGGCGGCTGATCGAGCGGAACGTGAAGAGCCGCGTGTGGGTGGCGTCGAGAATGCCGGCCTTGCCGTAGTTGAATTGCCCCAGGAGCAGCATCAACCGTTGCGCGACGAACGCCACGTTCGGCGTCGTCAGGATCATCTTCTTCGAGGAGTGGTCGAAGTTGTCGCGGAGCTGCTCGAGGAAGACCTCCGGCCGCTTCAGGTGCTCGATCACGTCGAGGAGCAGGAGCACGTCGTAGCGGCCCGGATCGAAGCTCAGGCCCTGGTCGAGGTCCTGCTCGAGCACATTCACGCCCGGGGTTGGCGCCTCGGGGGCGTGCTGGTCGACGACCGTGACGTCGCAGTGCTTCTTCGCGAGCTCGCTCGCCATGCCGCCCGGGCCGGCCCCGATGTCGAGCACGCGCGAGCCGTTCGGAATGCGCTCGAGCGCGTAGCTATGGCTGCTCGCGTACCCGAGCTTCAAGTCGTAATGGGTGTTCTTGCCGCCGACTGGGTCGAAACGGCGCTGATGGAGGAGCCCGGCCTTGTGCGCCACGTTTTGGAGCGTCACGAGGACGACGTCCTTTGCGTACTTCATGCCGTTCACGCGGCAGATCTCGTCGCCGTAGTAGGTCGGGATCGGCAGCTCGCGGATGCGTCCGCCCGCGTTCAAAAACTGGATGATGATCTCGCTGTCGAAGTGGAAGTCGTTCGAGTTGAGCTTGAACTGCAGGCGGTTCAGGAACGGCACGGAGTACACGCGGTACCCGCTGTGAAACTCGGAGAGCTTCGAATCGAGCAGCTGGTTCTGTACGGTCGTGAGGATCTTGTTGCCCACGTACTTGTAGAGGGGCATCCCGCCGCGGAGCGCGCCGAAGCGCTCCATCATGCGGCTGCCGAATACCGCGTCGGCCTCGCCGCGGCAGATGGGTGCGAGCAGCTTCGGGAGCTCCTCGGGCGCGTATTGACCGTCGCCGTGCAGAAGCGCGACGGCGTCCGCCCCTTCGGCGATCGCGTGCGTGTAGCCGACCTTTTGGTTACCGCCGTAGCCCTGGTTGTACTCGTTTCGGAGCACCGTGAGCGGGATGGTCGGGTGCTCGCGCTGGTACTCGCGACCGACCTCCAAGGTGCGATCCTCCGACGCGTCGTCCACCACCAAGATCGAGCAGTCGTAGTCGTCGAAGAGCGAGCTCGGGATCCGCTCGAGCACCGCCTTGAGCGTGCTCTCGGCGTAGTAGGCCACGATGAAGATGACGACCCGGGGCTTCCTGGAAGGCATGCAGCCTGAAGCCTGCTACGAATCCGGTCTCCCTGCAATTTGGGGGAATTACCGCGCCGCCGCGTTGAGGCCCTGGTCGAGCTCGTCGGGAGTGCTGAGCGACTGCGACTCACCGGTCGAGCCGGCCAGCGCGATCGCATCGAGCAGCGTCTTCGCGGGATCCGAGCCCGGCAATCCCATCACCCAGGTCTCGACGCCGGCGCGGTTCCAATCGGCGACGAGCTCCACGATCGCGGTCGCGTTGTCGCCACACGTGGGTTCGCCGTCGGTGACGAGCACCACGCGAAACCGATCGTCCAAGAGACCGAGGTGGCAGCCCTCCTCGATAGCGAGATCGGCCTGCCGGAGCGAGCGCTCGAGCGGCGTCGAGCCATCGGGCTTTCGCTGCGATTGCGTCTCCTGCCAGTAGCTCCGGAAGTCGCGCCCGGTTCGAAAGGCGATCTGCTGCGGATCGCTGAGCGGCACGACATCGCATCCACCCGCGGGCTGCGGGAAGAAGATGGCTCCGAGCGTCAGGTTGTCGACCACTTCGTCGATTCCCTTCATGAGGGATTCGTTCGCCACCTGCCACTTCGTGCGCTCGTCCCAGAGTCCATCCATGCTGCCGGACTTGTCGAACACGACGAGCAACGTCAGATCGCCCTGACCGAGGACGATCTCGCCGCTGCCTGCACCGCCTGCTGCTTCCGCACCGGTCGCCGGCGCGCCGCCCGCGGCGTCACCGCCTTGGCCACCGGCACCGCCCTCTGCCTCGCGGCTGGCAATGCGTTCCAGAATGCAAGCTCCGGTGGTTTGGACCGTATGCTCGTACCCAGCGCCCCCGGCTCCGGCCGTTTCCGAGGGGTCCGGCGTGGGCGGCGCCGGTGGAATGGACGGCGGGGTGACGATGCTCGTGCCTCCGGTTCCCGCGCCGGCGAGCGCGCTGCCCGCTGCTATGCCGCCACTTCCGGCGCCGCTACTCCCGGTCGCGCCACTTCCCCCGCCGGCACCGCCGCTCGCTCGTTGCTCCGAACGGGGGAGCTCGACGCCCCCACACCCGACCATCAGCAGCGCGGCAATGAAGCAAAGGTTCCGCATGGCCGCCTTGGTGGCAGGCACTATCGGCAACGGCTCAAGACGGGGGAGGCGCCCCCATTTCAGGAGCGGGCGCGTGATCGCTAAGGCGAGGCGCCGCGCCACGCTGCGCGTCTTCGCCACGCCGCGTTGCAGGGCATAGCGCGACGCGGCACGAGGCGAGCCGCGTGCTCCCATTTGCCCCGAGTAGAGCTTCTGCTGGGCAATTTGAGGCACCGGCACCTGCCGCCTTCCATCCCGGTGAGGCCCTATGGCCCGCATGTTGCTTAGGTGAAGCGCGTACTCGTGAGCTCATGTCGCCCTGGAATTCAGGGTCCATCGAATTCGCGTGAAAGAACTACTCATGCGTCACTTCCAACGTAGCCTGCTTGGTCTCTCATTTCTGGCGACGCTCGCCGCGCCTTCCGTCGCCCAAGCGGCACTGGAAAGCTGTGGTGGCGTCTTTCTGAGCGGGGACGCGAAGTGCGAGTTTCGGCGAACGCAGGAGTGCGAGGACCATTGCGAGGTCGTCTCCGTCGAGCAGTCGTGCGCGTCCAGTCTTTACGAGTCGTGCGATTCGCAGTGTGCCGCGACGGCGACCTCGGAGTGCACGCAAGACTGTTCGCCCGTTTGCGTCGAGCAGTGCACCGCGACCAGCACGGAGAGCTCGGAGCAGATGTGTCGCGACTCGTGCCTTGCGGACTGCAATGACAAGTGCGCGGATGCGGAAAACCCCGCTTGCTGTAGCCATGCCTGTCCCCAAACCTGCAATCGCAAGTGCGAGGACCGCTGCCACAACAACGACCAGACCGTGGCCTGCGAGCCCAAGTGCGTCACCGCCTGCGACGGCACCTGCACGTCCACCTCGGAGACGAGCTGCCAAGTCGATTGCCAGACCGTCCAATGGGACAGCTGCCAGACGACCGTTCACGAGAAATGCCGCACGGACTGCAAGGACAAGGGCGGCGCCATCTTCTGCGACGGCCAATTCATCAACGCCGACAGTCTGTCCGACTGCGCCGCCGAGCTGTCCTCGCAGCTCAAGATCCACCTCGACGTGAGCACCAAGGTCGACACGGGGGTCGACACCAACTGCGACGGCCAGACCGAGAAGGTCGGCTGCTCCATCGGTGGGCCGTCGGAGTCGAACGGCACCTGGCTTTGGGCTCTGTCGGGCTTGGTCGGACTGGCGATGATCCGGCGCCGTCGGGCGTAGCACTCGGGTGCGCGTCAACCGACGCGCATCGTCACGGCCCGGGTTGGAACCCGAAGCGTGCCAACCCGGGCAGGATGAGCTCTCGCACGGCTACGCCCAGCGCGGCCTCCACCTCGTCTCCCGATAGGACGCCGTGTCGCGAGAGCTCGCCGTCGCCCGGGCTTGGTCGAGGGGTCGCCCGCCACATGGCGAGATTGGAGGCCAAAAGCGCCGGGAGGAACGGCGCGACCTCGTGCCGCTCCG
This sequence comes from Polyangiaceae bacterium, assembly GCA_035558375.1. Classification (GTDB taxonomy): domain Bacteria; phylum Myxococcota_A; class Polyangia; order Polyangiales; family Polyangiaceae; genus PMG-095. Next base: position 13,853 of record DATMCL010000050.1, read on the forward strand.
CTTCGTCGAGCGGAGCGACATGAGCCCAGCCGATGCGCGCGTGGTCGATCTCGTCGGAAAGAAGGGCTTGAACGGCCGCGCGCGCCAGTGGTGCGCGGGCCTGAGCGAGGCTCGCTTCGAGGTACGCGCTCGCCAAGGTCTCGTTCATCGCGGCGTGACCGATGACGTGGAGCGTCCAGGCGAGGCGCGGCGAAGCCCCAGGATGCTCGGGCACCACGAGAGGCAGAAGCGCAGGCGGCTCGAGCTCGCGTCCGGCGTAGCGTGAGGCGACGAGGCGCGCGAGCTCGGCGTGCCGGTGCTCGTCGTCCACGGCGCGACGGGCCAACGCGGTGAGCGTCGGCGGCGCCCCGAGCGACGTGAGATCCGCTGCGACGACGGCGAACGCGTCCGCGACCCGACGTTCGCTTGCTGCCCGTGCGTGCCAGAGCTCCGCGAGCGCGGCGCGCTCGGCATCGGACAGTCGTTCGATTTCCGGATCCGAGTCCGGAAGCGGGCGTCGCGTGAGGCGGCCATCCCAGCGTCCTCGTCCGAGGCTCGGCGTGGGGCCCGTCATTTGGTGGGCGGCCAGCCGCACTCGCCGTTCGGCAGGAGGCAGTCGGCCGAGCAAGTGTCGGTGTGGACGAAGCAGGGATCGAGACAGCCGCCCGTCGCTGCGAGCGGCGCGCAGTGCTCGTTGCAGCTGCCATCGGGCAGAAGGCAGCGCTCGGTTTCGCTCGCCGTCGAGCCTCCCGCCGCACCCGCGGTCTCAGCGGGAGCAGCCGTCACGCCGCCGTCGCCGCCCGCTTCGTCGTCCGGGGACGAAGCACATCCGAGGGGCAGCGCGCCGAGGGCTGCCCCGCAGACGATCAGTGTGTGAAACAGCCGCGTTCGCATCGGCGCAACGGCTCCTGGCCCGCCTCGCGGAGCCTCAATGCACGTGGAAGCTGACGCTTGGCGAGCCGGCTGGCGCCTGAATGCAGTAGCCGTGATGGCGCTGCGTCGGGAGGGGCACGGGCCAATCGAGCCCGCTGCACAGTGTTGCGCGTCCGTTGACAGTCAACTGGCGCGACGCCGGGAGGCAGTCGCCCGTCACGAGCTCCGACGTGGTCTCGTAGCAGACCTCGCCCGTGCCGAGCGCGCCAGAGTCGAAGGTGGTCCCATCCGGCACGCTGAACGAGACTGGATTCGAGCAGAGCCCCGAGCAGGGCGAGCCGGCATGCGCGTGCATGCCACCGTCACACGCCGCAAGGCAGGTCGAAAGCTGCGAGAGACATGTCGGCTCGTCTCCAGCGTGGCCGGTGGCGTGGCACGCGCTGGCGCCTGGAGTCGTGCCGTCGTGGCAAAGCTCGGCGAGCTGCCCGCAGGCCGTCATCGGGAACGCGTGCCAGAGCGTCGGGGCGGACGGCGGCGGCGCGCCCGTTTGCGCCTGGTGCACGGCGTCCGCCATGTAGAGCTGTCCCATGTAGAGCACGCGATCGCCCACGGCGTAGATGATTTGCGGCTGCCACGTGCCGTCGTTGTTGTTCACTCGTTCGTAACGATCGAAGTTCGTGGGAGGGGGCTGGTTGGTCTGAGAGTTGTGCTGGACCCGAACGCGATAGTCGACGCCCTGGTACTCGAAGACGTCGCCAGGCGCGTACAGCTTGGGCACGGTCCATGAGCTCACGAGCTTGAGCGGCCGCATCATGTCGTTGTCTTCGTGCCCGAGCACGTGACAGTGCCACACGTATCCGGGCCCGACTGTCGGATCGATCGGGAACAGATTCTGCCCGGGGGTCACGCTCCCGCTCGCTGCCTCCTGGGGTGCCCAGCGCGCGACGATACGCGTCACCTGATTGCCCGGAGCGCGCACGGTGTCCTTCCAGCCGGACTCGTACGGGAGTGCCGGGATGGGCGCGCCCAGCAAGAATGGCGTGGGATCCACCGTGATCGGTCGCGACACCGGCCGCTGGCCGTTCAAGAGCTGCCACTGCCGGAGGTAGGCGGCCGTGTCGACGTTCTGACGCTCCACGACCTGGAACTCGATGAGGTGGAGGTGGATCTGGTGGCTGCCGCCGCCGATGTTCACGAGGTCCCACGCCTCCGTCGAGCCGACGAGCGGGTACTCCGAGGGCGGCGCGGTGAAGTCGAGCCCGTCCGTCGCGCGTTGGGCGTTGCCCGCGGCATCCGTGATGTTGTGCAGCGTCTTGATGCGCTTGGGCGCGTTGGTGGGGAGGCTCGGCCGCGGCGGAAACGCGGGCAACGCGGGTGGGGGCACCGCCGTGCTTGCGACGACGGTGAAGCGCATGATGGTTCCGACCGTGTTCGGATCGGCCCCGGCGTTCAGCATCGTGATCTGCGTTCCGGCAGCGAACCCGGAGAAATCGACGAGCATGTCGGCGCGCTCCGTGGTCGCGATCACGACGTCGTTCACGAGCTGCGGCGCCGGCAGGTACCCGCCGTCCGAGCCTATCAGGGTGAATGGCACGGTGGTTCCGGCGTTGTCGAGCTTCACGTCGAACGTGCGTCCGTTGCCCATCGCCAGCGTCCGGAAGCGATACTGGCGGCGCTCGACGTTCAGATTCGGCCACACCTTGCCGTTGACGAGCACGACGTTCGCGCCGTCGCCCGCCTGCCAGTAGGCGTTCGCCGGGTTCGTGCTCACACGCGGAAAGTTGAGCTCCCCGTCCGTGAAGAAGGAGCGATCGAAGATGATGAGCGGGATCTCGTAGGCGCCGCTCGGCAGGGGAGAGCTCGGCTGATCGAGTGGATTGTTCGGGTCGCGGATGAAGTAGCCCGCGCCGACGAGCCCCGAGTAAACCCCGAGCCGCGTCTGACCCATCGTGTGATCGTGGTAAAAAAGCTGCGTCGGTGGCTGCTCGTTCGGCTCGTCGTAGTCGCTGCTGACGAAGCTCGGACCGACGATCGGATTCGGATCGGCCGTGAACCACTGCTCGGCCACGCCGTCGAAGTTCGACCCCACGACGAGACCGTGCATGTGGGTGACGTGCGCCACGGGGAACAGCGCCGCTGCATAGCCGGGCGGGAAGGGCGTGAACGGCGCCGTCGGCGGCTCCATGGCGTTCGGGTTCGCCCAATGCAACGTCGGATCAACCGGCATGAAATGCGGTGTCGTCACCTCGTTGCGCCAGTGGAGGGTCGCGTGGATGCCGCGTGTCGTCTCGAAGACCGGCCCCGGAACGCTGCGGACGAACTCGGTGCCCGACGAATTCGGGATTTTCACGTCTCCGCCGTAGGCAAGCACCGTGGTGTCCGGGAAGCCGGGCGGCAGCATCTGCACCGTCGTCTTCTGGACGGACACCGTGTACTCGTGGTGGAGCATCGGCCCCATCCCCACGATGGTGGGCGCGTAAACGCGCGGGATCGGCAGCTCGTGGGCGAACTTCGGAATCGACGTGGGGGCGAGCGGCACCTGGCTGGTCGACGGCGGCCCCGAGGGCTGGCGCTCCGTGGTCGTCGTCTCGTGCTGCTGTCCGCAACCTCCGGCGAGACCGATTGATAAAAAGCAGACCCCTAGTCCCACACACCATTTGGCTTGCATGCGGTGCCTCCGTTCGCGAGACGGAGCCTCTCACTCGACCGTGGCAGTCACGAGTCACGAGAATTCGGACCCCTGTCCGTGAAATTCGGACACCTTGGCGCCGTGCGTCAGAAAGCGGTGGAAGTCCGCGATGACATCGGCCTTGTGGGTGGCGCCCGCTTTCTTCGCCATGCGCCGCCAGTGCTCGTAGACCGTGGCGAGCGCGCAACCACAGAGCTCCGCGATGGCCTTGTCGTTGTTGCCGGCGAGGTAGAGCCCCAAGATCGCGCGCTGCTGGCCGCTCAAACTGCGGCGGACGGCGTAGGCGTCCAGCGCGCTCGCGAGCTCCCCGAGGTCGCCCGTATCGGAGCGCGTCCGAGGTTCGAGGACGACGGCGAGCGGTGCGCGAAACGAAAGCTTGAGGGCGAGGTCGACGAGCGCATCCGGGCTAGCGGGAAGGGATAGCGACGGGACGCCGAGCCCGAGTAGCCGAGCCGCCCGTTCGCCCTCGACGCGCTCCGCCACCGCGACCTGGCTCGCCGCCGGCAGAGCGCGCCGCAACGTGCCGAAAAAGCCGTCTTCCAGCGTCTCGGGCAAGGTCAGGTCGACGAAAACCAACGTGGGCGGCTCGAACCCGAGGTGCGCGAGCCGCGTCCAAAGGTCGGGCGCCGAGCGAGCGCGGGACACCTCGAGCCGGACGCGGCCGAGCGCGGCCTCGAGCGCGTCGCCTTCCGGCGTCGTGAGCCCCACGAGCAGCACGCGCGTCGAGCACACCGAAGCCGTGATGCCCGTCGAACAGACCTCGCGCGAACTTTCGGCAATAGGAGATCCCTCGCTCGAAATCGCGTCTCGACCCAAACCCCGAGCCTTTCCCAGCAAGCGCGGACCAGAACCCGAACGGATCGCGCTCGCGACGAACCTCGATGTTCGGTCCGCGAAGCGCACTCTGGCAAGCGATTTCAGAGTCGTGCCAACGTGCGCTCCTAGACCTACACCTCGGGTTACGTGCGCGAGACGGCACGCACGTAGGCCTAAGTTGGGTTCACGTGCGTCGAGCGTCCCTCGCGTCGTCCCGCGCTGAGACGGGACTCGCCGCCGTGAGTGGTGAAACCGTAGGCCGGCTTCCTCGACGAGCGCGGGTCACCGCTAGGCCAAACAGGGCGAGGGCGCGCGTCAGAACAGCGATTGTGCGACGACGCGAGTGCGCACGATGCGCTGGGATTTGGCGCCAATATTCGTCGGGTCGCACGCGCCCTGGATCACCGGTCCGGCGGCGACACCAAGACGTGAGCCTGTGGCGATGGAACCCACACCGGCGCGGTAGTCGCAAACGCCGTTGTTCTGTGCGACGTAGACGCCGGGCGCGTCGAGCTTGAGCGCAATGTCGTCGGGCGTCGGATTGACGATCGTCGGATTCTCGCGCGTCGCCTGCGCCACCGAGGCGTCAGTGTCTTGGAATTTCAGCGGCGCGTCGAGGTGCGGCTTCTTGCGCGACTTGGCCTTGGTTCCGTTCGGCAGCGTCTGCTCCGCGACGACCTCGACGGCGTATTTGAAACCCTCGTGCGGCGGCGGAATTCGCGGGGGCGAGCTCCGGAGGTCGCTCGCGATGTGCTTCGCCAGCTTCTGCCATTGCTCGTGCTGGTCGGTTGCGGCCCCCAGCGTCACTTCCACGGCGCCCGTTCGTCGCACGGTGACCACGAAGCGCGCCACGCCGGTCTCGGGTGCCTCCGGCGCGTGCGCGGCCTTCTGAAGTGCCGACAAGACTCGTCCTTCCGGCCCGAGCCCGAGGCCGCGCGCGCGGTCTTTCTCGTCGAGGCCTTCCTGGAGCCCGCCCGTGGTGCTCGCCGGTGCGGGACGAAAGACCTGGTATCGATTTCGCGCGGGCGGTGCCGCCGCCTGGGGTGCTTCGGTGCCGGTGGGTGCCGTCATCCAGCGCTGCCAGCTCTCCGGACCGAGTCCGAGATCGATTGGTTTCGAGGGCGCCGCGACGTCCGGCGCGGCTGCGATGGTGGCGGACGCCGCGGGTTCGACGGTCTCGAGCTCGGTCTCGCTCGGTTGCGGGACCACGCGCGCCGTCGCGTGGGAGGGGAAACGCTCGAGCTCGGGCGCCTGCGCTGGCGCGGACTGCTCCGCCTCCGCGTGCCCGGTCAAAGCATCGGCTAGGTCGGTGCGGGCCGGGTCATCGAGGTCGAGCTCGAGCAAGTCCTCGACGCGGGACGCCGGGTGCAGACGGGACTCCGAAATCGGAGTGCCGATCCATCGCAGCACGCCAAGCGCGGCAGCGTGCAGTCCGAGCGCCGCTACCAACGCTGAAACTTCCTGCCTCCGGCCACGCATCGCGCGGGAGGATAGCATCTGCGCAGGGGGCGGCTAGAGCCGCGCGAGGCTCTCGTGAACGTCGAGCGCGAGCGCGCACGAGTCGAGCGCGTTCGCCGAATCGACCCGCCGTCCGGCGCTGATCCACGAGGGATCCACGCGCTTTCTCAGGCGCAGTAGCGGGCTCTCGTGCGCGAGGTCGACGATGCTGACCCGCACGACGTGCGCCTTTTCGCCGTCGAGCTCGACGGTCCCGCCCGGCGGGCTCGGCTCGTCGACGACGAACACGAGCAGGCGCGCCTTGGCAGCGTGGATGGCCGCGTCGAGCGGCGCCTTGTCGAAGGCGTTTCGCAAGCGGCGGAGCTCGGTGAGCTCGCTCGCCTTGCGCACGCGCTCGGCGAACGCGGGAGAGAGGAACGGCATGCCGACGACGGCATCCCGAAGCGGGTGGACGTGCTCCGTCGCCGCCTCGAGCTCACCCCGAGTGGAGTACGCCAGGCGCGCTTTTGCGAGCAGCGCTTTCTCGGCCCGCTCCGGTGGTGGCTCGAGCAAGCAAAGGAGGAAAGCATCCTTGGACGAGGACTTGGCCGCGTCGGCCACGGCCGCGGCGTTCCGGAACCCCGCCTGCTCACCGCGAACGTAGACCGCCCGGTCCGCGAACAGCGCCGCGAGCGCTCCGGGAGCGCGCAGTGCCTCCGCGACCAGATCGCCCTCGTACTGGCCCGCTCCGCGCACGAGCCAGTCCTCGATCAGTCCGAGCGTCCGGTGATCCTGTGGCTCGAGCGCGGCGCGCCGCCGGTCGACGCTGGCCGTTAGATCCGCACGCGCGTGCTCGCGCTCTTCGCGGTCGTGATGGCGCACGTAGAGCACCAGCGCCACCAGCGTTCCCGTGAGCACGAGCACGGCCAGGCGCACGAGCACGATGAGATGCGGAGCTCGGCGCCGGCTCCCGGGCGTAGCGCGGCGGCCGTTGACGCTCGCCTGCACGCGCGCGGCGAGCTCGGGCGACATCTTCGGCGTGGTGAGGAACGTCGGCATCGCTCAGACCTCGCGCTTGGCGGCGAGGGCGCGCGTGTTTCGTTCGACGAGCGCGAGCAGCTGCTCACCCGTGACACCGAGGCGTGCCGCGGCATGTCCGGCAAGCGACGTCTTCGCGACGCCGGGCTTGAATTGGTAGGTCGGCTCGTGATTTTCCCCCAGGGAAACCTGCAGGAACCGGAGCTCCGGAATCGCGCCGGCGCTCTCGAGGCGGCTCGCAAATGCCAGAAAGTGCGTGGTGATGAACGCTTGCGGCCGGAGCCGCGTCAGCATCTGCACGACGAGCTCGAAGATCTCCTCGCCTTCGGAGGGATTCGTGCCCGAGCAGAGCTCGTCGAGCATCACCATCGCGCCCGGCGGGAGGTGCTCGAACAGCGCGCGAATTCGCACGAGCTCCATCCCGAGGCGTCCCTCGGCCTGATCCGCCTTCGTCTCCTGGATGAGCGACACGACGAGGGACGACGCCAGCGTGAGCTTGGCGACGCGAGCGGGCACGAACAGTCCCGCTTGGCCGAGCAGCTGAGCGAGGGCCACCGACTGGAGCAAGCGCGTCTTGCCGCCCGAGTTCGGGCCGGTGACGAGGACGGTCGTGTCGTGACGGTCCGTCGTGAGGTCACAAGGGACGGGCGGAATGCCGTGAGCGAGCAGGAGCGGATTGAAGAGCCCGTCGAGCACGCGCGGCGTCTCCGCCGTAACGAATTCGGGCAAGCACACGGGCAGGCCCGCACTCGCCGCGAAGTCTTTGAAGCCGAGCGCGCCGAGGTAGAACTCCAGATCGCCGAGCAGCCCCACGAAGCTGGGAAACACGGGCTCGAGCCCGTCGAACACGGCGAGGATGAGGCGCGCCATCACCTCTCCGCTGCTGAACGAGAAGCCGCGCAGGAACAGCTCCGCCCGCGCGAGCCAGCGCTGCGCCGGCGAGCCGACGAAGGGGTTGGTCTGATTCTCCGCGACCGACAGCAGTTTGAAGGCGCGGATCTTTCCGTCGGCCCCCACCGACACCTTGAGCTCGAGCGTCGCGAGCTTCTCGTCGTACGCGATCAGGTCCGCGAGCGAGCGAAACGCCTCGCTTGCCTTCACGCGAGCGCCGAACTCCGCAAGGCGTGACAATCCGGACCTTGCCGCGCAAAACTTGTCGGCCATGCGCTCGACGAGCTCCTTCACCGCGGCGAGAATGTCCATCTGTCGCCGGTTCGGATCCCACTCGGCGGAGCCACTCTCGAGGATCTTCCGCAAGCGGTAGAGGACCACGTAAAGCTGCTCGAGCTCCTCCCGGAGCTGCCTCGACGTCGCGAGCTCGGCAAGGATGGCGCGCCGAAACTCGATCGTCCGCGGGTCCGACGGTGGGGAGGCGATGAGCCGCGCCAGATGCTGATGAGCGACCGGATAGTCGCGCTGTCCGACGCGCACCTTGCAGCACAAACCGACGAAGTTTCGGAGAAAGAGGTCGCTCGCGAACGCGCCCGGATCGAACGACGACGGCGCCAGCACCGCTCGATCGAGCGCCTCCCCGAACAGGCCACCCTGACCCCCGCCGCTGAACGCGAGCGTCAGCGACAGCCGCAACGCCTCGGCGTCGAAGCGAGGGAAGGGCGCGGCGTGCAGCAGATCCGGGGGCTCGGCGCGGAGCTCACCGGACGTTTTCGACAAGGGCGAGCCCACGACTCGTGCAGCGACCATGACGAGCGCCGACAGCACGCCGCGCGGAATGTTCCCGCGCGATCCTCGGCCATGGGGCCGACCGGCGGAAACGCGCGACGTAGTGCTAGCCGCGCCCCGGCGACTGCGGTCACAGGCTCGCGCGCAAGAGCGCTCGCTACCTCTTCGGCGGGTTCGGCCTCGCCGAGGGCTCGCCGCTTTCGCACGAACCGCAAATTTCGTTACTTTTGGTCGGATTCAAGCGCCGGAGCGCGAAGTCCTGACTGCAATCGCGGGCCGGTGGCAACCTTAGGTGGTGCCCCTGATCCGCCCGCTCTCCGCACCTGCCGATCACCAGTCCCGCCTCGCGTTGCCCGCGTTGAGCCTCGTCGCTCTCCTCATTGCCTGCGCGGGGTCGGGAACCTCGAGCGGTGCGGGGGGCTCTGGCACGGGCCGAGGCGGGGACGGGCCAAGCGCTGCTGGTCATGCGGGCGCTGGAACGCCTGCGAGCGGCGGTTCCTCGGGCAGTGCTGCTGCTGGTGGCATGATGGCGATGGGGGCGACGGGCGGAGGATCCATCGGCGGTCGCTCGGCCGCGGGAGCGGGCGGTGCGAGCGCGGGCGGTGCGGGCGCGGGCGGTGCGAGCACCGGCGGGAGAGCCACGGGTGGTTCCGCAACGGCGGGTGCGAGCGGGGCGGACGGAGGGACCTCGGCAGCAGGTCGTGCGTCCATGGGCGGCGTCTCCGGACTGAGCGGCGCGGGCGGCCTTGGGGGCGGTACGGCGGGCGGGGGTGCGGGGAACGCCGGCAGCGCGAATGGCGGTGCTCAGAATTGCGACGGCCCCGTGGGAACGTTGGCAGGGCCGCTCTCGACCGGGATCGTGTTCATGGACACGGACGGCAAGCGCGTGAACGCGCACGGAGGCGGGATCATTCGAGTCGGCGACACCTTCTACCTCCACGGAGAGTTCTTCCTCTCGAACAGCACGGCCAACAACTTCAATGGCTTCTCCATGTACTCGTCGAAGGATCTCGCGACCTGGAAGAACGAGGGGATCATCCTGCCGCAACAAGCGAGCGGCGAGCTCGGTCCGACGCGCAAGGGTGAGCGCCCGCACATCGTTCGCTGCCCGAGCACCGGTGAGTTCGTGCTGTTCGCGCACGCGGCGTCCGAGGACTATCAGACGGACAAAGAGGTCGTGTACGCCACGTCGACGACCGTCAACGGCCAGTACGCGTACAAGGGGCCGCTGAAGAACTCCGCCGGGGCGCTGGCGGTTCACAGCGATATGACTGCCTACGCCGATGACAGCGGGGCATACGTCATGACCGAGAGCGGGCACGTCTACACGCTCGCCGACGATTGCCACAGCTGGCTGTCGGACAAATCCTTCTCGGCCGTGAACGGCGACTCCGGTGGCTCGGAATCCCCGACCATCTTCAAAGCCGGGAGCACGTACTACTGGCTCGGGTCGTACAAGACGGGCTGGCGCGCGAACAACAACTTCTATTCGACCGCGCCGGCCGTCACGGGTCCCTGGACGTATCAGGGCTACCTCGCGCCGGTGGACGACCCGAGCGACAACATCTCCGACGAGCGAACCTGGCTCTCGCAGTGCACGTGGGTGCAGCCGGTGGTCGGGTGCTCGGGCACCACGTACGTCTATTGGGGGGACCACTGGGACGGCACCGAGGACACGACGGCGCCGGGTCGTCACAACGATCTCGCGGGCTACGTGTTCCAGCCGCTCGTCTTCACGGGGACGGATATCGCTCTCCCCAAGTACCTCCCGAGCTGGAAGCTGAACGCCGGCGCGGGGACCTGGTCCGAGTAGCCCCCTTTTCAAGCCATGACTGTCACTCTCCGAAGCCTCTCGCTCGCACCGCTCCTAAAGGCCGTTTGGGCCTTCGCGACGGTGCTGCTCGTGCCCGCGGCCGCGCGCGCCGCCGATTACTACGTCGCCGTCGACGGCAGCGATTCGGCAGCCGGCACGATGGACGCCCCGTTCGCGACGGTCGGCCGCGCGCAAACGGCCGCGAGCGCGGGCGATACCGTGTTCATTCGCGGTGGGCGCTACGCGTTCTCCGGCACGGGTACCGTTGGGGTCGCGTTCACGAAGAGCGGCAAGCAGGATCAGCCGATCAACTACTTCGCCTACATGGGAGAGGTGCCCATCTTCGATCTCACGGACCTCACCCCCTCGAATCGAGTCACCGGTCTCGACGTGCATTGCAGCTGGGTGCACCTCCGCGGTCTCGAGGTCATGGGTGTGCACCAGTACATGTCGGGTCAGGATTCCTGGGGGGTGCGTATCCAGGGGAGCAACAACGTTCTCGAGAACCTGAACGTGCACGACAACGACGCGCCGGGCGTCTTCATCACGAGCGGCGCCGACAACCTGGTTCTCAACTGCGATTCGCACGACAACTACGACGTGCTCGAAGACGGCGGCAGCGGTGACGGCTTCGGCTGCCACTCTTCCGGCGGCGGTAACGTGCTGCGCGGCTGCCGGGCGTACGACAACAGCGACGACGGCTACGACTTCATCAATGCTTCCGGCAGCTGCCTCGTGGAGCAGTCGTTCTCGTTCCGAAACGGCTGGCAGCCGGGCACGACCACCGCGGCCGGCAACGGGGCGGGCTTCAAGGCCGGCGGCTACGGCTCGCCACCGAGCGTGCCGAGCACCGGCGCCGCGGAGCATACCGTTCGCCAATGCGTGGCGTTCGGCAACCGCTCACAAGGCTTCTACGCGAACCACCACCCCGGACGGATCAATTTCCTGAACAACACCGCGTTCAAGAATCCCGTCAATTACAACATGCTCGCCGATTCGGGCTATCCGTCCGATCACGTCCTCCGCAACAACATCGCGATGGCGACGGGTACCGCGATCTCGAACCTGACGGGCGGGACGGACACGTTCAACTCCTGGTCGCTCTCCGTGACGGTCAGCGCCGCGGATTTCATGAGCGTGACCGAGTCCGAAGCGCAGGCGGCGCGCGCGTCGGACGGAAGTCTGCCGAACAACGGCTTCCTGCGCTTGGTGATGGATAGCGACCTCATCGACGTCGGGACCGACGTGGACTTGCCGTTTACCGGGGCGGCGCCGGATCTGGGCGCTTTCGAGTTTGGTGCGCCCGTCGACCCAGGAAGTGGCGGAGCAGCGGGTGCAGGCGGGAGCGCGGGCGCGCCTGGGGCGGGTCGTGGTGGCATGACGAGCACGGGCGGCATGCCGAGCGGCGGTTCGTCGAGCGGCGGCAGGTCGAACGCCGGCGGCACGACGAGCGCGGCTGGCGGGAGTGCGACGGCGGGCGCACCGGGCGCGGGCGGAGGCGACCGGGGCGGCCAGAGCGGAAGCGCCGGCGCACCGAGCAAAGGTGGGACCACGAGCGCTGCAGGAGCGACGGCTTCGGGTGGCGCGGGCGCGACGGGCGGTGCGACGAGCACGTCGGGTGGGGCAGGGGGCGCTCCCGCAGCGGGCGGGAGCGTGAGCCCCGGCAGCGGTGGAGATGCGGTCGCGGGGAGCGCTGGAGCGGGCAGTGGCGATGACTCTTCAGGGTGCGGATGCCGCGTCGCCAGCGGCTCCGGGGATTCGCGAGCCAGCGTGCTCTTGTTGCTAGCGGGTGTGGCTTGGCTCCGTAAGCGCAAGCGACGGTGGGACGCGGCTTGAGCATGCTACCGCTCCGCGTTCGCGCAGTCGGGCTCGTCGTCGCGGGCGCCGTCACCCTCACGGGTTGCTCGAACGCTCCGGGAGAGACGGCGCCGAACCATTCGCGAGCCTCCGGAGGAAGTGCGGGCGCAGGCGCCTCGACGCAAGGCGGAAGCGCGGGGATGAGCGCCAGCGGTGGCGCAGGTAGCGCCGGCCGCAACGGCTCCGGAGGCGACAGCGCACTCAGCGGGGCCGGTCCCGGCGGCACGGGCGCGACGAACGCCGGCGGCGCGGCGGGTGGTACCGACATGGGTGGCGGCGGTGGGCTCCCAAGCAGCGGTGGAAAAACCATGGTCGGCGGCGCTGCAGGTGCCGGCGCGGGCGCGAGCTCGGCCGGCGCAGCAGGCACCGGCGGCGGAAATGCAGGGTCGGGGGGCGGGGGCGGAGACGCAGGAAGCGCCACCGGCGCCTGGATCGAGAACGACGTGTTCTGGCACGACACCGGCGGCGATCCCATCTACTCGCAGGGCGGCGGCGTCCTCCAAGTCGACCGCAAGTACTACTGGTACGGCGTGCGCTACAAAGGTGCAGAGACGTACGCGAAGAGCCCCACGAATTCGAATTCCGACACGGGCTTCGTCGCGATCACGACCTATTCATCGACGGATCTGGCGACCTGGAAGCTCGAAGGCAACGCGCTCACGTACGAGAGCGTGGCCGCGAAGCTCACGATGTCCTCTTCCACGTGGATTGGTCGCGTGGGCGCCGCGTACAACGCGACCAGCAAGAAGTACGTGATCGTCGGGCAGTACCTCGGAACGCCCGACACCCAGCAGTTCTTCGCGACGAGCGACACTCCGGACGGCGCGTTCGTCGTCGACCATACCCAACCGACCATCGACAACGTCACGAACGGCAACTGCGGCGACCAATCCGTGTTCACGGACGACGACGGGGCGGCGTACGTCCTCTGCTCGAGCCTGAGCGGGCGCAGCAACACGTACATCATTCCCCTTCGCGCCGCCGATTTTCTCGAGGCGCTGCCGGCCACCAAGATCTTCGGCGGCGCGGGGCGCGAGGGGAACGCCATGTTCAAGGTGGGCGGTCGCTACTACGTGTGCTCCTCGGATCTCCACGGCTGGAACGCCTCCCACACGTATTGCATCTCCGCGACGAACATCCTCGGGCCTTATGCCGCAGAAGTCGTGATGGGGAATACCGATCTCGACTTCAGTCACGTCACGCAAACAGGCCTATTCGTCACCGTCAAGGGAACCGCGGAGGATACGGTCGTCTTCGGGGGCGACCGCTGGAGCGACTTTGCGGGCAACGGCGTCGGCTACAACCAATGGATGCCCCTCACGTTCGAGGGCACGGCGCCCGTCATGCAATCGCTGAGCGAGTGGGCGATCGACACGACGACCGGCTCCTGGTCGGTCGGGCCAAACAACAACTACGCGCTGAATCCGAGCTTCGAGGCCGATCGCGTCGCGACCAATCCCCCGGCTGGCTGGGACACGAGCGGCAGCGACGACGTGACGAGCACTCGAACCGGCAATTTCGCCTGGCAGCTTTCGGACGCAGCCAACGTCGAACAAAACCTTTCGGTGCTCCCGAACGGAACTTACACGCTCTCTGCGTGGGCACGCGGCACCGGCACGGGCACCCTCTTCGCGCGCGACTTCGGCGCCGCGGACGCGAGCGTCCCGCTCCCTTCGGGCTCCAATTGGACCGAGGTCACACTCCCCGGCATTGTCGTGACAAACGGCAAGTGCCGCATTGGTTCCGCGACGACGGACGGCACCGTCACGTTGGACGACTTCACGCTGAAGAAGTCGGCGCCCTGAGTGATGCCCCGGTCGCGGAAGCGGGCACGCGCACGCGAACCCGCACTTCGGGCTTGAGCTTCAGTGCGCCCATCATCGCGCTGTAGGGGACGATGCCGAAGTTCCGCTGGTCGAGCACGAGCTCCGCAGTGTAGGTCGCTTGCTCGCGATGGACGCGTACGGTGAGCTCGTTGCGAGCGCCGCAGAGCTCGAGCGTGCCGCGGACGGCGAAGTCGTCGCCTTCGGCGGAAACAGACGCCGACTCGAAGCGTGCCTCGGGATGTCGTGACGTGACGAGGACCTCGTCGGCGATGGTTTGCCCAATCTTGCGCAGGTCGTGCGCCGAGAGGGCGTTCGGCGCGGGGTGACCGGCAACGACGGCGTGGAGCACGCGGAGGCTCCTCGTGTCGAAAGTCGCGGAGACGTGCCCCACGGTCCAATCGATCCAGAAGGTGTCGATGGCGATTTCGAGGTCGTGCGCGATCCCAGACAAAAGGCCTTGCTTGAACGTGAAGACTCGGACCGTGGTTCCCTCGGCGGGGGTGGCTATCGGCACGACACCTCGCTCACAACCTTCAATACTGGTCACAGAGCCGCTGCGAGGACGCCTCGCCGGACGGTTCAGCAAGCATGATGCATGAGATGTGCCGCGCCGCTCAGCTCTCGAGCGCGAAGAAATCCTTGAGCGACGCGAGGATCCGGCTGCTTTCGTGCGCGATGCGGCGGGTGCGAGCGTCCTGATCGAGGCCGCCGCGCGCGGCTTCGAGGCCCACGCGGCGTTCGGCGAGAATGGCCGCGACATCGCGGGCGAGCTCGGGGCGGGCGTTGAGCAGCTCGCCGAAGCCGGCCTTGTCGACGCGCAGGCATTCGACGACGCCTTTGGCGACGACCGTCGCTTCGCGCGCGGCGCCCGTCAGTAGCGCCATCTCGCCGAAGAAGGCGGGGGCCTCGAGGGTGGCGACGCGACGCTCGGCGCCACCCTCGGTGCTCACGAGCACGTCCACTTGGCCGCTCACGAGCACGTAGAGGTAGTGCGCCTGTGCCCCTTGGCGCGTGACGATCTCCCCGGCTGCGAACGGCGCGCGTTTGGCGCTCTCGGCCAAGCGCGTGAGCTCGTCCTCGGAGAGGTTCGAGAACAGGGATACGCCGCGCAGCGCGTTGCGGTGCGATTCGAGCGCACGCTGTCGCTTGCGCTCGCTCTTCTCGGAGTCGTCGCGGGTCAAGAACAGTGCCGCCGCCGGCAGCGCGAGCGGGATCTGGGCGCGCTGGAGCGCGGCGTAGAGTCGCTCGCGGACGGCGGAGCTCGTCGGATCGTCTCGCGCGAGGTCGGTGAGCCAGTAGCGAACGGCGTAGTACGCGAAGCTGTCGCGGCCGTCGCGTGCGAAATCGTGAACGATGGCGTGTGGTTTGGGCTCGGACGCGACGCCGGGGAGCGGCGCGGATTGGAGTGCCTCGTCGACGATGCGGATCACCTCGCGCGGGGGGTAGCGGTGGTCGACGTTGAAGTAGACCCACATGCGGTGCTGCACGGGATGCCCCTCGCGCCGGCCGAGGATCTTGATGGTCTGCGCCACGAGCTGATTGTTCGGCACGACGAGCGTGTCCCAATCACGGGTCTCGATCACCGTGTGGCGCCAGCGCACCTTCTTCACGAGGCCCTGCGTCTTGTTCTCGAGCTCGATCCAGTCGCCCTCGCGCACGGAGTCGTCGACCTGGAGGGCGAGGCCCCCGATCACGTTGCCGAGCGTCGACTGAAGTGACAAACCGATGACGGCCGTGACGACGGCGCTCGTGGCGACGATGCCCGTGACGTTGACGCCCATGCCGTGCATCAACCAGAAGGTCGCGACGATGTAGGAGCCGCCGACGGTGAGATCGTGCAGGATGTCCGAGGGCCGCCAGCGCAACGCGCGCAGCCCGAGGTCGAACACGACCAGCGCGCCCAAGTGCACCGCCAAGAGCAACGCGACGAGCGCGTCTGCAAATCGAAACCCTTGCGCGACCGCCGCACCCGCGCGATCGCCGACCAGCGCACGCGCGCCGAGCACGAGCAGGTACCCGACGAAGAGCAGGACGCTTCGGCGGAGTCTCACCCGCGGTGCACCCCGCACGAGTCTGAGCAACGCCGCGACCACCAGGATCACGGCGCCGTAGATCGCAGCCAGGCGGAACGAGGGGTCCCAGAAAAGCATGAGCGGCTATGCTACCCGAGCAACGCGCCTCGGCCGCCAATCCGCCACCGAGTGGGGCGATCTTGCCGCTTTGCTCGGCGCCGCTAAAGTGGGAAGGCTCGAGCGACTAGGCGATGGCTCGACCGGTCTACCTCATCGGGCACAACACGAACTCGATGGACGAGGTGCGCTCCGCGGTCGCGCGCGGGCTCAATGCCGTCGAGATCGACATCAATAGTGACGAGGACGGCGAGCTCTACGTGAGTCACTATGGGGTGACACCCTTGCGGCGTGCCTTGCCGCTCGAGCTGCCGTCGCGCCTCGTCCCGTTTTTGAACGAGCTCAAGGCGTTCGTCGATTCACCGCAAGGGGAAGCGCTTGCGCTCGTGATCTTGGACTCTAAGCTCGCCGAGCCGCGGCTCGCCGCGGAGCTTCACTCGAAGGTACGCGCGCACCTCACGGAGGAGGGGACCGCGCTGCACGTGATCGTCTCGATTCCGTCGCTCGAGCGCGTGCCCTTCTTCGAGCCGCTGCAGTTGCATTTGAGCGACCACGAAGCGCTGATGATCGACGAGGAAGACGACCCGCACGTGGTCGCCGAGTTTTTTGCGCGAGCCGGCGTCACGCGTGCCGCCTACGGCAACGGCGTGACGACGGTCGCGGGCTTCAGCCTGGCGAGCGCGAGCCTCATCACGTGTATGGAGCGCGCCGTCGCTCTGAAGCGCCTCGGAAAGCTCGGGTTCGTCTACCCTTGGGTGCTGGTCCACCGGGAAATGATCGAGGCGTGCCTTCGCATCGGCGTGAGCGGCGTGATGGTGGACATCGAGAACGCGGAGGCGCTCACGGGGGTGTTGGCAGAGCCCCAGTTCGCAAGCGAGCTCCGGCGCGCAGAGCGGGGTGACGACCCGCTCGCGAGCGCCTAGGACGCAAGCGATGCCTCGAGGTGTCCCTTCACGCGCTCGAATTCGCGTCCGAGCTCGAGGAAGAGCTCCGCTCCGTTCGGGGGACTCGCCTCGAGCTGGACGCAGACGCTCGCCATGCGCGGCAGGCCAATCGCGAGACATCCGCCCTTGAGTCGGTGCGCGGTGGACTTGACCGCTTTCGCGTCCGCGGCGGCGACCGCCGCTTGGAGCGCGCTGATGTCGCGCTGGGCGTCGGCGAGGAACACGCGAACCACGCGCTCGGTGCGCTTGACGCTCGGATCGAGCGCCGAGGTCTCGGGGACGACGACGCTCGGGCTCGACGCCTGGGGCACGGACACTGCTGGCGCGAGGTGCGCCGGCCACCAGCGCTTCAGGACGTCGGCCAGCGACTTCCGGCTCACGGGCTTGGAGATGTAGTCGTTCATCCCCACGCCGAGGACCTTGGCCCGCTCCTCGGTCAACGCGTGGGCGGTCACGGCGATGATCGGCACCGCTTCGCCGGGCGTTTCGCGCTGACGGATCTTGAGCGTCGTCTGGTAGCCGTCCAAGACCGGCATCTGACAATCCATGAGAATCAGCGGATAGCCCCGCTGCTCCAACATTTCGAGCGCCCGCTCCCCGTTGTCCGCTAGGTCGCAGCGGTAGCCAAGCGCGCGCAGCATCTCCTCCATCACCTGCTGATTGGTGGGATTGTCCTCCACGACGAGGACGCGTCGCTCTTCGAGCGCCGGGCGGAGGCTCGGCAAGTTCAGTTGGCGTTTGGGGCTCTTGTCGGGGGGGCCGCAACGGAGCACGCGGCCGATGCTTTCCGCGAGATCGTGCGCCCGCACCGGCTTCTGCATCAGGCCGTCGACGAAGAGCTCGGTCTCCTCCGGTAAGTGGGCTTCGCTCTGCGAGGTGACCAGCAAAATCGCGGGTTTCGGTCCCGTACCGTTCGCCAGCACCCGTCGCGCGAGGCCGAGTCCAGAGACCTCCGGCATGTGCATATCGGTGATCAGGAGGCCGAAAGGCCGTTCGTCGCGCGTTGCTTGCTCGAGGAGCTCGACGGCGGCGTTCGCGTCCGCTGCGCTCGCGTGCGCGATGCCCCAGCTCGTGAGCAGCTCTTCCAGCACGAACCGGTTCGTGGCGTTGTCGTCGACGATGAGAGCACGAACGTCGGTGACCGGAAGGTCGTCCGAGTGGTCGTCGACGGCGGCCTCGACGAGGGGGATCCAGAAGAAGAACGTGCTGCCCTTGCCGGGCGCGCTCTCCACCCCGATTTCACCGCCCATGAGCGTCACGAGCTGCTTGCAGATAGCGAGGCCGAGACCCGTCCCCCCATACTTGCGGGTGAGCGAGCCATCCACCTGCGAGAATGCGGCGAACAGCTGCGCCT
>DATMCL010000051.1:0-10131 GCA_035558375.1 Polyangiaceae bacterium
CGAGGCGCGCGCTCACGGTGGTCGGGGCGTCTACGGTGACGCTCGTCGCGTCGGCGTCGAAGGTCACGAACATGAGGCCGTAGGACTCGAGCGTGTCGCTGATCGTCATGCCCGTCGTCACGTCGTAGGGCAGTACCTTGCTGTCGAGCTCGATGCTGCGAAAGCCGTAACCTTTGTCCGCGTCGTTCAGGAATGCCGCGATCGCCATGTCCTGGAAGAGCCCGTAGCCCGTTGCGGAGTCGCCCACCGTCTCGAGCGCGCGATCGATGCCCGTCCAGCCGTTCGCGGGCTCGTGGGTGATCGCATTCAGGAGGTCCGTGCCGCCGTGCTCGAACAAGTACGTGCCGAAGAGCAGCCCCGCGCCGTAGTCGAACGACGTCACGTCGTTCACGCCGGGTCCCCAAGCCTGGTTCGTGTTGTGCATGAACTCGTCGACCCAGGTTTGGTCGGTGTAGAAGCCGTTCACGATCATCGCCGACTGCGCGAGGCTCTCGTCCACCCAGACTTCCTCGTCCGGGTCGTAGCCGCGGTGAATCGCGTGGAAGCTCTCGTGCGCGGCGATCGACAGCGTTTTGTCGGTGTGGAGCGAGCGAAGCGACGGCCCGTCGAGGTGCAGCACCTTCGGCGTGCACCAGCCGCAGAGGTAGCCGTCGCCGGCTCCGCTCGAATCGATGACGAAAACGTCGAGCTTGCCGTCGGTGAGCGCGCTCCCCGTGAGGCTGCCGAACACGAGCTCGTCCGTGGGCAGGATGCCGAGCTCCGGGTGCGTGCTCGCGCTCGAGCCGGTAAGCTCGTAGCGCGCCATGAAGGCGTCGACCTCGCCTTGGCCGAGAACCGGCGCGTCAGCGTCGACCTTCGTCTCCCAGAGCTCATCGGCGACGTAGAGACGCACCTTGTCGCCTTCGGCGCGGCAGGTCGCCGCGACCGGGTGCGTGCCGTGTGTCACGAGATCGTACACGTTCGTCGTGGCCGACTCGCCGTAGCAGGGCGACGCCGTGTAGTCGGGGATCATCACCGTGCCCGCGCCGGAGGAGCCGCCGTGTCCGCTGGTACCGGAGCTTCCCCCCGTGCCCGAGGTGACGGAAGTCCCCGAGGAGCCCGAAGTACCCGAGGTGCCGGA
Organism: Polyangiaceae bacterium; assembly: GCA_035558375.1. Classification (GTDB taxonomy): domain Bacteria; phylum Myxococcota_A; class Polyangia; order Polyangiales; family Polyangiaceae; genus PMG-095. The sequence goes on from DATMCL010000051.1 coordinate 1,121, forward strand.
GCTGCCCCCACTCGCCTGACCGCGATCGATGGCTTGGCTGCTGCAGGCGAAAAACGCGCCCGAAAGCGCGAGGACGGCGACGTAGCAGACCGGGCGCGCTCTCGAAAGCATGGGGTTCGACCAGCGTAGCAGGTCGTACCAGCGCCCACCCTTCAGCGTTTCTTGGGCGGTGGCGGGGTCGCGCTCTGCCCATCCTCGGGCCAGGCGTGACGCGGGTAGCGGCGCATCAGCTCGCGCCGCACGCTCGGGTAATGGCGCTGCCAGAAGCCGGCGAGATCGGTCGTCACCTGCACGGCGCGCTGGTTCGGCGCCAAAAGATGCAGCGTGAGCGGTACTCGGCCACCGAGGATGCGCGGCCCCTCCGTCGCGCCGAAGAAGTCTTGCAGGCGTGACTCCACGAACGGCGGCTTGCCCGCTTCGTATTGAATGACGACGCTGCGACCGCTGCCGAGCAGGACGCGCTCCGGTGTTTCTTCCGTGAGCAGCCGGCGTGCTTCGGCGCTGAGCTCGCTCTCGACCAAGGAGAGCCAACCGAGCGCTTCGAGCTCCGCGAACGAGCAGGCGTCGGTCGCCGCGCGTCGCAGCGCGCCCTCGATGAGTGCCCGCGGGTCGGTACCGAGCCCGGCGCGCGGGAAATGCTCGGCAATGAGCCCGAGACGCAGCGCGAGGCGCTCGGCGGGCTCACTGCGCAGAAAGCGGGTAGGTCGCTCGACGGCCGCCGCCACCAAGACCTCTTGGGTGCGCGCCGACGGCGTGGCCGCGCGCTCCGTCTCGTCGAGCACGACGGCCCCGAAGCGCATCGACTCGACGGTCTCGACGCGCTCGCGCTCGGGCGAGAAGCGGTACTCCTCGCGGACCTCCACGCGGTCGCCGTAGAGCTCGAGCAACAAATTCTCGCTGACGGCGCTCGCGGAACGCACGACGGCGCCGCGTCCGGGTTGCTCCTCGGCGTCGATCGCGACGACGAGCCAAGCGTCGTGGACCACGCTCTGCTCGGAGAGCCGTGCCGTGCGGCCGCTCACCAGCACGAGCTCGCGCTCTCCCGGCTTGCGCCGGCGCGCCACGCGATCGGGAAAGCCCGTGAGGATCGCGGCGAGCAGCGCGGCTTCGACGCCTGGCGCGTCGGGCGGGGGCGTCACTCGGTTACGCACGGCTCGCGCGAGCTGGCGCTTGCTGCGCGCGACGGCCTCGACCGCGCGCGGGTCGAGCCCGAGCGAGCGCACGCGGTGCGCTTCGAAACCCATCCCTTCGGCCTCGGCGAAGAGCTCCGCGAGCTCGAGCGGATCGGACGGTCCGCGCGCGCCGTGGCCGGCGTCGCGCCCGCCGAGCTGGGTTCGGGCGCTCACGCGGATGTCGCGCTCGCCGATCAGCGCCGCGACGAGCGCGGCCTCTTCGGCAACGCCGCGGCGCTCGCCTTCGACCACGACTCGCGCGAGGCGTGGCGGCAACGGCAGCTCGACGAGCCTGCGGCCGACGGCCGACAGCGTGCCATCCGCTTCGACGGCACCGAGCGCGCGCAAGAGCTCCTCGGCAGCCTCGATGCCGGCTGCGGGCGGCACCGTCAGAAAAGCCGCCCGCTCGAGCCCGCTGACGCCCGCGGCGCGCAAGGTGAGGGCGGCCTCCGCGAGATCCGTGCGCGTGATCTCTGGCGCGTCGTGCTCGGGTCGCGCCTCGAAATCGCCGCGCGTGTAGAGCCTCAGCACGCGACCTTCGCGCGTGCGGCCGGCGCGACCGGCGCGCTGCGTCGCGGATGCCCGACTCACCTTCGCGAGACCGAGCGTCGCGAGGCCGGTCCACGCCGAGTGGCCGGCGACGCGCGAGAGGCCCGAGTCCACGACACCCGTCACGCCCTCGATGGTGAGCGACGACTCGGCGACGTTCGTCGCGAGCACGATTTTCCGCGCGGCGCTGGGCTCGACCGCGCGCGCTTGCTCGGCGAGCGGCATGTCGCCGTGCAGAGGCAGAACCACGGCGCCGCGCTCCTTGGCGAGCGTCGCGAGCGTCTCCGCCGAGCGCCGGATCTCACCGATGCCCGGCAGAAATACGAGCACGTGGCCGTCGGGATCCGCATCGAGCAGCCGGCGCACCGCGCTCGTCACTTGCTTGTCGAGCGGTCGCTCGTCGGGCGCCGGCAGGTGCTCGATCGTGACGGGGAATGCCCGACCCTCGCTGCGCAGGCGGGGAGCAGCGAGGAACCGTGCGATCGGCTCGGCGTCGAGCGTGGCGCTCATGACGACGATGGCGAGATCGGGTCGCGGCCCTTGTCGCAGGCGCACGAGGAGCGCGAGCAGCAGATCCGTCTCGAGGTGTCGCTCGTGGAACTCGTCGAGCACGACGGCGCGGACTCCCGAGAGCGTTGGATCGGCGAGCAGGCGCCGCACGAGGATGCCCTCGGTGACGTAGCGCACGCGCGTCCGCGGTCCGGCCACGTCCTCGAAGCGCACGCTGTACCCGACCGTCTCGCCGAGCTTCACTCCGCGCTCGCTCGCGACGCGCCGTGCGGCCAGCCGTGCCGCGAGCCGCCGCGGCTCCGCGACGAGGATTTCGCGGTCGTCGCCGCCGCCCGCTTCCGCCCGAGCCTCGTAAAGCGCCCACGGGACGCGCGTCGTTTTACCCGCGCCGGGCGGCGCCTCGAGCACGAGCAAGCCCGCGGAGCCCACCGTCGCGCGGATCTCGGAAAGCAGCGGGTCGATGGGGAGCGGGGTGAGCGAGGCCAAGGCGTACTATGTTCGGAGCATGCCTCGGGTCGCGGCGCTCTTCGACATGGACCGGACGCTCGTGAAGAAAGACACGGCCCGACTCTACACGCGCTACCGCCGCGATCGCGGTGAAGCGACCTGGCGCGACGCACTGCAGGTCGGCTTCTGGGCCATGCAATACACGTTCGGCGTGATCGACGCACCCGGGGTCGCGCGCAAAGCCCTCGCCGAGTTCCGCGGCACGGACGAGCGCGCGCTCATCGAAGCATGCGACGGCTGGTTCAAGGAGTACGTCATGCCGTTCGTGCAGGCCAAAGGCCGTGAGGCCGTCGAGCGCCACCGCGCCGAGGGTCACGTCGTCGCCATCGTTACTGGCGCCACGAAGTACGCGGCCGGTCCGCTCGCGAAGGAGCTCGGCATCGACGAGGTCGTTTGCTCGGAGCTCGAGCTCGAAGATGGGCGTTTGAGCGGGCGGATCATCGAACCGCTCTGCTACGGAGCGGGCAAGCTCGAGCGCGCGAAGCTGCTCGCCGAACGGCGTGAGTTCGACCTCGCCGAGTCCACGTTCTACAGCGACAGCATCACCGATCTGCCGCTCCTCGAGGCCGTTCGGTATCCGCAGGTGGTGAACCCGGATGCACGGCTCCGGCGCGCGGCGCGGCAGCGCGGGTGGCCGATTCACGAGTGGTGAGCTTGCGCTAGGTCCCCTAACTCCGCGCGCTCGCATCCATCACGAGATACCGGAGCCGCCCGACGATCACGTCGAGAGCCTCCGCGTTCTCGCCGCCTTCCGGCACGATCAGATGCGCGAAGCGCTTGCTCGGCGCGACGTGCAGCAGATGCATCGGTCGCACGGTGTCGTGGTACTGCCGTTCGATGTCCGCGATGTCGCGGCCGCGGTCGATGATGTCGCGGCGGATGCGGCGCATCAGGCGGATATCGTCGTCGGTGTCGACGAAGATCCGCAGGTCGAACGCGTCGCGGAGCTCGCGGACGGCGAACAAGAGGATGCCTTCGACGACGACGACGGGCGCCGGCTCCACGCGCCGCGTCACGCGACTGCGCGTGTGCGTCGAAAAGTCGTAATCGGGGCTCTCGATCGCCTCACCCGCGCGCAGGGCCGAGAGGTGCGCGGCAAGCAGGTCGTTCTCGAGCGCCGCGGGCTCGTCGTAGTTGACGTTGACGCGCTCGGCGGGGGCAAGGTGGGAGCGATCCCGGTAATAGCTGTCTTGCTCGAGCAGCGTCACGTCGTTCGGGAGAGCGGCGACGATGTGCTGCGCGAGCGTCGTCTTGCCGCTGCCGGTGCCGCCGGCGATGCCGATCAAAATCGAGGTGCGGGCCAAAGGTCTGCCTCCTTCGCCCGTAGCAGCTAAAGACCGCCCTGGACAGAGGCGGCCCCGTTCCGTAGGTTCCCGCCCCGGCCGATGGCCACGTCAGACGCGACGAATCCCATGCCGGTTTTGGTGCTCGGCGCCGGCCTCACCGGGCTCAGCGCCGCGCTCGAGCTCACCCGGCGGGGTGTCGCGCACCGTGTCTTCGAGCGGCTTCCGATCGCCGGGGGCCACGCCGTCACCACGCTCGAGGACGGCTATCGTTTCGATCGCACCGGCCACCTGCTCCACCTCAGGGACGAGCGGCTGCGCCGCGAGGTCATCGGCTGGCTCGAAGGCGACTGCCGCGAGATCGCGCGCCGCAGCGTCATCTACTCGAACGGCGTCTACACGCGCTACCCGTTCCAGGCGAACACGTTCGGCTTGCCGCCCGCGGTCGCCAACGAGTGCGTGCTCGGCTTCGTGCAGGCGTATTTCGCGGAGAGCCCGGCCGAGCCGCGGAACTTCGAGGAGTTTTGCCTGCGGCACTTCGGGCCCGGCATCACGCGCCACTTCATGGTGCCGTACAACTCCCGGCTGTGGGGCGTCCCGCCGAGCGAGATCACGAGCGCCTGGTGCCAGCGCTTCGTTCCCTTGCCGAAGCTCGAGGACGTCATCGCGGGCGCCGTCGGGCTCAATGATCACGAGCTCGGCTACAATCAGCGCTTTTTGTACCCGCGGCTCGGCATCGGGGAGCTGCCGCGCGCCATGCACCAGAGGCTCTCCACGGTGACGCTCGGCCGTGCCCCGCGCCGGATCGAGGTCGCGCATCGCGTTGCCGATTTCGGCGACGAGCGCATTCCGTTCGACGTGCTGCTCTCGACGGTCCCGCTGCCGACGCTGCTCGACCTCTGCGACGAGCTGCCGCCGGAGGTGCGAGCGGCCCGCAAAAAGCTCCGCGCCACGCACCTCTACTACCTCGACGTGGCGCTCGAGAGCCCGCCGCTCACGGACTTCCACTGGGCCTACGTGCCGGAGACGAAGTACCCGTTTTATCGTGTCGGCTGCTACACGCACTTCTCGCCCGAGCTCGCGCCGCCCGGCAAAGGCAGCCTGTACGTGGAGCTCGCCGACCGCAGCGAGCCCATGCTCGACGAGGTGTTGCCCGTCGTCCGCGCGGGGCTCATCGAGATGGGCGTCATCGCCCGTGCCGAAGACATCCGTTTCGCGCGCCTCCGCCGCATCGATTTCGCCTACGTGATCTTCGATCACGGCTACTACGACGCGCTCGCGGTGATTCGTCCGTTCCTCGAGCGAGCCCGCATCATCTCGACCGGTCGCTACGGCGGCTGGCAATACGGCTCGATGGAGGACGCGCTGCTCGAAGGCCGAGCTGGCGCGGGCCTCGCAGAAGATTGGCTCGGGAGCGCGCCATGACGGACGCTCCGCTCGTTTCGATCGTGATCCCCGTCTACAACGAGGAGGGGATCCTGCACGCCGCGGTCGTCGACCTTCGCGAGCGGCTTGCGCCGTTCGGCTGGCAGTACGAGATCCTGCTTGCCGAAAACGGCTCGCGCGACGCGACGATCGCCGTCGCCGAGCAGCTCGGGGAGAAGTACCCCGAGGTGCGCCGCATCTCGGTTCCGACGCCGAACTACGGCCGCGCCCTCAGGGCGGGCATCCTCGCCGCGCGCGGTAAGCTCGTCGTTTGCGACGAGATCGATCTTTGCGACGTCGACTTTCACCGTCGCGCCGTGGCGCTGCTCGAGCAGGGCTCCGCGAAGATGGTGATCGGGTCGAAGCTCATCACGGGCGCCTCCGACGAGCGCCCGCTCTTTCGTCACGTGGCGAGCATGGTCTACACGACCCTGCTCCGCGGGCTGCTCGGCTTTCGGGGCAGCGACACGCACGGTCTCAAAGCATTCGTGCGTGAGGTGGGCGCGCCCCTCGCGGAGCGCTGCCTCACGGACAAGGACGTTTTCGCGAGCGAGTTCGTGATCCGCGCCTACCGGGCGGGGGTTCCGATCGTCGAGATACCCATCCGCGTGAAGGAGAAGCGGCCGCCCTCGATCAACCTCCTCAAGCGCGTTCCGAACGTGCTCGGGAACCTCGGCAAGCTCACGTGGGCCATTCGGGCCGGTGAGGACCCACCGCCGCGCCCGTGAGGCGCCTCACCCCGCCCGCGAAAATTGCGCCGTGCTTGGGATTTGTGCGCGAAGCGCCCAACGCCGTAGCCAGATTGCTGCGCGCGTGCGAGAAGATCGGGGCATGGGCCGGGCCGTCAACCCGCCTTTTTCGCTCGATACGGCGCTGCTCGTCGCGCTCGGGTTCGTCGCGTGCATGCCCTCCGAGGTGGAGGTCGGTCGCGACTCCACTCTCGAGGTGAATGCGACCGCGGGCGGACAAGCGCGTTGGGGCGGTCCCGGTGTCGACGCCGGTCAGCCGGGGACGGACGGGGGCGCTCCGGATCAGCCGAGCAGCGGCGCGCGCGGAGGCTCCGTTGCCGCTGGCGGCAGCTCGACGTTGCAAGGCGGCAGCGGCACCGTTGCTGGAAATGCAGGCGTGCCCCTAGCGGGTTCGGGCGGCGCAGCGGCGAATGCTTCGGGTGCCGGCGGCGGGCCGACGAACGGTACCGCGGGCAACGGCGTCGTCGGCAGCGCGAGCGGCGGCATGAGCGCGACGGACTCGGGCTGTCCCACGGACGGCAACCAGGTCGAAGCGCAGGTGCCGCTCGACATGTTCTGCTCGCATTTCAGCTGTCCGACCTCGCTCGACGGAGCGAAAGACTACCTGTCCCGCCAGTTCCAGGGCTGTCCGGGCGTCCGCAACGAAGTGAGAACCGGCTGTGGCCTGACGCAAATCAGCGTGACGACCGAACGCCAGAGCGACGCCTACGTCTTCACGGCTGACACGGTCGAGCTCGTCGGTGCGGCCATTCACAGCGACACGCCCTGGGGTCCGTGCAACGTGCTGCGTTACGTGGCGGGACTCATGCCGCGGGGCTGTGAAACCGCGACGGCCTGTGCGTTCTGCGGTCCCATGGCGACGTGCCCGTGATGCGCGCGCGGGTGCTTGCAGTGGGCTTTGCCCTGGGTGCTTCGCTCGGAGCGCGCGAGGGCTCGGCGGCGGAGCTCGCAGGTCTGTCACTCCGTTGGGTGGCTCCCGCGGACTGCCCTGACCAGGCGGCACTGCTCACCCGCGTAGGCGAACTCGTCGGTGAGCATGGGGGAAGAGAGACCCATGAGCCGCTCGACGTGCTGGCATCGGTCACTCCGCGCGACGGTGGGTACGTCGCCGAGCTACGCACGACGCAACGCGGGGCCGAGCGCACGCGCGTCCTCGAAGCGCAGAGCTGCACCGAGCTCACGGAAGCGAGCGCCGTCGTGATCGCGCTCGCGCTCTCGCCACCGGAAGAGGCCGCACCGGCGGCGCCCGCGGCCGCCCCGCCGCCGCCCGCGCCCCGCGCCGCGCTCGCCGACGAAGCGCAGCCACCAGACGTCGCTGTACGGCGCTCGAGCACGCGGCTCGGCACGGGTGCAGGCATCGTCACGGATTTCGGCACGCTCGCGCCCGTTGCGGCGGGCTTCGTCGTCGGGATCGGCGGACGCTACGGGCGCTACATCGAGCACGGCATTCGAGTGAGCATTTTTCCGAACCGAAGCTCGACGGTGGAAGGGCACCCCGAGCAAGGCGTGAACATCGGATTAGTGGCGGCGGCGCTGAGCCTGTGCGTCGAGCCGTTCACCGGGCAGTTTGCGCTCTCGGGTTGCGGTGTGATCGAGCTTGGAATGCTTCACGTCGAAGGGTTCGGCACCCCCACCCGCTACAGCCACGATGCCCCCTGGGTGGCCCCCGGACTCGGGCTCCGGGGCGCCTACCCGGAGCGCGGGCCGTTCCGTGTCGCGCTGATAGGGGACGCGCTCTTTCCGACGGAGCAAACGAAATTCACCATTACGAACCTAGGGGTAGCGCACGAGCTGCCCGTGGTGGCCGGGCGGCTCGGGCTCCTGGCCGAGCTGATTTTCCTGTGACGGAAAACCGGAAAGCTTGCCACTAAGGGCGGATGGCCGCGCCTGCAGCCGCTTCGTCTGAGACCGGGGAGCCGGGGCATGCGCCCGTGGAGGACTGGTCCGTCTTCTACGACGCCCACTTCGACTACGTGTGGCGGAGCCTGCGCCGGCTCGGGGTGCGTGAGTCCGCGCTCGACGACGCCGCACAGGAAGTGTTCGTCGTCGCGCTCAGGCGCCAGGGTCAGTTCGAGGGTCGCTCCTCGATTCGCACCTGGCTTTTCGGCATCGCGCTCAATCGAGCGCGCGAGCTCGCGCGCAGTGAGCGCCGCCGTGCCGAAGACGCGCTTCCCGAGTATCTGCCGGACTTATCGGAGCCGGATCAAGAGCAGCGTGCGATGGACACGCAAGCGCTGAGGCTCGTGTACCAGGCACTCGACGAGCTGACGGAAGAGCGTCGTGCCTTGCTCATCATGGCGGAGGTTGAAGAGATGACCGCAGGGGAGATTGCCGAATTGCTTTCGATTCCCGTAAACACGGTGTACTCCCGCATTCGGCTCGCACGTCGCGACTTCGAAGGGGCCATCAAGCGCGTGCGTGCGCGCACGCCGCGGAGGGTTCGATGAGCGAGCTCAGCTCCGACGCGCGCAACGCGCTCGAACGCGGATTCCGGCTCGACGGTCCGAGCGCCGAGCGTCGCGAGCGGGTGAAGGGCCGCGTGCTCGTCGCCATCGGCGGTGGGGTGACCGCGCTCGGCACGGTGTCGTCCGTCGCCGGTGCTGCGGGTCCCGCCGTTGCCGCCGCCGGTGGGGTGAAGTCGCTGCTCGGGACGTCGCTCGTCGTCTGGTTCGCGACCGGTGTCGGCGCTGGGCTCGGCGTCGGCGGAGTGGCCGCCGTCGCGCAGCACGTCCAGGTGGCCGCACCTGCGGCTCGGGTCACGACGGCCGAGGTCGTCCGTGTGCCGGAGCCGGCTCCCAGCGCGAAGGCCGAGGAAG
>DATMCL010000052.1:0-7236 GCA_035558375.1 Polyangiaceae bacterium
CCAGCGAGCTTGGCTTCGCTCCCGCGCGCGCTGAGAAGCGCGGCGCAGAGCGCCCTCGCGGTCGCTCGGTCGCCTTCCGCAAGCGCGCTCACGACGGCGCGCCGCACGGCCCAAGACGGCTCGACCAGCTCCTCGAGCAGCGCGGGCACGGCAGCGGCGCCGTCGTCGCGCAACGCTTGCACGTTCGCCAAACGTTCACGATCACGTTCGCTGCGAACTATTTCCTGCGAAGGACTCATGCAGTGATGGAGCCCTCGCTCGTTCCGTTCGCCTCGAACGCGCCCACGACGGCATCGATGGTCGCGGCCTGCTCCGAGTTCGCGGAACGAATCTTGCCAATGTGCGTGCTCAAGCCGGCGAGCTCGCTGCTCAAATCTCGCGCGCCTTTGAGATGCGCGGAGGTGAGCCCGGCGATTTCGCGAACGTGACCCCGCATGTCCTCGACCGCCTTGAGCACCTCCTCGCTGGCGGCGGACTGCTCGCCGCCCGCTCTGCGCAGCGCGCCGGCCAAGTTGCCCTGTCGCGCGGCGCCGTCGGCCAATGCCGTGATCGTGCTGCTCTGTTCCTCCAGAGCTCGCGCGGTGACGCGCGCGACGCGCCGCACTTCTTCCGCGTTCCTGGCCAAATCGACCCCGGCTTTGCTCTGCTCGTTCGTGGCGCGCGTGACTTCGGCGGCTAGCGTCGCCACCTGCCGGGCCGCCCCTTCGAGCTCCTTGCTCGCCTTGGCCTGCTCGGCCAGAGCGTTAGCGGTCTGCTTTGCGTCCTTGCGCGCCCCGTCCATGACGCGCGCAATTTCAGCCGCGCCCTTGGCCTGCTCGCCCAAGCCGACCAGGGTGCGTTCGGTCGCGCTACGCACCTCCTCGATCTGTGCAGCAATGGTCTTCGCCGCATTGCCTTGCTCTGCCAGCGCGCTCAACGTCGCGTCGGTCTGTCCGCGCATCTGCAAGGCCACTTGTGCGAGCTCCGTCGCTCCCCCCGCCTGTTCTGCCGCCGCCGCCGCCGACTGCTTCGCGAGCAGCGTGGATTGCTCGTTGGCACGCACCACGTCGCGCAGGGCGCGCGCCTGCTCGGACGATGCGGTCGTCGTCTGTTTCGCCATCTGGCGCATCGAGCCGGCGCCGAGCACCAGCTCCTGGTTCGCTTTGGCTTGCTCGGCCGTGGCCGTAGCGATCATTTTCGATTGCTCGCGGACGGCGTTTGCCGCTTCGGTCAGGGCTCGCACGCCCATCACTTGGTCCTCGGCGCTCTTGTTCACCTCGCGCACCGACTGTCCGAGCTCCTGAACGCCGCCGATGATGGCCGCGAGGGCCCGCTCCGCGTCCGTGGCAAGTGCGGCACTCTCCGTGGCCGTGCGCTCACCGTCGACGGTGGCGGACAGCGCCTCGCGAGCGGTGCTTTGGAGCGAGCGGATGATCTTCGCGATGTCGGCGCTGGCGGTCGCCGCGCGGTCGGCCAGCGCGCGAATCTCCTCCGCGACGACGGCGAACCCGCGGCCATGCTCACCGGCGCGCGCGGCTTCGATGCTGGCGTTCAGCGACAGGAGATTGGTTCTGTCCGCGATGAGATTGATGGTCTGCACGAAATCCCCGATCTCGTCGACGCGCTGGCCCATCTCTTTCATCACCGTGGCGGAGGAGCCAATCGCGACGCGAATCTTGGCGAGCCCCTCGATGGACTTTCCGACGGTTGCGCCGCCGTCGCGCGCCAAAAGCGTTACGCGGTCGCCCACCTGGCGCGCGTCGCCACAGACGTGCGCGATACGACGGGTGGAGGCGTCGACCTGTACTGCCGCCGTGGCGCTCGTCTCCGCGAGTCGCGCAATGTCGTCGGCCGAGCGCGAGACGGACTGCGCGGAGCGAGCGACCTCCTCGATCGTCGTGGCATTGTCCTCGATCACGCGACTGTTCTTCTCGGACGTGGCGGCCACCTGTTCGACCGAGGCCGCGATCTCCGCCACCGTCGCCGCGTTCTCGCCGATCGCACTCTCGAGCTGCTTGGCGCTGGTCGCCGCGGTCGCCGCGGAGCGCGACATCTGCTCCGCCGTGCTGGCCGCACGCGCAACCGACGTAGCGAGATCCTTGCCGCGCTCCACGATCTCGATCACGCCCTTGGCGATACCGGCCGTGTTGCCCGCAACCGTGGTCACGCGCGAGCCGACGTCGCGCGCATCGGCCGCCAGCCGCTCGATGCCTTTCGCCATCTCTTCCGCGGTGGCGCTGACCTCGGCCACCGTCGACGCCGAAGTTTCTGCCCGCGCCGACATGCCCACGAGGCCGGCCGCCATCTCGGATCCGGAAGCCAAGAGCTGCTCGCTCGCCGCCGCCAAGTCTTGCGCATTGGCGCTCACTCCCCGGATCGACCGCACCGTTTGCTCGAGAGACGTGGCCGTCGAGTCCGACGATTCCGCCAGCAGCCCGGTATCCTTCTTCACGCCGGCAATCGAGGCCGCGAGCTCGCGCAGGGAGGTGCCCGTCTCCTCCACGCCGCTCACGACCGATTGAGCGAGCTCGTACGAGCTTTGCTGCGACTTCTGGAACTTTGCCGACATCGCCGCGGTTTCCTCGATCCCGGCGGCGATCGATTCGATGGCGGTATTGAGCTCCACGACGAGCGCAGCGCCGTCATTGCCCGCTGCCGTCAGTCTCAGAGCGGCCTCTTCCACCGCTTTCGCGTCGGCGGCGGTGGCGCGCAAGGACTGCGCGGCCCGTTCAACCCGGGAGCGCAGGTCGATGCTGGGTTTCGTCGTCGAGGAAGGCGATGGGGTCATGGTCATAGGCACGCTCACTCAGGACTTTGGGTAGATCGAGCAGCAGAAGCAGACGCGGACCTTGGGCATGCATGCCGCGCACGAGGCCGGCCGACCTCTCACCCACCATCTCCGGCGCCGGCTGGTTCTGCGAGGGATCGAGCGGTACGACTTCGCGCGCGCTGTCCACGAGCAGGGCGATGACGCGACCGCCGACCTCCGTGACGATGAGGCGCGTGTCGAGCGTCGGCGGGACCGCAGGCAAGCCGAAACGCAGTCGCAAGTCGATCACCGGAACGACCTTGCCGCGCACCGTCGCGACGCCGATCACGTAGTCGCGCGTGCCGGGCACCCTGGTGGCCCCCATGAACGATTCCATTTGCAGGATGTTCTCGACCGGCAACGCGTAGGTGACGTCGGCAACGACGAAGAGAACATGAAGCGTCACGGTCTGAGCTCCTGTGCGCGGGCCGGCAGACTGAACGTCGTGCTCAGCGCCACGAGGTCGAGCACGAGAGTCGGTCTGCCGTCGCCGAGATCGGTCGCACCCGAGACGCCGGGAGCGCGGATCAAGGCGTCGTTCATCGGCCGAATCACCACTTCCTGCTGACCGAGCATGCGGTCGACGGCAAACGCGATCGGCGCGCCACCGCGACGGACGACGATTGCCTTCTGTGCGGGCGTTCCCGCGCGCATGCGAAACAAGCGGGCGAGCTTCACGAGCGGTATGGCGCTGCCGCGCCGCAAGAGAACCTCGACCTCGACACTTCCGTCCTCGGCGGCCGGGACCTTGACGAGCTGAGTGCCGTCGACCTCGATGATCTCGTCTACCGTGGCGACAGGGACCACGAAACGCTGGCCCGCGCATTCGAACGCGAAAGCGTCCACGATCGAGATCGTGAGCGGGACACGCAGCGTGAAGGTCGTGCCGATGCCGAATTCCGTCCGGAGGGCGAGCTCACCGCCGAGCTCGTCCGTGACGATACGCTTCACGATTTCCATGCCCATGCCGCGCCCGCTGGTCGTCGTCGCGACGTCGCGCGTCGAAAGGCCGGGGATGCACAGCAGATCGAGCAATCCCGCGTCATCCTCCGGCACCGGGCGCCCGGCCTTGCGCGCGACGGCCTTACGATCGATGCCGCGCCCGTCGTCGCTCACCGTGAGCTCGAGCCGCGTATTCGAACGCGCCCCGCAGGTGATGCGCAATAGCCCCTCTTCGGGCTTGCCCCTGCGGTTACGCTCGTCGGGGGATTCGATCGCGTGGTCCACCGCGTTTCGGACCAGGTGCACGATCACGGGGAAGAGCCGCTCCGAGACCGATTTGTCGAGCTCGGCGCCGCCGCCCTCCAGCTCGATGCGGACGCGACGGTTGGTCGCGCGCTGTAGGCCGCGCACGAGCAGCGGGATGCGATCGAGCACGTCGGCGACGGGGACCATCCGCACCCGCACGATCGCCGCGCGCAGATCGCGCAGCTGACGGGCGTTGTCCGCGACGACGTCGGAGAGCTCGCGCGTGTTGACCCCTCGCGCCGCGAGAGCGGCGACGGACCGTGCGAGCCGGAAGCGCGTGACGATCAACGCGGACAAGCCCTCCATCGCCTCGTCCAGGCGATTCACGTCGACGCGCACGATGCCGCGGCGCAGGCCCATGGTCTGCGCTTCCGGCTCCTCGTCGAGGGGCAACGCGGTGTCCAAAGCCGCCTCGGTCGTGGGATCCTCATGCGTGAGCTCGCCATGCAGCTTCTGCAGGCGATCCGGACCCACGCCGACGGCTTCCGCGACGAGCGCATCGTTCGTGCTCGTCAAAAGAATTAGGGCGAACGAGAGTCCGCCCGGTGCTTCCGGCGAGGTCGGCACGGAGCGCGGAAGGACCCGCACGATTTCGGCAACCTTCGCGACGCGCTCTCGGACGGCGTTGATGCTGAGCCCCTGGGCACTCTTTTCCGGCGACGGAAAGAACTCGGCCAAGAGCGCCCGCTGCCCTGCGGCCACGCCCTTTGCGAGTTGGACGAGCTCGAAGTCGGTGAGCTTTTCGCGTAGGGCGGGCTCGAGCTCGAGTGACGCCTCGGCGCGCCGCCCCTGAGCACCGGGCCCCCAATCGAGAGCGTCGAGCTCCCGCACGAGCTCCGGCGGCGGAGCCGCAGGTTCTTCGCCGCGCGACAAGGTCGCGATGGTCTGAGCGATCGCTTGCACGCCCTTCAACAGCGTGTCGGTCGCTCCGAGCGGCACCATCGCACCCGAGCGCTCGAATTCGCGCAGGAACGTCTCCATTCGGTGCGCGATGCTCACGATCGGCTCGATGCCGACCATCGCGGACAAACCCTTGAGCGTGTGGAGCGAGCGAAAGATCGAGCGAATGGCCCGCGGGTGGTGCTCGCCTTTTCGCTGCGCACTCTCGAGCGCGAGCAGCTCCTCGTTGGCGAGCGCTACGTGCTCCTCGGCCTCGACCAGAAAGGAGGAGAGGAAGTCCTTGAGATCCGGAGGCGCGGTCACGCGACGGATTCCGCGCCGCCATGCAACATGGCGCGCGCTTCCGCGATGATTGCGTCAGGAGTGAACGGTTTTGCCAGGAATCCCGTGGCGCCCGCCGCCAACACCCTTTCGCGTGACTCATCGTCACCACGGGTCGTGACGATGAGCACGGGCAGAGAGCGCAATCGATCCTGGCCGCGTACGAACTCCAGGACTTCGACCCCGCCCACATCGGGCATGTTGAGGTCGAGCACCATCAAATCGAACGGTGCCAGTGACAGCCGTTCGATGGCCTCGAGCCCGCTCGACGCGTGAACGAAGCTGGTTCCGGGGATCGCACGCAGGCACGCCACGATCATGTCGCGCATGACCTTGCTGTCGTCGACCACCAGAATCGCGGCCACCGACTCGCGAACGTAAGGTGCGACTCCTCATCGGTCAAGGCGCTCACCAGAGCACGAATGTGAAGCGCGAGGTGTGGCGCAATGCCACATCTGACACTCAGCCGATCGGCGCTAGGTTGCGTGTCGACGCGTGACTCTCCTGCGCCCCATCGCGAGCTCGCATGACACGTCGACGCCCCTCGCCGTCAATGCGGAGGAGCGTGGTGTCGTTTGGGTGATTGACGACAGCGCGCTCGAAGCGGAAGTCGCCGCCCGACACATCGCGTTGGGCCACGAGGTGTTGAAGTTCAACGACGGTCCCACGGTGCTCGAACGCCTCGCGAGCGGAGCCGAGCCGGATCTTTTGGTACTCGACTGGCACATGCCCGACATGTCGGGACTCGACGTCTGCCGGTTCATTCGCGAGACCTACGATCAAACGACCCTTCCGATCCTGATCCTCACGGCGACCGGAGGGCAGCAAGACATCGTCGACGGGCTGCAGGCGGGGGCGAACGATTTCGTCGTGAAGGTTTCCGATCCCGCGGAGCTCCTAGCTCGCGTGCGCACGCTGGTGCGGGCGCGGTTGCTGTACCAGCGTGCCCAACGGGCCGAGGCTGCCGCTCACCGCGCGCGTCGGGTCGCGGAAGCCGCGAACGAGGCCAAGGACGCTTTCATGGCGACGGTCTCGCACGAGCTTCGCACTCCCCTCGGCTCGATCCTGGGGTGGGCGCAATTGCTGAAGGAAAACTCGCCGGACGAGCAAACGCTCAAGCGGGGCCTCGAAACCATCGAGCGCAACGCGAAGATTCAGGTCCAGCTGATCGAAGACATTCTCGACACGACGCGCGTGATGTCGGGCAAGCTGCAGCTCGAGCGCGCCCCCGTCGATTTCGTGGACGTGGTGCAGGCGGCGATCGACGCGCTGAAACCCGCGGCAGATGCCAGGCGCGTGTCGGTCGCCGTGGAATACCGCGCGACCACGACCCAGCTCTACGCGGACGCCGATCGGCTGCAGCAGGCGGTGTGGAACGTTCTCAGCAACGCGACCAAATTCACGCCGGCGGGCGGTTTCATTCACATCGACCTCGCGTCGTCCAGGAACGAGCTCGAGCTCACGGTGACGGATTCCGGCAAGGGCATCAGCCCCGAGTTTCTTCCCCACGTTTTCGATCGCTTCAAGCAACAAGACAGCACGGCCAGCCGTCGCCATTCGGGGCTCGGCCTGGGTCTTGCGCTCGTTCGACACATCGTCAGCGCGCATCGTGGCGAGGTGAGCGCGCACAGCGAGGGGGAGGGGCGGGGGGCCACCTTCAAGCTCCGTCTTCCGCTCGACGGCAGCAGAGACCTGCACGCGCCGCTGACGGACCGACTCGCCTCGTCACCGCCTTCGTCGATGCGGTCGATGCCCGTCGGAAAGCTTGCGAACCTCAGCATCCTCGTCGTCGAGGACGACGAGGATTGGAGCGACTTGGTAGCGGCGCTGCTGGTGCAGCAGGGCGCCAAGGTTGACGTGGTCAACAGCGCGGACGAAGCGTTGTCGAAGATCGCCTTGTCCTGTCCGGATCTTCTGTTGAGCGACGTCGGGCTTCCGATGGGCGACGGCTACGAGCTCGTGCGTCTCGTGCGGAAGCA
>DATMCL010000053.1:0-7640 GCA_035558375.1 Polyangiaceae bacterium
CCTCTCGGATCTTCCACCGCAGCCGACCACGAAGCTCAAGAGCCCGACCGCCGCGACGACTCTCCGGGGCACCAGCCGCGAGAGTAGCCCGGCCCCGAACGCGTGTCCGGCAACGGACGGATCCGCGTGCGTGACGCCACAGGCAGAGCGTGGCGTAACACTCGTCGTCCGACCGGCCGAAGCGGCGTGACAGCCATAAAGCCACTAAGTTCCATAACTTACCGACTCACCGCGCCCGGCGCGTAGCACCCCGTACGCGCGTGCATGGGGTGGCACGCCGGCTGCAGAAGCCCTTCTGCGTCCATGTCCTTCGCTTCGCTCCGCTCCGGCCTCACCCCGTTTGGCTTACGCGCTCCGTCGGCACCGCCTGCTTCGGGCTGGACCCGCAGCACGGCTCCGGAACGCAAGCGGTCGCGCTTTCTCGTCGCGACGTTCGTCATCGGGACGACGCTCGCGCTCGGCGGATGGACGGCAATGCGTACCGTCCCGTGGTTCGGGCCGCTCGTCGCCGACAGCCTGCGCGCCGTGCTCGGCGGCGAGCGCGTGACCGCCCTCGAAGAAGCCGTCGCGAGCGTCGAGGACCACGTCGAGCAGGTCACGAACGACGGCAAGGCTCGCTCGCTCGACGACGCCACACCGGCGGCGCTCCTCATGCCCGTAGAGCCGGAAGAGACGCCCCTCACCCGCGCGCTCGCTCCGAGCAACGTCGCGCCGCTGTATCCCGCGGTGGCGGCCCCGGAGGACGGCGTGTTTCGCGCGATGCCGACGCGCTTCGGCGACGCGCCCATCTACCGCACGATGCTGCATCCGGACCGCGAGCGCGCGTACGCCGAGCTCTTCGTCTTCGCGCTCGACCTCTCGAAGCTCTCCGTCCACGCCGCCGCGGGCAGCATCGAGCCCAAGAGCGACCGTGCGATTGCCGGTGTGGAGCGTCCCGGCGTCGTTCCCGAGTCGGACCGCGGGCGCCTCGTCGCCGCGTTCAACGGCGGCTTCAAGGCCGAGCACGGCGAGTTCGGCATGATGGTCGGCGGTACCGAGCTTTTGCGCCCGAAGTCGTACTCCTGCACGTTCGCGGGCAGCCCAGACGGCAGCATCACGATCGGCACCTTCAGCAAGCTCCACGCGCCGAGCAACAGCTTCGCGTGGTGGCGCCAGACTCCGGGCTGCATGGTCGAAAACGGCGAGCTGCATCCGGGCCTTCGCTCGCCCGACACCAAGAACTGGGGCGCGACGCTCGACGGCAAGACCGTGATCCGTCGCTCGGCGGTGGGGCTCTCCGCGGACGGCAAGACCCTCTTCGTCGGCATCAGCAACTCGACGACCGCGCGCGCGATGGCGCTCGGCATGCAGCAAGCCGGCGCCGTCACGGTCGCGCAGCTCGACGTGAACTTCTCGTTCCCCCGCTTCCTCGTGTACGAGCCGGATCCTTCGAACGGCGCGCTCACCGCGGTCGGGGCCGTGAAGGGCCTGCTCTACAGCCCGGACGAGTACGTCGGCCACGCGTCGAGCCGCGACTTCTTCTACGTCACGGCGCGCTGACTATCGCTGCTTCGGGGAGGTGCGTACGCGCTCCGCGAACCACCAATGGTGCCCGCCGAGGTCCACGCACTCGTAGCCGCGATCCGACCAATACTCCTCGCCGTAGTCGGTCGTCGTGGGCTCGACCACGATCTTGGCGCCGGCAGCCCGGGCGCGCGCGCAATGCGCCTCGACGTCGTCCACGTAGACGAAGATGCCTTGCGTGTTCACGCCGCCCACCTGGCTCGGCGCTTTGCGCATCGGAAACTTGTCGGGCTTGAGGTCCGACACCATGAAAACGGCTTCCCCGAACGTGAGCTCGGAGTGCACGACGGTGCCGTTCTCCCCCGGCACCTTGAGCTTCACCTCGAACCCGAAGGCGCGGCTCAGCCAATCGATCGCTTCGGACGCGCGCTCGTAGCAAATCGCCGACGAGCTCCGCGGCCACCCCGGCGGTGTAGGCTTCATGCTCGGTATCGGAGCACGGCCCAACCAGACGCGGCAAGCGCTACGCGCGGGGAAGAGCGCCTCGCCCAACCCACAGGAGTAGTGGACGCACGAGCGACAGCCCCAAAGCGACGAAACACGTGAGCCGCGACCACGGGTCCGTGGCGCGCAGACTCAAAAGGAGCAACGACGCCGGTACGAAGAGATGACACGCTGCGAACACGGCGGCACCGGCCCACTTGGATTCCTCTCCCCACAACAGAAACGACGAAAAGAGCTTTGCTGCGCGGTCATCGCGCGGAAAACGCCCGAGAAGCTGCCTGAACGTGCCCAGCGCGACTTCCAGATACAAGAAGATCGCCAAGACCAGGATGGGGGCGGCGACGAGAAAGGTAGCGGAGCTCACTTCGACATCCACGACCGGGAGCTTGAGCTTGCCCGCTTCGGCCTCGTTCCGTGCCACTGCCGCGTCCGCGGCCACCTTGCGCCGCTGCGCCGCAGCAGCTGCTTCTTCGCTACGCGCAAGCGCCGCTTTCTTTTCCGCCTCCGCGGCGCGCAGTGCGCCGAGCCGTTGAACCGTCTGGACGTAGGTCAACTTTGGAATGAAGGCCTCGGCCGCCGCTGCGTCCTGCTTCGCGCTTGGCAAACGCTTCTCGAGACCGGCAAGCCTCTGCGCGGTATCAGTCGCGGACTTCCTGGCCTCCTCTAGGCCGCGCTTCGCAGCTTCCATCTCGTGTAAGGCCGCGCCCTGTTTGGCTGGATCGCTCTGGTTGCGAAAGTAGTTCACCGCGGCTCCCACTCTGGCTGCGGCGTTGCCCTCGGCCTTCTTGGCCTTCTCCAGCCGGTCCTTCGTGGCGGCAATGCTTTCACCCAGCTCTTGAAAGTCCTTGATCTGGCGATGCGCCTGCTCGACCAAGTCATTCACGGTGCCCTCGGGCTGCGCCACGAGCGCAAGCACCTCGGGGCCGATGGCTATGTTTTGGAGCGCCGTTCCCTCCCGACGCGATGTGACGGCATTGGCGGCGTCGTCGGCAGCACCGTGCGCCTGCGCGAGCGTCTTCGCGGCTGCCTCATACTCCGCGGCAGCCGCTTTTTGGCGTGCCGTGAGCTCTACGAGCTCCGCCGCACCGTGAGAGATTTGATAGACGGCGAGGAGCGCATAGACACAAAGCGCGATCAAGGCGAACAGCACAGTGCGAACGTGCTCCGAAACCTCGCCGATGCGTTCGGCAAGGGCGTCGAGATCCGGTTCCTTCACCCTAGCGCTCCGCGCCTTTCTCCGGCGCGATCCCCAACATTTTCCGCGCCGTGCTGAGCAGTATGGGGTCGTTTGGTTTGAAAACGAGCGCCCGAAGGAGAACGGTTTCGCTCGGCCGTACCTCATGTTGCTGGGCATCGTAGAGCAGGGTTTCCGGTGACTCGCCGAGCTGAGCTTCAGCCAACAGGTCGGATGCTAGCGCGACGGCTCGAAGTCGGACGTTGTAGACGGGAAATTGCCGCAGGGACACCCGACCGGCGAGCTGACGAGCACGTACGGAGAACTGCTGCAGGCGCTCGCGATTCAACAGCTGGTCGATGGCATTCGAGAGGTCGTCGTCCCAAACTCCGAAGCGTGCGGAAAGGTCGATGGCCTTTTCGAGGTCTGCATAGGCGCGCGCGGGGTCGCTAGCGGTTCGCGCCGACTTGAGGAGCGCCTCCATGTATACGCCGGGAAGACCGCAGGCACGGGCCGACTCCGTCAGAACGAGCAGGTTCGCGTCGGAACGCGACAGCAGGTCGCTCGCTATCTCGCACGAGTAGCCGGAACCGGTCAGCGACGCGAGCAGCGCGGAATCCGATTCGCCGCCCGAAGCCGTGCGCGCCAAGCTCACCGCGCGTGCTTTGGGGCTGTCCGGCGCCTTGCCCTGCGCGCGCCGCGCCGGCACGAACTCGGGAGCGAGGCGGTGCGCTTTGTCGATCGCCTTCTCGAGCTCGCTATCGCTGACAGGCAGCTTGGCGGATCGTTTCAGCGTCAAGAAAACCAGGTCGCGGAGCGCGCCCCTACCTGGGTGATCTTCGAAGTACCGCGGAATGCGGCAGCGCGCCGCGCCAAGGAGCCGCGGCTCGTCTTCCGGGCTCGGCGAACCCTTGGGGCACTGCTCGTCGGTGACGGTCGCCACCTGGGAAGTCGGAAAGGCATGCGCAAGCCCCAACAAGGACTGACTGAGGTGGTGATGTCCATTCGCCTCGGCGAGCGTCGCCACCCACAGCGGCAGCGCCACATCGGCCGAGTCGAGCGTAGGCGTCGCGACCTCGATCCGATCCGTGACACCGGCGTCGAGCACGTCTTCGGACATCCCGTTGAGCGTATTTTGCATGCGCGCCAAAGCACGCTCGACCATCCGCGGGTTGGCATGCCGCGTGCCGATGAAGACCTCGGTCGCGAGTCCCATGACCGATGCGTCGTCCGCCGAACCGATCGTGGTGATTTGGATCTTGGGATCGATGGTCGGCCGCTCCGCGAGCGTTTCGACGCTGGCGTTCGATTCCATGCCGTAGCCGACCTGAAAACTCCCCCCGCCCCGAGCGGAGAACGCGCGACCGAGCTCGAAGGAGAACAGCTTGCGTAGCGCGAGCGACGCACTTTTCGTGTCGACGTCACCACGTATCTTCGTGACGAGCGCAGTTCTCGTTCCAAGCGCCCCGACCCCGAACGACTGGATGCCGACAAGGCCGGCACTGAACTGCCGCATCGTCCGCCCCCCCCTGCGGTACGCCGAGAGCTCGCGCGACGCGGCTGGCGCATCGTTCGAACGGTCGAGGAGGAGCGCGCGCAAGAAGCCATCCTCCCAGCCGAGCCCGGGGCACTCCTTCGCTTGTGCGTCGAGCGCCGCCTTGGCGACGTCGAGCTTGGCATGCGTCCGTGCCATCTCGTGCCGTGTGCGTTCGAACACGTGACCGTGCGCCGAGAAAGGCGTGCCGGAGAGCGTCCGCTCTGCCGACGCCAGCAAGTCGAGCGCGTCGTTCGGGCCATCGCCTCCTCCGAGCAGGCCGAGCGCCAGCACGAGGTACGCCTTCGTCGCGGGGACGCTCTGCTTGTCGAGGCGACGCAAGAGCTCCCAGCTGCTTTTCGCCGCGCTCTTGGCGACCGCGCCCCAATCCTTTTCGACGTTGGCGGCGCGCGCGAGCTCGCGCATCCAAAACGCCGCCAAGTATCCGGGTTGGTCGGCCGACAGCCCTGCGTAGATTTCACGCTCGCTGAGCGCCTTCTCGAAGGACGCTTTGGATTTGGCGACGGCACGCAGCAGAGGCAGCCCGAGGGTGTCGGTAGCGTCGTTCGCGACCTCGGCAAGGTTGTCGTGAAGCGCGAGCACGAGTGCTTTCAAAGGAGCGGCAAGTGCGACGAGCTGGGACGACGTCCCCGGACCGCTCGTGAGAAGTTGGTCGAGCGAGGCCTTCGCTTTTCGAAGCTCTTGCCGGGACGTCGATTCACCATGGCTTGCCTCGAGGTAGACGAACGCGTCGAGCGCGACGATTTCGGCGTAAGGCAACCAACTTGCGTCAGTCGGTGGCGGTACTCGAAAATTGGCCGCGACGGCGGCGCTCTTTTGACGAGCATTGTCGAGGGCGCGCGCGACCGCCGCCTTGTCTTGGTCCTTGGAGCCCGGACCGAGCGGACCGAGCTCACGAATGAGCTCGACCAGGGCACGCACGCGCTTGCGCGCTTCCTCGCCACGGCCGATACCAACCTGAGTCTCACCCAGGCTGAGCAGCAGGTCGTACTCGCCCCCCTGCAGGAAGGCCTCCCAATTCGAGCCCTGCATGACGCTCAGAGCGGTATCGACGGCGGCCCCGAGCGTCCGCACCACCGTCGCGAACTGCACGATTCCCGCCGGAACTCCCCGTGCAACGGCGCCTCGCAAGTCGTCGGCGCCACCGAGAGCGTGCACGGGAGCAAGGATCTGATGCGCCGTATCGAAAAGCGCGGGATCCTTCTGGCCCCAGAACACGCGCAGCTGAGGGACGATCGTCATCAGCGCCTGCGCCGCCCGAGCGCAGTTCGGGAAGGTGATTCCGGTGGCTGACTTCCCAGCCCAGTCCTGAAGGTACGCGTTGATTCCGATGTCGTAGTCGCCGCTCATCGCCACACCGGCAGCACCCATGGCAACCCCGACCCACGACGGCCAATCAGCGAGGTTGTCCGTCACCTTCTTCTCGAATTCCGCGCGGACCGCGGGGTCTCTGAATGCAGTGGAGTACAACGACATCGCCTCGCCGACGTTCGGGCGAACGGCCCCCGGCGTGAGCTCCCGGAGGTCGTCCAAGATGCGCCCCTCGTAGCCAGGAATGCGGTCGAAGAGCTCCCGATAGACGCTAGCCTCTAGCGCGTCGTGCCACAGCTTACTTGCACGCCCAGCCAGCGCGGAGTCTTGCGGCAAGCTTCGAAAGACGAGCCGCAGAGTCACGTCGCGTTGCCAGCCGGATTCCGGTTCTTCGACGAGCCTCAACGCTTCGGAAAAATGCTCGTCTCGTGAGCTCGCCTCGCGCGCGGTGGCACCGATCTTCGCGTGCAGGCGCGCGAGCAAGCCTTTACTCTCTGCCGCGCGCAACGTGTCGACGCCGTCACTCGTAAGCTCGGCGAGCTCGGGCGCGCAGACCGACGGCTCCGGCAGGAAGGGCACCGTCTTTTCGATCGCGGCGAGTAATTTCGGATCCAAAATCGGCCCCTTCTCCGAGGCGCTCACGCCGTCGTTGCCCAGCGCGCGCGCGACGAGCCCCGGCCATCGTTCGACGGCATCCTGCGAGCCCGCGGCCCGGTTCGAGACATCCGTATCCTCAAGGAGCACTGCTTTCCAGGCTCGAGCCTGGGGCGAAAGCTCCAGGGCGCTCCGCAGGTCCCGACCGGCGCGGGCGCCTTGCGCGCGAAAGAACTCCGAGACTCCAGCTGAGAAAGCCGCGTAGTTCCGAGCCGCGGATGCAGGATCGCGGACGCCGTCGACCTCGAACCAGCGAGGTCCGCGCAGCTGGCGCAACTCGGGCGTGCTGGCGGTGAGATTCGGGCCGCGGGCACCGTCCCAGATCACGACACGAGCTCCCGAGAAACGCGCGACGATCTCAGCAAGCTGGTGTCCGGCGACCGGCGATTTGCCCTCCGGAATGGACAGGTTGCATCGGGCATGCTTGAGCCGGCGATCACGGGTGAGCGAGATGACGCCGGCGTCGGGAATGCACTCGGTCGCGTCACGGAGCGCTTCCGGCGCGGCCACGCGGGCCTGTGCGAGCGCACGCCGAACTGAACCTTTCGATAACCACGACGCCACACGCAACGCCGACAGCGCGGCGGGATCAGAAAGGTTCGAGTAGCGGCTGACCGTGAGCTTGGTCAGGACTTCGGCCGCTTCCTCGCGTGAGCCACGGGGCAATGCGTTCGGCGCGTGCTGCGAAGCCGAACTGCCCCCATGGAGCGCCGCGAGGACGACATGCGCCTCGGGGTCCGGCTTCTTAACCTGCTGTCCGAGTAGCTCGAGCGCCACCGACGCAAGAACGCGCAGGCTGGAGATCTGCAGCGGCTGATTTTGGGCCGCGACCCTGCGGCCTGCCACGAAGACGGGCAGTCGCTCGTCATCGATGGCTGCCCCCCCGAACAGCCAGCTTTCACTCGTCGCCTCGGCGCCTTCAGTGAAGACGGCAGCCTC
>DATMCL010000054.1:0-2822 GCA_035558375.1 Polyangiaceae bacterium
TCCGCAGGACTCGCACGATCTTTCGCAGTCCGCGCGGCGCGGAGGGCGCTGCCGATGCGCATGTCGTGGAGGCGCGAACGACGCGCTTCTCGGAGGTTCTCTCATGTCGAATGAATTCCAAAATCGGATTGCTCTCGTGACGGGTGGTGGCACGGGTATCGGCGCGGCCGTAGCGCTCGAGCTCGCGCGCCGCGGCGCGGAGGTCGTCATCACCGGGCGCACGGAAGCGACGCTCGAGAGCTCGGCGGCGCGACACGAACGCATCAAGTACGTCGTCGCCGACATCGGCGCCCCGGGCGGCGCCGAGAAAGGCGTGAACGACGTGCGCGCTCGCTGGGATCGGCTCGATATCCTCGTGAATAACGCCGGCATCCTCGAGATGGCGCCGCTCGCCGGTGCGACGCCCGAGCACGTCCGTCGCACCTGGTCGACGAACGTCGACGGCCTGATCGAGACGACACGCCTCGCGCTCCCGCTCCTCAAGCGCTCGAAGGGCTCGATCGTGAACCTGGCGACCACCGTCGCCGACCAGCCGTTCGCGAACATGTCCGTCTATTGCGCGAGCAAAGCGGCGGTCTTGGCGCTCACGCGCTCCTGGGCCCAAGAGCTCGGTGCCGACGGCGTCCGCGTGAACGCCGTGAGCCCCGGCCCCATCGAAACCCCCATGTTTTCGGCGGAAAAGCTGGGCGTGCCGCAGGCGGCGCTCGACGCGCTCGGCTCCCACGTGCTCGGCCTCGTGCCGCTCGGGCGCTTCGGCAAGGCAGAGGAAGTGGCGCAAGTCATCGCCTTCCTGGCGTCCTCCGCGGCGAGCTACGTGAACGGCGCGCAGTACACCGTCGGCGGCGGGATGGAGGCGTAACGGCGCGAGCCGCTTCTACGGTCGCTCGGCCTCGCACAGCACTGCCACCGTCTTCAGGAGGCGCTCGAGCTTGAACGGCTTCGGCACGACGACGACGCCCGGCGGCGCGCTTTCGGGCGTCGAGGTCGATGCGACGACCGGAATGTGCGCGAGCTCGGGATCGGCTCGCATCGTCTCGTACACGCGCTTGCCGTCCATGACGGGCATGGCGATGTCGAGGACCACGATGTCCGGCCGTCGCGCCGCGTCGGTGAGCTTCGCGAGCGCCTCGCGTCCGTCTTTGGCGGTGACCGCGCTGTAGCCCTCGTCCTCGAACGCCTCCTGGAGTGATTCACGCGTATCGCGATCGTCGTCCACGACGAGCACCATCTTGTGGCGTACCCCGCGCTCGGGCAAAGGATCGTCGGACTCACGACGGGGCAGCCGCACGGTGAAGGTCGTGCCCGCTTCGGCGCTCGACGTGACACTGACGGTGCCGCCGTGGGCCTGCGCGATCTGCTGAGTGATGTAGAGCCCGAGCCCGAGGCCCTTCGAGGTCCGGCTGCCGCCCCAGCGACGTCGAAAGGGGTCGAACAAAGCGGGCATGAGCTCGGCCGGGATGGCTCCGGCGTTGTGCACGGTGAGGGTCGCTTCCCGGGCGCTGCAGCCGACTTCCACGGTGACAGGAACGCCCGGATCGCCGTGATGCAGGGCGTTGGCGATGAGATTGGAGAACAGCTGAACCAAGCGATCGGCGTCTCCGGTCGTGACGCATTCGTCGAGTCCACGGAGCTCGATCGCGCGGTCGGGGTACGCTCCGCGCAGCTCGTCGACGGCACGGCGGACCAGGCCGGCCAGGTCCGCGGGCTCTCGCGCCCGCGCGAGTCCGAGGCCGTCGAGCAGCCGAGCACGCGTCAGGTCGAGCAGTTGCTCGATCATGTCGGCCATGCGCCGGCCCGCGAACGCCATGCGCTGCAACGTACGAACGTGCGCTGGGTCGTTGACCTGTCTCTCCAAGAACTCCGCACCGGTCACCATGGTGCTCAGCGGATTCCGGAGATCGTGGCTCAGGATGC
This sequence comes from Polyangiaceae bacterium, assembly GCA_035558375.1. GTDB lineage: Bacteria > Myxococcota_A > Polyangia > Polyangiales > Polyangiaceae > PMG-095. The sequence continues at coordinate 1,915 of DATMCL010000054.1, forward strand.
CGAGGAAGAGGTCGTTCATCTGCAGCGCCTGCGCGTACTCTTTGCGCTGCTTGTCGAGCTCGAAGAAGACGTCCGCCTTCGCTTTCAGGACCAGCGGTTCGACGGGCTTGTAGAGAAAATCGACCGCCCCGGTCTCGTAGCCTTTGAAGGGGCGCAGCGGGTCCCGATTGCCCGCCGTCACGAAGATGATGGGAACGTGCTTCGTGCGCTCGGCGCCCCGCATCAGCTCGGCCAGCTCGAAGCCATCCATGCCGGGCATCTGCACGTCGAGGAGCGCCAGAGCCACTTCGTGGACGAGGAGCAGCTCGAGCGCCTCCATCCCGGATCGAGCCTTGAGGACGACGAGGCCTTCGCGTCGAATCAGTGCCTCGAGCGCGAGGAGGTTCTCTTCGACATCGTCCACCAAAAGAAATTTCACCGGCTCCGAATTCATCCGCTCACCTTTTCGATCGCGCCGCCAAGCGGCATGGGCCCTGCTGCAAGCGCCCTCAAGAGCTCCCCGATCGCCGCGAGGTCGGAAGCGCGTTCGGCCGCTGCCAAGCGCAGTGCTGCCTCCGGCATTTCTCGCGAGCTCGCCGTTTCCGGCGACTGGACGAGCGTGAAACCGCCTGCGCGCCGAATGCGGAGCAGGCCCCGGGCGCCGTCGTCGTTGGCTCCGGAGAGCAGCACGCCGACCAAGCCTCTGCCGAACGCGTCGGCCGCCGATTCGAACAATACGTCGATCGACGGTCGCGAGAAGTGCAAGGGCTCGTCGACGGAGAGCGCGAAGCGTCGATCTTTCTCGACGAGCAAGTGGTAACCCGGGCAAGCCAGATACACGGTTCCTGCGCGCATCGGCTCCTTGTCCTCGGCCTCTTTGACGTCGAGCACGGTGCTGGTACCGAGGACGCCGGCGAGGCCGCTCGGTC
>DATMCL010000055.1:0-6425 GCA_035558375.1 Polyangiaceae bacterium
GCGGTCGTCCCGCTGCTCGGCCGGCTCGACGATGCCTCGCCCGACGTGCGTCGCGAGGTCGTGAGCGCGCTCGGCCGCCTCGGGGATCGCCGCGCTGTCGTGCCCTTGCTCGGCAAGGTGCAGGATTCGGCTGGCGCGGTGCGGCGCGCGGCCGCGCGCTCGCTCGGATTGCTCGGTGACCCGCGCGCCGGAAGCGCGCTCGTGCTCGTGCTGCGCGACTCCGATCCCGAGGTGCGCGTTGCAGCGCTCGACGCGGTCGGCCGGCTGCGCGACACGAGCGCCGTCTCGAGCGTCGTGGCCGAGCTCGGCGAGAACGACGCGAGCGTCCGGGCTGCGGCGGCTCGCGCTCTCGGCCAACTCGGAACGGCGCCGGCGCTCGCGGCGTTGCTCGCCGAGCTCGGGCGTGCCGACGGCGATCCTGATCCCATCGTGCGCGCGCTCGTGCTCGCCGGCCCTGCGGCGCTCCCGGCGCTGCGCAGCTGCCTCGAGGGCAAGGCGCCACCGGCGCTCGTCGAGGGGGCGACACGCGCGCTCATCGAGCTCGGAGACGAGAGCGACGGGGCCCGCGTCGAGAGCGCCCTAGAACGGGGAGCGCTCGGTCCGCTCGTCGCGCTCCCCGCGCTGGCGGCGCTGGGCGGTCCCGGAGCCGTCCCGACAGCGCTCGAGGCGCTCGGGAGCCCGGACGCGTCGGTGCGTCACACGGCGGCGTTCGCCCTCGCCGAGCTCATGGATCCCGCGCACCCCGACGGGCGCGCCGTGGACCCGCTGCTCGTCGCGTTTCGCGCGCGCGGCGCGAACCTGGTCGAGAAGACGCTCCTCGTGCGCCTGCTCGGTCGCACCGGGGCTCCGCGCGTCGGCGCCGAGCTCGCGCGCGTGGCCCGCGACGCGACGCCACCCGCGCTCGTTGCGGCCGCGTTGCTCGCGCTGGGTGAGCTCGGGCCGGGACCGTGGGAGAGCGTCCTCTTCGACAAGCTCGACGACGAAGACGGCAGCGTGCGGAGCGCCGCCGGTCTCGCCCTCGGCCGTTCGGCGTCGCCGCGCACGCTCGCTACGCTCCTCGAGCGGCTCGATCGCGCGGCCGAGCAGGACCGCCATGCTCTCGGGCTCGCTCTGCCCGGCGCCACGCGTGCCGCTCGCGACGCTCGCTTCGGACCGCGGCTCCTCGCGCTCTTCGCGCGCGCCCGTGACGGAGACCGCGACGCCCTCCTCGAAGCGTGGGCCGAGCTCGAGCTCGCGTGGCGCGGCGATCCGCGCGCGCTCGAGGCGGGCGATCGGCGCAAGCTAGCCGAGGTGCTTGGCGGTCACAGAGCGGGCCGCGACGCGCTCCTCGCGCTGAGCCGCGACCTCGACCCGACCGTGCGCGCCAACGCCGCCTGGTCGCTCGGCCAGGATGCTTCGTCGAGCACCGGTGAGGAGCTCGCGCGCCTCGTGACGGATCGCGACGCGCGTGTTGCCGCCAATGCCGCGGCCGCGCTCGGCCGCTGGGGACACCGCCTCGGCCACGACGTGACGAAGCCGCTCTGCGGGTTGCTCGCTGACTCGCGCGCGAGCGTGCGGGAGAACGCCGTCACGGGGCTCGCCCTGTCCGGTGCGACGTGCGAGCCAGGCGTGCTCGAGCGCCGGCTTGCCACCGATCCGGCGGTTCGGGTTCGGCGCGCCACGGCTCGCGCGCTTGCCGGCTTGCCGCGAACTCCCGCCCTTTCGGCCGCCCTCGAGCGGTGCGCGACCGACGAGCCGAGCACCGAGGTGGCAGCCGCGTGCGCGGGACGCCCTCGGGCCGTGTCGCGTGAGGCCGAGCCGATCCTCGTCTTCGTCGTGCCGGCGGGCGGCACGGTGCCGGTAGCCGGCGCGCCCTTCGCGCTGCGCCTCGCCGACGGCACGGAGCGCTTTGGTCTCGCCGATCGCCGCGGCGCGGTGTTCGAGCGGGCGGCCCCCCGAGGCTCGCTCGAGCTCGGCGTGCTGCCCGCGGCGGGTGAGTAGGCATGCCGGCACCCATCGTCATCGACGTTGGCGATGCCGCGCCGCAGCGCGAGCTCGCCGCGGCGCTCGTCGACGCGTGCACGCAGGCCGCTGCGCCGGCGGGCAGCGATTGCCGCCTCGTGCGTGACGCTCCGAACGAGCCCTACACCGCCATTGCGATCGTCACGTGGGAAGAAGGCGGCAGGGCACGCGTCGAAGTCGGCGTGCGGCGCGATCCCGTCTCCGAATGGCGCACGCGCGAGCTCAGCTTCCAAGCCCAGGATGCCGAGATCGAGCGCTTCCGCAGCGTCGGCTTCGTGATCGGCAGCTTGGCCACGGCCTCGAGCGACGACGCCGTGCCGAAAACCGCCGGCGAGCCCGAGCCCGGGCCGCCCAAGCCGCCCCCGCCTCCGGCGACGCCTCCGCCCGTCCCGATCGTCGCGCCTACCCCCAAGCCGAGCCCACCACCGCCCGCGCCGCTCGGCCGCGGCTGGATCGGCCTGGGTGGCACCCTCGGTGGGGGTCTCGACCGGGGCGCGCCGCGCTACGGCGGCCGTCTCAACGCCGGGATCCGCATCGTGCCGCATCTTGCCGCGATCGTGTCCGCTGGTGCCTCCTTCCGCGCGCGCGACGACAAGGGACTCTCGGCGCAGTGGCTCGACGCGGGCGCCGGGCTGAGCTTCGCGCTCCTGCCGCCCGAGCGCTCGCACCTCGAGCTCCGCTTGGAGCTCTTGGCCGAGCAATTCACCGCGGGCGTCGTCGACGAGGGCGAGCATGCGAGCGGTATCCGCACCGTGCTGGCCTCGCGCGCGGGCTTCGATGCCGTCTTCGTTCTCGTGGGCCCGCTCGAGCTCGTGCTGACCGGTGAGTCGACGTTGCGTCCGGCGACGTCGCTCTACGTCCGCGGCGAGCGCGCGGGTGCGACGAGGAACTTCGAGCTCGGCGCGGCGGCGGGAGTCCGGCTCGACTTGTAGACGCCGGGGCTACGGCTGTGGGGGGTTCTGGGACGAAGGCGTGCAGCTGCCGTCATCTTCGCAGGTTCCCGGTGCGCATTCCTGGTTCGAGCTGCACGGGTAGCAGCGCCCGTCCGCACGGCAAACGGGCGCGGTCGCATCGGTGCAGTGATCCGAGACCAGGCACTCGACGCAGTGATTGTCCTGGCGACAAATCGGCGTGGGCTTCGCGCAATGTTGTGAGCTCACGCAATCGACGCAGCTTGCGAAGATCTCGTTGCAAACCTGTCCCATTTCTTCGCATGCCTTGTCGTCGTTGCGCGTGCATTCGACGCAGACGTTGGGAAGCTGCTCGGACAAGCTGCAGGCGGTGCGTCCCGGGTCCTTGGTGCATTCGGACGACGAGCTGCATTCGACGCACCTGAACCCGCTACAGATTGGGTGCTTTTCGTCGTCCGAGCAATCGGGCGATTCGGTGCACTCGACGCAGAATCCGTATTGCGTGGCGCAATGACTCCGCTTGCCGTTGTTCTTGCAATGGTTGTCGTCGGTGCACTGCACGCACACGTTGCGATCCTGGTCGCAGTGTCCTTCCCCGCAGTCGTCGTCCGACGTGCAGGGCGGAATACAAATGTTGATGTTCGGGTCGCAGAGCTCGTTCGGCGCGCAGCCGCGCTGGGGTTCGTCGCGCTCGACGACGCACTCGACGCAGCGTCCGTACGAGCAGAAGGGAAGGTCGTTGGAGCAGTCGCTCTCCTTGTTGCAGCAGCGAGTCCCAGGGGGGTAGGTGCCCGGCTGGCACGGAACTCCAGTGCCCGTCCCGCCAGTCGCCCCGAATCCACCAGCTCCAACTGCTCCGCTCCCCCCGTTCGCCCCCATCCCGCCCGTCCCGCCATCACCCGCAGGGGTATGCCCAGCCCTTCCAGCCATGGCGCTTCCCGCCTTGCCAGCCGCCTCAGGCGGGGGCGGCGGCAGCAAATCCATCCTCGTGTCCTCGCAGCCGGCCGCGAAGAGCAGCGCGACGACGATTCCACGGCCGAAATTCCGCACCATCGAGTCCCTAGCCTAGCAGTTGAGTACCGGTGGGCCCCCGAGGGAGGCACCGCTGACTCGTACGCCGTGGCGGCAAACGGGCGTTTATCCGTGGAATATTCTTTCGGCCCAGGAGCGTGTGCCTGATGTGCCCCGGGTCTGGTACCATTGACCAGTAGTGGCGCAGTCTTCGAAGGCCGTATCTGCCCGATTGAGGGTGATCGAAGGTGGCGCCGACCCCGCGGCCCGGACTCCGACCGACGAGCAGCTCGTCGACGCCGTCCAGCGCGGCGACGCGGCCATGGCGGGCCTCGTCTACGACCGCCTGCTCGGCGCCGTGGACCACGCGCTCTACCGGGTCTTCGGCCGGCGGGAGCACGACCACGACGACCTCGTGCAGGCGGCGTTCGAGCAGATCGTGCTCACGCTGTCGCGCCGCTCGTACGCGCGCGCCTGCAGCCTCCAGACATGGGCCTCGACGATCGCGACGCACGTCGCGTTCAACGCGCTTCGCGCGCGGCGCCGCGAGCGGCGCGTCTTCGATCGCGACGCGAGCAACATCTCCGAGCCGGAGCCGCCGGCGTCGGCCGATCTCGAGCGCACGGCGGGTGCGCGTGCGGAGCTCGAGCGCGTGCGCTGGCTGCTCGCCAACATGAAGCCCGAGCGCGCGGAGACGGTGTTCCTCCACGACGTGCTCGGTCACGACCTAGCCGAGATCGCGCACATGACGCGAGTCTCCGTCGCAGCCGCCCAATCTCGTTTGGTGCGCGGCCGGCGCGAGCTTCGCGACAAGCTGACGAAGGAGCAGCTCACGTCATGAGCCGCCCCGAGCCTTCGGATCACGACCTCCTGCGCACACTCGGTGAGCTCGGGAAGGGTGCCGTTCCGGTAGAGGATCCGCAGCGCGCCTTTTACCGGCGCGAGCGCGTCGTTCGGATGGTGGGCGCGAGCCTCGAAGCGCAGGCCGAAATCCAACGGCGCCGCACGCGTCGCTGGCTCTGGGCCTCGGCTGCGGCTGCCGTGCTCGTCGCCGGTTTGGCTGGCGCGTTCGTGCTTCGGCCGCAGCCGGCCGCCGTCGCCAAGGCGAGCGCCGGCGAGACGCGCTCGGTGCTCGGCCAGGTCTCGGTGCGTCGCGCCGACGGGGCAACGCCCCTGCACACGGGCGAGGTACTCGTCGGTGGTGAGGTGGTCTCGACCGGGGCGCGCTCCGGTGTCGAGATCGGTATCGCCTCCGGCCACGCCGATCTCGGCGGGTTGAGCGAGCTCGAGATCGTCCCTCCCACGGCCAACGAGCGTCGCCTGCGCCTCGGCACCGGCAGCGTCGACGTCGATCTCCCGCGCAAGCTCGAGGCGGGCAAGCACCTCGTCGTCGAGACGCCGGATGCGGAGGTGCTCGTCGTCGGCACGGCCTTCACGGTCGAGGTCGGCAACGAAGCGGGCGTTCGCGCCACGCACGTGAGCGTGCGTCGCGGCACCGTTTGGATCATGCAGGGCGGCAAGCAGCGCGCGGTGCTGAGCGCCGGCGACGACTGGCGCTCGCCGATCGTAACGGCGGCGAGCGCCCCGGCCGCACCGCTGCCCAAGGCAGAGCTTGCAGCCGCGCCGGAAGCCCGTGCAGCGGGCGTCGCGCAGCGGTCGAGCGTTGCGGCACGTCCCGCCGCCGGCTCGCGTCCCGTCGATTCGGGCACGCTGGCCGAGGAGAATCGCATCTTCCGCGCGGCGCTTGCGGCGCGCAACGCGGGCGACAACGCCGGCGCTGCCGACACCTTCGCGAGCTTGCTCGCTCGGTACCCGCGCTCGGTGCTGCGGGAGCAGGCGCTCGCGGGTGAGTTCCGCGCGCTGGATCGCGCCGGTCGCTCCTCGGCAGCGACGGTGGCGGCGCGCCGCTATCTCGCCAGCTATCCCTCGGGTTTCGCTCGCGCCGACGCCGAGCGCGTCGCAAACCGCCTCTAGCGATCTGCTGCCCGCCACTGGGGCGGAGAACACACAGCTCCAGAGGATTCTTTCACCGGAAGTGTGCGTTCGGCGCAGGGGGGTGCATGTCGCCTCGCTGGCGCGTCTGTCCCGCGCGGTGGCATCCTTGCCGGGCGACGCAGGCCAGCCGTCGAGGTCGTCGCAATTTCTCGTTTGGCGGCGGGCATTATCGTTGTCGGCGGGCATTACTACGTACCGAGAGCCACCATGATCCGTTCCTCTATCGGCAGGAGCTTCGTCGTCTCGACCGTCGTCACGATGGGCGCGATCACCGCATGCACGAGCGATGACGACACCATGGCTCCGCCGGACTCCGGCGGGACCGGCATGATGGCGCAAGGCGGCACTGTGCCCGACAACGGTGGCACCGGCGGCTCGACCGGCGGCACCGGCGGCACCGGCGGCTCGGGCGGTTCGACCGGCGGCACCGGCGGCTCGACGGGTGGCAGTGGCGGCTCGACCGGCGGCACCGGCGGCAGCGGCGGAACCGGCGGCGGCAGCGGCACC
>DATMCL010000056.1:0-3776 GCA_035558375.1 Polyangiaceae bacterium
GCCGTCGCACCAAAGTAGCGATTTCCTTCTTGGTGCGGAACTTGGCACGCCCGAGGACTTCGGCGTGATTCTCCTCGGTGAGATGCGGACCGAGCATGAGGAGGCCGGTCAGGTGGATTTCGCCAGCGGCGACGGCGCCGAGGATCGCGGGAAACCGACTAACGAGCTTCGCGGCGGCGGAACGGCGAGCGGCAGCGTCCTCAGAGAAGCGCAGCTCGTAGACGCAATAGGTATAGAGGCTCGAGCAGGCGCGCGTGCGATGAAGGCCGCGCGCTTCGACCTCGGCCAAGTGTTCGAGCAGTGCAGCGAAGACCTGGTTCGAGGTGCCCGCGAGCCGCTGGGTCATGGCGAGCAGCTCGGTGTCCGAGAGCGTCGCGAGACGGCTCGTTGCGGAGGGAAGTAAAAGAGCGATGCGGTCCTGAACGAGCTCGGAATCGGCGTGCATGAACCACGGTACACCCGCGATCTTCGTGCCCCACCGTTGCCCGACGTGCGCGTTTCACAACGAAAACGAGCGCGACTTCCACGTGCGGAGTGAACGCGCGGCGACAGGCCACGTACATGTGCTGGCGGCGACTTCTAAGCAGATCCGTGCGAGCGCCACGGAGTACTTCGAAAATCACGTCAAGAAGATTCGAAGGGTCAGACCGGGTACAGAGGTAACAGATCGCGGCGGAGGTCCTCGTCCGTTCGGTACCTAGCCGACTCGGAGCGCTTTTCAGCCTGCGCGACACCTCGGTTGAAGTTGGCCCCCATCTCTCATTTCGGGCCGTCACATCCGTGCGCGCCCGTTCGAAGCAACACAGTGTTGCCCGACGATTCGTCGAAAGTGTGGCGTGCGGCGCGTGAGGGGCTTGCGCTTCGGCGAGTGAAGTCGATGGATACGTAGAGCGCGTGCGTCGCGCGTTTGCTTCGTGGTATTCGACGCGTTCGGAAAGCAGTCGCCATGGCAACTGGTTCAACCATCGATCTCCGCCCGAAGGCTCAACCTCTCAGTGACGCCGAGCGCGCCAAGGCGCTCCAGGGACTCGGTTTCGGTCGCGTCTTCACCGAGCACATGGTGACGATCGCGTACCGCGAGCAAGGCGGCTGGCAACGCGGGGAGCTCGTTCCGTACGCGCCGATCGCGGTCGATCCCGCCGCCTCGGTGCTGCACTACGGGCAGGCGATCTTCGAAGGCTTCAAGGCGTACCGGCAGAAGGACGGGAGCATCGCGACGTTTCGCCCGGAAGCGAACGCGCGCCGCTTCAATCAGTCGGCGGGTCGTATGGCGATGCCGCCGTTGCCCGTCGAGCGCTTCGTCGAGGCGGCCGATGTCTTGATCGGCACGGAGCGCAAGTGGGTTCCATCCGGCGCGGGCGAGAGCATGTACTTGCGGCCGCTCGCGATCGCGACGGAAGCGGCGCTCGGCGTGCGTCCCGCGAAGGAGTACCTGTTCATCCTGTTCGGCTCGCCGTCGGGCCAGTACTTCCCGCAAGGCGTGAAGCCCGTGAGCGTGTGGCTCTGCAAGGACTACGTGCGGGCGGCGCCGGGTGGCACGGGCGAGGCGAAGTGTGCGGGCAATTACGCCGCGAGCCTCGTCGCGCAGCAGAAGGCGATCGACGCGGGCTGCCAGCAGGTGGTGTGGCTCGACGCCGTGAAGCACGAGAACGTCGAGGAGATGGGCGGCATGAACCTGTTCTTCGTCTACGAGCGCGGCGGGAAGACGAAGCTCGTCACGCCGGCGCTGAACGGCGCGCTCCTACCCGGCATCACGCGCGACAGTCTGCTGAAGCTCGCCCCCGAGCTCGGCTACGAAACGGAAGAGCGCGTGTACAGCACGACCGAGTGGGGCAAAGACCTCGAGAACGGCACGCTCAAGGAAGTTTTCGCGTGTGGCACCGCTGCCGTCATCACCCCCGTCGGGCAGGTGAAGTTCGAGGGCGGCTCCTGGACCATCCACGGCGGCGAGCCGGGCCCAGTGGCGACCCGCCTGCGTGAGTCGCTCCTCGCGATCCAGTACGGCGAGGCGCCCGACAAGCACGGTTGGATGCACCGGGTCCCGTAACGCTCGCGGGGCTCAGGCCGGTCGCGCGGCTTCCAGCCGACGCGCGAAAGCGACCAGGCCGGGCGAGATGGCGGGAAGCAGCTCGGGTGAGCCCTCTTCCAGCATCGCGCAGTTGCCGTAGAGCGAGGCGTCGGCGAGCGTCGGCTTCTGGCCGAACAGAAACGGCGTCTTTTCGAGGGTGGCGAGCGTGGGGGCTAGAAGCTTTCGGGCTTTGGCGACCAGTTCCGAGCGATCCCGCTCCCAGGCGTCGACGCAGCCCGCGCCGAATTTGCGCTCCTTGATGAGCACGTAGAGCGCACGCTCGAAGGGTGTCTGCCAGCGGTCGCGCACGGCCGGGGAAGCGATGCGGAACAGGATGTCCTCGAGCGGGCCGTCGACGAAGTCGCTATAGGCCCAGATCGGACCCTCGAGCGGGGAGGGGACGAGGTGCTTCGCCTCCGGCCGTCCCAGGATCGCTTCGCAGATGATGCGCGATTCCACGATCACCTCGCCGGCGTCAGAGACCAGCACCGGCACGTAGATGTAGCCGCCCGTGAGCGCGGCGAGCTCGTTGCGATCGCCATAGTTTACCTCAACGAGCTCATGCTTGATGGGTGCGAGGTCGAGCAGCATCTGAACTTTGCGGGCGTAGGGGCTGTAGCGCAATCGGTAGAGTTTCATGGGGGATCTAGCTACCCGACGCCGGAGATTTTGAAAAACGATCCTTTCCGATGCTACATGAGTAAATCTCATGGCTGAGCGCCCGCCGAGCCTGCCGTCGCTGAATGCGCTGCAAGCGTTCGAGGCGGCGGCGCGCCACGAAAGCTTCACGCGCGCGGCGCACGAGCTCGGTGTCACGCAGACGGCCATCAGTCATCAGGTGAAGGCGCTCGAAGGTGAGCTCGGAGCGCCGCTTTTTCGCCGCTCGCCGCGGAGGCTCACGCTCACGCCGCTCGGTCAGGCTTGGAGCGCGGAGCTTTTGGTGGTGTTCCAGCGCTTGCGTGATGCCAACGAACGGCTGCGCGCGCGGGTGCGTACGGAGCGACCCGTGGTCGCGGTGACCACCATTCCGTCGTTCGGAGCGCGCTGGCTCGTGCCGCGGCTCGGTCGCTTCATGAATCAGAATCCGGAGATCGACGTGCGCATCTCGGCCAGTGAGCGCCTGGTCGATTTCGGTGTCGAGCCGTTCGACCTCGGGATCCGTTATGGGCACGGGCGGTACCCGGGTTTGACGTCCGAGCGGCTCGCGGACGATGCGTGGGTCGTCGTTGCGGCGCCGGCGCTCGCTCGGAAGCTTGCGCTGAAAACACCGCCGGATCTGCGCCGCGCGACGCTGCTTTGGGACGATCAAGTGGGGCTCTGGCGCGAGTGGTTTCAGGCGGTGGGTGCGCGCGAGCCAAAAACCTATGCGAACACGCAAATCAGCGACTCGAGCATGCTGGTCGAGGCGGTCGTGCGCGGGCAGGGCGTCGGCCTGGCGCGCTGGTCGCTTGCTTGTGACGAGCTCAAGGCGGGCAACCTGACGCGCGTGTTTCCGGCGCTGCCGCTCGTTCCCACGGGGCGCAGCTACTTCTTGGTGCGGCCGCGCGAGAACCTCGGCCGCCGTCCGGTGAGCGCGTTTTGCGATTGGGTGCGCACGGAGGCCGCGAGCCTCGACGCGTGACCGCGCGCCATTCCTAGCGCTGCCGTCGCTTGCGTTTCGCGAGTAGGATTTCGGCGGCCGAGCGCGGCCGCGACGGCGGGACGCTCG
>DATMCL010000057.1:0-5315 GCA_035558375.1 Polyangiaceae bacterium
GCGAGAGGAGCATCGCGAACATCACGGCTCCGACCAGCGTGCCGGAGGTGAACACGCCTTCTTTGAAGAGGCGGAGGTTCACGGCGGGGACGGGCGCCGTCAGCTCACGAATGATGAACGCCGCGGTCGCAATCGCCGCGACCAACGTGACGACCGTGATCTCGCGCGACTCGAACCAGTCGTTGCGGTTTCCTTCCTCGAGCACGTACTGCAGCGTGGAGACGCCCATCGTGAGCAGCACGATCCCTTGCCAATCCAGGTTCTGGCGCTGCTTCACCGCCGCGGCCTGGTTCGCGAGGCGGATGTCGTCCGGCTCGTGCACGAAGCGGCTCACCATGAAGAGCGCGAGCGCGCCGACCGGCAGGTTGATGTAGAAAATCCACTGCCAAGTGAAGTTGTCGACGATGTACCCGCCGAGCGTGGGGCCGAACGCGGGACCAATCACGACGGCGACGCCGTAGAGCGCCATCGCCATGCCTTGCTCCTTCGGCGGGAACGTCTGGCGAAGGATCGCCTGCTCCGTTGGCTGCAGCGCCCCGGCACCGAGCCCTTGCACGAGCCGAAACGCCACGAGCGCAGGCAGGCTGCGCGCGAGCCCGCACAAGCCCGAGCCGATGACGAACAGCACGAGCGCCGCCATGTAGACGCGCTTCTGCCCGAAGAAACGGCCGAAAAATGCCGTGAGCGGCATCACGACCACGTTGGCGATCACGAACCCGGTCGTGACCCAAGTGATCTCTTGCACCGTCGCGCCCATCGCGCCGCGCAGGTGCGGCGTTGCAACGTTCACGATCGACGCGTCGATCGTGCCCATCAGCGTGCCGAACGTCACCGAGATGGCGACGAGCCACTTGTTGACCGGCGGGCGGGCGACGGCGGGTGCGGCGCTCATCGAGCCTCCTTCGCGGCGCCGTCCAGGAACAACCCGACCAACGAGCGAGCCGCTTCGCGCGGACCAAGCGGCTCGAGCCCGTACACTTCGCGCTGCAGGATACCCTTGGCCATCCAGAACAGCGTCAGCACGAACGCGCGATCGACGTCGCGCTTCAGAAGCTTCTCCCGGTGGCCCCGCTGCAAGATACTTTCAAGTCGGTCGAACATGGCAGCGTGGGTCTGGGCGCGCTTTTCCGCGGGACCGACCTCGCGCGAGAGGATCAAGCGGAAGAAGGCGCGATGCTCGTCGATCTTCTCGAACCAGGTGACGAAGAAGCCGATGAGCTGCTCGCGAAACCCGGCCGCTTCGTTGGAGGCGAGCGTCCGGTCGAGCTCGGCGAGCACCTCCGCACGCCGCTCGGTGCGCAACGCATCGAGCAACGCCTCGCGATCGGCGAAGCGGTTGTAGAGGGTGCCCACGGCGACGCCCGCACGCTCGGCGATCTGCGCCATGGTGGCGCCCTCGAGCCCGCTCTCGGCGAAGACCGCCTCGGCCGCGTTGAGGATCTCGCGCAGGCCCGCTTCCCGAAGCCTGTCCCTCAGGCGCTGACGGGTGCGTCCAGTTTCTGAATCTTCATTCACTTGGTGTAAGCACCTAGTACGCCATGACGCCGCGTCAAGTTGCTCGCCGCGAGATTTCTCGTGAAAGACGTGAGCCCAGGTTCCGCCAACGACGGAACCACACGAATGTACGGCTTGAGGTAAGCGCGGGTGCCGGCGACCACTGTGGCGAGGAGCTGTTCAGTCGGTGTCCCAAATCATCGCGAGGGGGTCGGCGGTGTCGGCCGCCTCGCGCATAGCGGCGAGCGCCCCTTTCGGGAGCCCCGTGAGCTTTCGGATCTCGGCGCCGTCCTGGAGCGCTACCCAGATGGGTGGGCGGCCTGGTCGGGCCTCGGCGTACAGGACCAAGGTTCGCGGTCGCACCTTCGGGCTCGCCCAGAGGTCGAACGCCGCTACCTCGTCCCGCTTGTAGAACTTTTGGAGCGCCGCCCGGGCATCGTCAAGCGGGGCACCTTGGACCTTCCCGTCCTCCTCAACACCACCGCCGGTGGCGCGTGCCCGCCACACGTCTGTGTAGGCGGCCATCACCCCGCTGAGCAACGCCGCGTGCGCTTGCTTCTTCGCGACGCGGGTTCGGAACACCACGCGCTTCCGGGCGACGTACGAGACGATCGGGTCGCGCGTGCTCGAGAGCCGGATCCCGACAGCAACCGTGGAGACGAGGCCGGCGAGCAGCACCATGAGTAGGCGGCCGCGGCGATAGCTCGCGTGGTACCAGACGACCGTCGTCGCGATCGGCATGAGGAGAGCGAGCACGAGCAGCGTCTCGACGGCGAGCACGACCACCACCATCGGCAGGAAGTGCCGCAAGCCGAGCTCGGGCCGAAAATCGCGAAAATACTGCCAAACCAGCGACCCGAGCAGGATCACGAGGCCACCCAAGGTGTACCCCCGAAACATCCAGAACTCGCGGCGCGCTTCGCGGTTCGTGAGCCAGTACGGGAAGAGCAGCGGGTAGAAGAAGTAATAGATGAATCGGCGCGGCGGCTTCTCGCGGTAGTACGTCTCGAAGGCGAGCGCCTCGTGCAGGAAGAAGGAGACGACACGCGAGCGCACGGCGTAGCGGCGAGCGGCTTCGCTCACGAAGAAGACACCGAGCGCGAGCCCCACGTCGATGAGCACGCCGCGCACCGGAAACAGCTCGGCCGCAAGCACGATGCCGACCGGCGCGAGCGCGAAGAAAACCAGCCGCAGGACGAAGTCCGCGAACGAAACGGGCGAGGTGAGGAGCGTCGAGCGGCTCATCGCGGCGCAGGCGCCGGCGGATTCGCGCTGCCGGGCGCTGCCGCCGCGGATGCCGGACCCGTACCTGCTGCGCCCGCCGCACTCGCCGCGGAGACCGGAGTGCCAGCCACGGGCTCGACCTTCTGGCCGTCCTCGAGCTCCATGCCGGCGATTTGAACGACTCGCTCCGTACCCGTCAACCCCGTCGCCACCTGCACGGTCGCGCCGAGATCGCGCTCGAGCGCGATGCGCTCGAGCCGGACGGTGTCGTCCGCGCTGACGATGCCGATGCGGAGCCCCGCCGCGTCGACCATGAGCACCGTGGCCGGCAGCTCGAAGACGCGCCGCTCGGAGGGTAAAGAAAGCTTTACCTCGGCATACATGCCCGCGAGCAGACGCCCGGTGGGATTCGCGACGCGCACCTCCGTGCTCAGCGTGCGCGTCGCCGAATCGAGCGCACCCGCCGTGCGACTCACGGTGCCGGTGAACTTCTCGTTCGGGAACTCGCGGACGTGGAGCTCCGCCGGCGCGCCGAGGACGACGCTGGGCGCCGCGTCTTGCGGAACCTGCACGAACACGCGCACCGTGTCCGTCGAGGCGAGCTTGAACAGCGGCGTTGCGACGTTGCCCGCCGTGACGAGGCTGCCGCGCTCGACCGAGCGCTCGGTGATGGTCCCGGCGAACGGCGCCGTCACACGCGAGTAGGCGCGCACGTCGTTGATACGACGAATGTTCGCGTTTTGCGCGGCGACGTTCGCCTCGGCAACGCTCAGGTCGGCGTCGCCGACCACCGACTGCGCCTGCGATTGCTCGAGATCCTGCTGCGGAGAGAGGCCCGCCTCGACGAGGCGGCCGGTGCGGTCGAGACGGGTGCCGGCGAGCCCCTTGTTCGCCTGCGCCTGCACCACGTTGGCCTGCGCCTGCGCGAGCGCCGCGCGAGCCTGCGCGAGCTCCTGATCGAGCTCGGGCGTGTCGATCTCCGCGAGGAGCTCGCCCTCCTTCACGTGCGTGCCGATGTCGACCAACCAGCGCCGCACGAAGCCGCTCGCCCGCGCGTAGAGGATCGCCTCCTCGAGGGGCTGAACGCTGCCCGGTAGCGACAGCTTGCGTTCGCTCGATACGAGCCGGGGCGTCACGACGGCAACGCGCGGCACCGCCTCCGCGCGCTCCGCCGCTTCCTTCGCCAGCGTCTCACGCGCTGCCTTCCGCGGCAGGTACGCGAAGGAGAAGAGCCCCGCGAACACTCCCGCCGTGATGAAGAGCCCCACGAGGATCCGCAAAGGCGACCAGCGCGCCGGCTTCGCGAGCTCGAAGCCGAGATCGGCGTCGTGCGGAGCGTCGGCGGGCGGTGAGTGATCGGCTCGGGAGGTCATGCTTCCACCGCTTCTTCGTGACGGACGACGGGCGGGGTCTTCCGTAGCACGGAGTAAACAATCGGGACGAAGAGCAGCGTCGAGAACGTCGCGAGCACGAGGCCGCCGACCACCGCGCGACCGAGCGGCGCGTTCTGCTCGCCGCCTTCACCGAGCCCGAGCGACATCGGGAGCATGCCGATGATCATCGCGAGCGCCGTCATGAGCACGGGGCGAAGGCGTGTCATGCCGGCGGCTAGAGCCGCCTCGCGCGAGTCGGCACCGAGCGCGCGCCGGCTGTTCGCGAACGACACGACCAAGATGCTGTTCGCCGTCGCGACGCCGACGCACATGATGGTGCCCATTTGCGCGGGCACGCTGAACGTCGTGTGCGTGACGAGCAGCGTCCACACGATCCCGGCGAGGGCGCCGGGCAACGCCATCAGGATGATCAACGGATCGAGCCAAGACTGAAAATTCACGACCATGAGCAGGTACACGAGCAAGATGGCGAACAAGAGACCGATGCTGAGACCCCGAAACGACGACTCCATGCTCTCGATCTGACCCTTCACTTTGAGGGTCGCGCCGCGGGGCAGCTTCGGTGTCTCTTCCTGCACCACTTTGGAAAGCTCCGAGGCTACGGAAGCGAGATCCGTGCCGGCCACGTTGGCCTGCACGTCGAAGGTGCGCTGGGCGTTGTAGTGGGTGATGTTGGCGGGTCCCGTCCCCCGGGAAATACGCGCGACGTTCGACAGAAGTTGCGTGCCACCGTCCCCGGGCGTGGAGATGGGCGTCGCGCGGAGCGCATCCATCGAATCGATGGAATATTGCGGGGTCTGGACCGCGACGATGTACTGCACGCCGCGCTTCGGATCGATCCAGTAGCTGGGCGTTACCTGTCCGCTCGACGACAGCGACACCAGCAAGTCATTCGCCACGTCGCGCTCGCTCACGCCGAAGCGAGCGGCCATGTCGCGATCGACATCGACGCGAAGCTGCGGCACGCGCTGCACCTGCGCGAGGTGCACGTCCCCCGTCCCCGGAATCGCCCGCAAGCGCGCCGCAAGACGCTGCGCCGCTTGGTACGCCTCCTGCTCGCGCCCCGGCGCGCTCACGATCTGCAAATCAATCGGCGCTGCCAACCCGAAGTTCAAGACCTGCGTCGAGATGTCCGGCGGCAGAAAGAAGAACGTCGTCTGCGGGTAACGCTCCGGCAGCTTCTTCCGGAGCGCGTCCACGTAC
>DATMCL010000058.1:0-6002 GCA_035558375.1 Polyangiaceae bacterium
CGCCAAGCCGACGAGCGCCACCCAGCACGAGAACCGCACCATGCCGAGGACCGACTGCTTCTGCAGCTTGCGGAACCCCTGCTGACGAAGGCGTGCGAGAAAGCTCATGGGGGACTGCTCGCCGAGGGTGCGGCCGAGCCGTGCGCCGCGCCGTCGTGAGGGGCCGAGCCGTGGCCCGCGCCGACGCCGTCCGGCCCCTTGCTGAAGGGATGGGCGTACCCGTGGCAGCCCGGGCTCGCGCAGCTCACCTTGTTCTGCGCGAGCTGGTCCTCCATCGCGAGGTGGTCGGGCAGCGAGCGCCAAACCCGCGCGGTGGTCGTATGGCACTGCCGGCAGTTGAGGTTGTTGTAGGGCTTGGCGATGTGAACGGAACGGCGTGTTTCCTCTTTCGACATCTCCCGGTAACCGCCCAAGTAGTAGTAGTAAACGTGCTTCATCCCGCCGAGCTTGGTGAGCGCGTAACCGAACATGCCGTAGTCGGCGTGGCACACGTAGCAGCTCTCTTCGCCGAAGAACGGGTTCCGCGTGTGGCGAGCAGCGAGCGACTGCTCCTTCGGGTCCGTCGCATTGCCGAAGTGATCGTCCATCGTGTGGCAGGAGCCGCAGAACTCCCGATGGGTCGTCTGCTCCATGCCCGCGACAGTCGAGGTCGCCGCGCAGATCGCGGGAAAGACGCCCAGACCGAGCAGGAGCATGAGCTTCGCGCGCAGGTCCAGCGCCGGCTTCCTGAGCAAAAAATGCAGGAGAATGACCGCGGCGATGGCCGCGCTCGCGAGCGCTACGTAGCCGAGCCAAGGGCCAGCGTGGGGCACGGGCCTCGCATACTCCAAGGAACTCGCGCGGCAAGCAAGCGTTAACCCGCGAAGGGGTTTTTCAACGTCGGGCGAAAAGCGACTAGGATGGCGGCGCGTGGAAGAGCGGCAGTCCGTGTCCACCTGGGCGCTGATCGTGATGCTCGTCATCGCGGCGCTCGCTGCGTGCTCCGACAAGGAAGCGCCCAAGAACGGCCAGTGGGGCAGCGGCGTCTACGTCGACAAGGCTTGGAGCTTCGCGCGCGAGGTCGCGGGGCATCGCGTGCACGTCACCAAAGAGAAGATCGAGTGCACGAAGTGTCACGAGCCCACCGAAACCTCGATGGGTCAGGTCAAACCCGAGCGCTGCGCGAGCTGCCACGAAAAGCAGAGCCACATTCAGCACGCCGAGAAGCAGGCTCGGGAGCGCTTCGGCGCGGGGACGAAGGCCGTCTGCACCGCGTGCCACGCCTTCACGCTCGAGGGCACGAAGCACGACGAAGCCATGGTGAAGGGCGAAGCGCCGCGCGTGCCGATCGACGGCGGCGCCGGCCGCTACGCCACGGGCGTGGAATCGTACGAGCCCAGTGAGTGCAAGCGCTGCCACGCGACCGCGCAGGGCGAGACCCCAGCCGTCACCGTCCACGGCAGCCAGCCCTGCCTGAGCTGCCACAAGCCGCACGAAGGCGCGCCCCAGTCGGCCCCGTGCAACGACTGCCACAAGGACATCGCGACGACGCACGACTCGCGCGGCAAGTCACTCGTCGAAACCTGCTCCGGCTGCCACCAAGATCGGCACGCACCCGCCAAGGATGCGCTCGCAACCTGCGTCGAGTGCCACACGAAGGAGCAGCCGCTCGTCCCCGCCACCGCGCTCTTCGACAACGGGCACACGGCGTGCACCGCCTGCCACAAGCCCCACGACTTCGAAAAGAAGAAGGTCGAGCCCTGCCGCGCCTGTCACGAGGCGCTCAACGTGATCGGCGGCGGCAGCATCGGCGCCCACAACGGCTGCACGAACTGCCACTCCCCCCACGACGTCAAGGCGTCGGCCCCCGCCGCCTGCCCCACGTGCCACAAGGCCGTGCACTCCGATCACCCGAAGCAGGCTGGCGCTTGCATCGGCTGCCACGACCCGCATCCGAACCGCGTGATGCAAGACGTGGTGGACGTGAAGGCGTGCACCTCGTGCCACAAGCTCGCCGACTCCGACCACGGCGCGCATCGCGGCGCGGCCTGCACGGGCTGCCACAAGCCGCACGACTTCGGTCGCTCGCTCACGGAGCTCTCGACCTGCGAGGGCTGCCACGCCCAACGCGTCGAGCAGGTGAACCTCAACAAGGGTCACCACGCCTGCGAAGGTTGCCACGAGGGGCTACCCCACAAGCCCGAAAGCGAGAAAGCCTGCAGCCAATGCCATGGTCGCGAAGCCGGCCTCGTGAAGGCTGGCCATGCGCAATGCACGAAGTGCCATGAGCCGCACTCGGGTGCCCAAACCACGGCCTGCGCCAACTGCCACCGCGCCGAGCAGCAGAGCGCACCCAAGGGCCACCAAGCGTGCACGGGCTGCCACGAGCCGCACGCGGGGCTGCCCGCTCAGAAGCAGTGCACCAGCTGCCACGCGATGGAAGCCAAGAGCCCGCACGGCCAGATGGCGGCAGGCTGCCAGACCTGCCATCGCCCCCACGGCCCGAAGGGCGTCGCCACCGTCCCCACCTGCACGAACTGCCATCAGCTCCAAAAGCTCCCCGGCCTCCACTCCCTGCCCCAGCATCAGCCCTGCCTCAAGTGCCATACGGGGCACGACGATGCGGCAGCGCCGAAGCGCGCGGAATGCATGAGCTGCCACAAAGATCGGGCGAACCATTTCCCGCAAAGCCCACGCTGCGCGAGCTGCCACTTGTTTACGGCGGGGCCGTAGCACGCGTCATGGCCAGGAGAGCGTGAGCGCGGCGAGCTAGTCGAGGTTGCACGCCAATGGGTCCAACGGCGCACCTGGAGAAAGAAGAACCATGCACGACGTCATCATCGTGGGCGGTAGTTACGCGGGGCTCGCCGCGGCGATGCAGCTCGGCCGTGCGCGACGCGACGTCGTCGTCATCGACGGCGGCAAACGTCGCAATGCGACGGTCGAGCACGCGCATGGCCTTCTCGGTTTCGATGGCGAAGCGCCTGCCGCGATCGCCGCGAAAGGTCGCGAGCAGGTTCGGAAGTATTCGACCGTGAAGCTCGTCGAAGGCGAAGTTGCGGAGGCGCGACGTGAAGGCGATGGCTTCGTCGTGCAGACGAAAGACGCGACGTTCGCAGCACGCAAGCTGATCCTCGCAACGGGCGTGCGCGACGAGCTACCGGAAATCCCCGGCCTTCGCGACCGATGGGGCAAGAGCGTGTTCTCGTGCCCCTACTGCGACGGCTACGAGCGGCAGATGGGCAAGCTGGGCGTCATTGCCTCGGGTGACCACGTCACGCACTACGCGACGATCGTCTCGCAGTGGGGCAGCGAAACGACGCTCTTTAGCGACGCAGAGCCGCCTCCGGGCGTTCGCATCGAGCGCGATCCAATCGCGGAGGTTCGCGACGCCCCCGCCGGCATCGAGGTCGTCACACGAGCCGGCCGGCGCTACGAGCTTTCCGGCCTGTTCGTCGGCACCCACGTCCGGGTGCCCGGCAACTTCGCGCAGAGCCTCGGCCTCGAGCTCGAGACGTTCCCGACCGGCAGCTTCTACAAGACCGATCCGCGCACGAAAGAAACCTCGGTCCCGGGCGTCTACGCCGCAGGCGACGCAACGACCCCGATGCACGCCCTCTCCTTCGCGATCGCCGACGGCGTCCGCGCCGGAATCGGCACCCACCAATCACTCGTGATGGGCGCGACGGCAAAGCACTGACGATACGGGAGTCTAAGACGGCCCGGGATCGGCGGCGGGCTCAGAGTCTCCAGTGCATCTTCAGATCCACGTCGCAGCGCCGGCCGACCGTGACGGCTTGCACGCTGCCGTGAACGCCGAAGTGCTCCATGGCGCCTTCGAAGACGCCGACCTGGTACGAGCTGCCGAAATTCCAGATCTCGCGCAGCTCGACGCGCGCGCTGGTGTCGGTCAGAGCCTCCACCGTGGCGGTGCCGGGCTTGAGCGAGATTTCGTAGGCTTTCGTCACCAGATTGAGCGCTCGAACCCAGCTGCTCCCGGCGATGCTGAAGATCACCTTACCGACGGTCGTGCTCACCAACGTGGGAAACGCCAGGCGCCCGAGCGCAATCATCCCCTCGCGCGGGGAGGTCTCGGGGTAGAGCACGCCGACGGCATCGACCATCAGGCGCATCAGCTCGCGCAGCGGATAGTCCTTGAACGAGAGGTAGCGCTTGTCGGTGGGTCGCGCCGCCCCGCGCTGAGCAAGCATCGAGAAGAGCGACTCGACGTACATGCCCTTGACTGCCGCAGACGGCGGCGTCTCGTCGATCCACGCCTCGAGCTCGGCCTTTTCAGTCGCAAAGGCGGGCCCGCTCGCGCTGCGGCCGACGCTGCGACTTTCCCCATCGCGGAGCATGGCCCTAACGTACCATGGGGCTCATGGCCGTGAAGACGAAGGCGTCGAGCAAGAAGACGGTGAAGCAGGCGGCAGCCAAGAAGGTCGGCCGTGCGAAGACGCGGATGGCGACAGCGGACGCACCGAAGAAGCCGCGCATTTTCGAGATGTCGTTCGCGAGCGTCTATCCGCTGTACGTTCAGAAGGCCGAAAGGAAGGGCCGGACGAAGGCGGAGGTCGACGAGGTCATTGGGTGGCTCACGGGCTTCAGCGGCAAGAGCCTAGAGGGCGCCATCGACGGCAAGCTGAGCTTCGAGACGTTCTTCGCTCGCGCGCCGCGCTTCAATCCCAAAGCACGGCTCATCACCGGCGTCGTCTGCGGCGTGCGCGTGGAGGAGGTGTCTGACCCGCTGATGCGGAAAATCCGCTACCTCGACAAGCTGATCGACGAGCTTGCCAAAGGAAAGACGATGGAGAGCATCCTTCGCCAATGACCAGGCGCTCAGGGGCGGACACGTGGGACGAAGCGGGTAGCCCTGCGCGGCGAGGTCGAGCGCTTCGGCATACCGGTCGAGCGTTTCGAGGAGCTCTGCGAGCGTTTCAGAACGCGACGAAGTCGCCTTCTGTCACGCTGAGCGGCTGGATTGATCCGAGCTTGAGCTCGGAAGCGACTTCCACTTCCAGCCACACGAGCACGCGCCCCGAGGGCGTCTCGAACGTCGTCGGTAGGGCCGACCCTCGCGGGAGCGGCTGCAGCCGTACGCCACTCAGCACGATGGGCGTCGTGACCGCGATCGTTATGCCGCGCGACAGCAGCTTCGACTTGAGGCGGCCGACGAGCTGATTCGCGAGCTCACCCACCCAATCACGGGGTCGAGCATTCTCGGGCGCGCTCGCCACGACGGTCACCATCGGAGCCGCGATGAGGCAGGTGCCACGGATGTGCTCGCCAACGAACCCCATGACGCCCGTGAAGAGCACCTCCTCGGTCTCCACCCAAGGCCCCGCGACGAGAGTGGCCGGCACCGTGTACGCCTCGAGCAATTCCTTGGCCGCGGACGCGGCGAGCGCCTGCAGCTGCTCCGTGATTCCCGGTGATTCGACGAATTGCTCAACGCGCGGTGACGTCATGCCGTGTTGCTCTTAACGGACGCCCCCGAAGGATCCTAATGTGCGCAGCAACGCACCGAGGTGGTGACGACGCGCACATTGCCCCAGCAGCGCCTTCGCCCCGGTGGGCAGTTGGCCTCACTCGAACCGCAACGTCACGATCCCGTCCACGTGCTCCTCCGGCCGTGTGAACGTCACGTCGTCGTCCGCGACATCGTCGTGGCAGTCGTGGCAAGGATTGCCCGCCGGCACGTGCGGCGGTGGCGGAGGGATGCCGTGGCAGCTTCCGCACGTGGTCTCGCTGCCGTCGACGCTCGTCCAGGTCGGCGTCGTGTTCGAGCCGCCGGACGGATAGTCCGGAAAAACGGCGCCGTGGCACGCCGTCATCTGGCACGTGCCGTTCTCGTAGCTGGGCTCTGCGCCGTGCGCGACCGCAACACCCGAGAACAGGAGCTCCGCCGGGCGCGCCGAATCGACGTGTCCTGCAGCGAGGATTTCCTTCGGGACGGTGTGGCATTCCTTGCACGCCACGGCGCGCGAGCGGTCGGTTCCGTTGACGTGCGTCTGGTGCGCGCC
>DATMCL010000059.1:0-6724 GCA_035558375.1 Polyangiaceae bacterium
CCCCATGGGACGCTACGGAATCCTCGCATTTGCCTGGTTGGCGTTCGGTTGCCAGAAGGGCGAAGAGTGCACGAAGGCGCGCTTGCTCGCCTCCGACGGCTGGAAGACCCTCGTGACGCAGGCGGGCACCGCCAAGAACGGCTGGTCCGGCTTCGACGAGCTCAGCGACGCGCAGAAGGCGGAGAGCGTGAAGACCTGGTCGGGCATCGAGAACCAGTCCGACATGGTCTTCAAGTCCTTCGCGTACGAGCGCATCACCTGGAAGACGTCCGACCCTGCTCGTGAGGAAGCGAACCGCCAGTTCAACGGCTTCTTCGGTAAGGACAACTTCACGATCTTCGCCCTCGCGCTCAAGGCCGCGAACGCCAAGTACGACGCCGCCGCCAAAGCCTGCCGCGAATAGCGCGACGGCCCGAGCGTCAGACGTAGCTCTCGAGCACACGCTCCACGGACGCGGCGTACCCGCCTCCGAACAGGTTCACGTGCACGAGCAGCGGGTAGAGCTGATAGAGCGCGACGCGCTCGGCGTGCCCCGAAGCGAGCGGAAACGCCTCGGAATAGGCTGAAAACACGCGTTCCCCGAAGCCGCCGAACAGGCGCATCATCGCGAGATCCACCTCGCGATGACCCCCGTAGGCCGCGGGATCGATGAGGCACGGGGCGCCTTCCCGCGTGACGTGGAGGTTGCCTCCCCAGAGATCGCCGTGCAGCCGCGCGGGTGGCTCCTCGGGTCCCACGAGCGTGGCGAGGCGTCCGAACAACCGCTCGAAGCCGCGACGCATCGCGCTCGTGGCGCGGCCCTGCGCTTCCGCGCGTCTGAGCTGTGGCTCGAGCCGCTCGGTTTGGAAAAAATCCGCCCAGCGCGCATGCGCGCGGTTCGACTGCGGCAAGCTCCCGATGAAGTTGTCGTGGTCGAGACCGAACGAGGACGGCGACGCGCGATGGAGCGCTGCGAGGGCACGGCCAAGCTCCTCGTCGAAGGCGCGGCAACGGGGACCCGGCTCGACGAGCTCGAGCACGAGGAAGCTCACGC
Source organism: Polyangiaceae bacterium (assembly GCA_035558375.1). Classification (GTDB taxonomy): domain Bacteria; phylum Myxococcota_A; class Polyangia; order Polyangiales; family Polyangiaceae; genus PMG-095. The sequence goes on from DATMCL010000059.1 coordinate 1,034, forward strand.
GGTCGTCGCCGACGGCCACCACCTCGGGAACGTGCAGCGCGCGCGCCTCGGCGAGCCAGGCGAGGCCGCGCGCTTCGGCCTGAAACATGCCGCGCGGGGCGTTCCCGTGCGTCTTCATGAACAGGCGCCGGCCATCGTCGAGCTCGAGCTCGAACGCATCGTTGATGTCGCCGCCGGAGAGGGGCGAGGCGCGGTGCACGCCGGAGCCGAGCACCGCTACGAGCGCGGCAGCGAGCTCGCCACGGAGCGCGCTCACAGCCCGTGCTCGCGACGGATGCGTTCGACGAGCCCGCGACAAGAGGCAAGGCACAGGTCGAGCACGTCGTCGAAGCCGTCGTCTCCGCCGTAGTAAGGATCGGGCACGTCGGCGCCGTTCGGTGTCTTCGGATCGAAGCTGCGGAGCAAGTGGAGCTTCTGCTTAGCGCTCGCGTCGGGCGCGAGGTCGGCGAGATCGTCGTGGTTTTCGCGATCCATCGCGAGCACGTAGTCGAAGCGCGCGAAATCGGCGCGCTTGAACTGCCGGGCTGCGCCTTCGATCGCGATGCCGCGCCGCGCCCCCGCTGCGCGTGCACGCCGATCGGGCGCTTCGCCCGTGTGGTAGCCCGCGGTGCCGGCGCTATCCACGGCGATGTGCGGATCGAGGCCCGCTTCACGCACCAGATGCCGCATGACGCCCTCCGCCGTCGGAGAGCGACAGATGTTGCCGAGGCAGACGAAGCACACCGAAACCGCCACGAGCGCGGTATTGTCGCGCTCATGACCCTCGCCGGCAAGGTTCTGTTCATCACCGGCGCGACGCGCGGCATCGGCAAGGCCATCGCGCTTCGGGCCGCGGCGGACGGCGCGAGCATCGCCGTCGTCGGAAAAACGGACGCCCCGCATCCTAAGCTCGCCGGCACCGTGCACGACACGGTGCGCGAGATCGAGGCGGCAGGCGGGCGGGCCATCGCGTGCGTCGCCGACATCCGCCACGAAGAGCAGGTGCAAGCCGCCGTGAGCAAAGCGGTCGCGGCCTTCGGTGGCATCGACGTGCTCGTCAACAATGCGAGCGCGATCCAGCTTACCGGCACGCTCGCGACGGAGATGAAGCGCTTCGACTTGATGCACCAGGTGAACGTGCGCGGCACGTTCCTCTGCTCGCGCGCCCTCGTTCCGGAGCTCGGAAAGCGCGACAACCCCCACATCTTGATGCTCTCGCCACCCCCGTCGCTCGAGCCGCGCTGGTACGCGCCCCACCTCGCCTACACCCTGTCCAAGATGGGCATGAGCTTGTGCGTGCTCGGCCTTGCGGAGGAGCTCCGGAGCCGCGGCATCGCGGTGAACGCGCTCTGGCCGCGTACCGCGATCGCGACGGCCGCGATCGAGAACCTGCTCGGCGGCGCCCCCCTCGTGGCACGCGCCCGCCGGCCGGAAATCGTGGCGGACGCTGCGCATGCGATCCTCACGCGTCCGAGCCGGCAGGCGACGGGCTGCTTCTTCATCGACGACGAGATCCTGCGGGAAACGGGCGTGACGGACTTCGAGAAGTACGCGGTGACACCCGGTGCCGAGCTCGCGCCGGATTTCTTCTTGTAGGGGCCTTTGAGCCCGCAGTGGAAATGGTAAGAGAGCGCATGCTCCGAGGGCGGCTCGAGCGCTCGAACTTCCGGCGCTTCGCGGGTGTCGCGCTGACGGCCCTGACCTTGCTCGCGACGCGCGGGGCACACGCCGAGGAAGGGCGCTTCTCCGATCGCTTCTTCCGCGGCACGAGCCCCGGAGAGCTCCGGACCGCGAAGGTCGCCGTCGTCGGCGCGCTCTACGTCGCCGCCGTCGCGAGCATCAGCATCGGGGTGGCGAGCCTCGTACAGGCCAGCCAAAAGGGCGACGACGCCGACTCGTTCAAGCGCGAGCAGTCCCAGGGCTTTTGCAACGATCTCGCGAGCCCCGCGTGCGCGAGCTACAGAAACCTGCTCGACGAGCAGCGCGAGGCGAGAACTACCGGATGGATCCTGGTGGGCTCCGGCGGGTTGCTCGCGCTCGGCGGCGCGCTCACCGCCGAGCTTTGGAAGAACGATACCGCGCCGCGCGTAGCCGTGCAGGTGAATCCCGGCGGGCTCTCGCTCGGCCTCACCGGGCGCTTCTGAGCGCACCCCGCAGAGCGCGCTACTCGTACTCGATCGAGCGTATCTCGACCTCGATCTCGCCGGCGGGTCGCCGCACGCTGACCGTGTCGCCCACCTTGCGCTTCATCAAGCTGTGCCCGAGCGGCGACTGAAAGCTGATGCGCCCAGCGCTCGGATCCGTCTCGTCCGGGCCGACGATCCGGTAGCGCTTCTCGTTGCCGTCCTCGTCCACGAGCGTCACGAGCGCGCCGAAGCGCACGACGTCCGTCTGCACCTCGGAAGCGCGGACCACCACCGCTCCGTCGAGCCGCTTGGTGATGAAGCGAATGCGGCGATCGATCTCACGGAGCCGCCGCTTACCGTAGATGTACTCGGCGTTTTCCGAGCGATCGCCCAGCGCCGCGGCGTCCGAGACCTCCTGGACCACGCGCGGCCGCTCCGTCGTGGTGAGCAGGCGGAGCTCGTCGGCGAGCTTCTTGGCGCCTTCCGGCGTGAGGTAGTTGGGCATCTGGCGACCGCGCCGAAGGCAGCGTAGCGTAGCCCGGCGTGAAGCCCGCGCGGCTCCTTCTGATTTTGGGCGCAGGTTTCGTGGCCTTGGCGGGCCTCGCCGCGCTGCTGCTCTGGCTCGCGTTGCCGACGCTGATCCAGGCGGAGGTGAAGAAGCGGGCGCGCGAGCAGGGCGTGGAGCTCACGCTCGGAACCCTCGACTTCGGCTGGGAATGGGCCGAGCTCCGCGCAAGCAAGGCGACGCTCGTCGGCGTCTCGGGCTTCGAGCTCGGCATCGATCGCCTGAACGTGGACCTCGACGGGACGAAGCTCACGCGCCTCGACTTCACGGGCCTCACGGTCGATGCGAGTGGCTCGGCACCGGCGCTCGCGCTGTCGCTCGGCGCGTGGACGAAGCGCTACCCGAGCTCGTTCGCGCTGCCGCTTTCGGCACGCGGCGTGACGGTTCGCTTCCGCCCGGAGCCGGGGCAAGCCGTGTGGCTCGAGCTCACGGGCGGCACCGTCGCGACGACCGCGGCCGGGACGATCGTCGCCGCGGAGCACACCAAAGTCGCCGGTATCGACGTGGGCCGCGTGGGGGCGACCTGGAGCGCCACGGCGACGAGCGTCGCGCTCGGCCTCGGCGAAACCGATCTGGCGCGCGCGCCGGTGCGCGTCGCGGTAGATCTGAGCGCGGCCCGCCCGCGCCTCGCCTTTCAGCTCGTGCCCACCTCGCTCGAGCGTCTAGCGGGCCCGTTCGCCGTCGCGCTGCCCGTGCACGGCGTTTCGGCGAGCGCGACCATCGCGCTCGAGTTCGCCGACAAGACGGCCGCCTACCCCGAGACCGGCGCCGCGCATTTCGAGCTCCATGGCTGGATCCCGCCACATCCGGCCGAGCTCGACGGCTTCGTATTCGGCGACACCACGGTGGTGGATACGTCGCTCGCCTTCACCCCCGACGGCAAGACCGTCACGCTCGATCCCACGCACCTCACGGCGGGGCGCTTCGAGCTCGGCGGCAAAGGCTCACTCGTGCGCGACGCCGAAGCCGCGACGCTCACTTTGGATCTCAAGGGCGCCCTCCCCTGCGACGCGCTCGCGAGCGCGGCAGCCGAATCCCGCGTCGGTCGCTTGCTCGGAAAGGTGCAGGGCGGCAAGGCCGGCTCCGTCGCACGCCAGGCCATCGGCGGCACCGTCGGCGTCCGCGTTCAAGTCTCCGCGAGCACGAAGAACCTCGCCGGCGCGAGCGTCAAGCGCAGCATCGGCATCGGCTGCGGCCTGAAGCCGCTCACGCTCGACGACGTCGTGCGCCTCGGCGAAACCCTGCTTCCGAGCGATCTCTCCGAGCTCCAAGAAGACATCGTGAAGCTCACGCCCAAGCTCCCGAACGGCGCGCCGCTGATCCCGTCCGTGCTCCCGCCGCTGCCCCTTTTGCCGCCGAATCTGCCCGATCTGCTGCTGCCGCCTCCCAGGGAACCGAGCAAGAAGCCGGATGCCGGAAAACCCGCGCCAAGCGCCAAATCCCGCTAGTACGACGCCCGCATGTCGTCGGGGTTGCGGTGCTAGTCGCTCAGGTTGAACTTCACCGAGTAGCTCACGACGACCGTACGCCCCGACGGCGTCCGCGCAAACGAGACGCTCTCGAGCGCACGCACCATGCACGTCTGGAACGCGTCGCCCCGCAGCTTGGTGCGAGGCTTTCCCACCTTCGCCTTGCCTCCGCTGCCGCCGATCGTGAGATCGGCCCCGAACGTGCCCACGCTGCCCGGCACCTCGATCGCGCGGTAGCAATCGAGGTAGCTCGGCGTGCCCGCCTCGAGCGCGCGCAGGAAGTCGGCGCGAGCGGCAGCGTCGGCTGCGCTCCCTCCGACGTGAAGGCCGAAGCTCTTCACGCTGAGCTCGGGCAACGGCGGACCGTGACGCTCCGGTGCGGCGGGCGCGGCGCCCGGCCCGATCGCGACGGGGGGCGCGGTCCCGGGCGGCGCCGTGGCGGGGGCGGTACCCGGCGGGGCCGTCGCGTCCGGGGGCGCTCCCTCAGGCGGGCTGGCGGCGCTTCCGGACGCAGGCGCCGCCGCCGGACGCTCGCTAGCCGGCTTCGCGCAGCCTGCAAGCGCGACGCCGAGCACGGTGACGAGGGCCGTCCGAAGTTGCACGGCCCCGGCCCATACCGCGTTCTCGGGATGAGCGCGACCGCTTCCGCCCGCGACTTCCGAGGACTATCTCTCCATGCCCATGGGCCGACCAGCGCGTTCTCAGCGGGCCTTGCTCGGCGAGCTCGCCGTTTCGTGGGTAGCGCTCGGCCTCGGCTGTTCGCGGGCCGAGCCGCCGCGACGCGCACCCTCCGCTACGGCATCGGCTTCCGCGGCACCCGCCGCCTCTGCGCCCGCGTCGGGTGCGCCATCCCACGCAGCGCTGCCGAGCGCGCACCCCGTGACCACGAGCGTCGTCGAAGAGAAAACGGACGCGGGCATTCCCGGCCTCGTGCTCGGCGAGCTCGCCGAGGTCGGACCAGCAGCACCCGCCACGGTCACGAGCGGAGGCGTCGTGCTCGTCGCGAAGGACGACCGGCTGCTCGTCGCGACTCGGTCCCCCGCGACGCGCCCCGAGAAGGCACGTTTCACGCCGGTCGAGGCACCCGGAGCCGCATTCGCGCCGGTGGCGCGCGGTCCCGGTGTCGCGGGCGGCTTTGCGTATTGGATCACGCATGGGCGCCTCGTGCGGCGCGCACTCAGCGGCGAGCAGGGGCTCGAGGTGCTTGCCGAAGACGCACGCGACGCCTCCCGCGTCACGGCGGTCGAGCTGAACGGAAAGAGCGCCGCCACCTTCCTCGGCCGCGCTGATCACGAAGGCACGTCGCACGCGCGGCTCTGGGTCGAAGGTGGCACCCTCCTCGATCTCACGCCGGACGGCGCCGGAGCGAGCAGCGTCTCGCTCGTGCGCGCCGGCGACCACCTGCTCGCGACCAACATCGACGGCAGGAGTGCGATGACGCCGATGCACGCGCGACGCGTCGAGCTCGGAGCGAGCGGCCCGACGCTGGGTCCCGACGTCGTCGTGTGGGTGGGTGGCCCCTCACAAGGTTGGACCGAGACGGTCGTCGGCT
>DATMCL010000060.1:0-7928 GCA_035558375.1 Polyangiaceae bacterium
GGATCCCAGCCGCTGCTCGGACGGTAGTAGGCCGCCCAGAAGCGCACGCCGGCGGTGCCGTAGCCGTTGGTTCCCCAAATCGCGACGGCGCGCCCGTCGGGTGCGACGGCGAGGGATTTGCTCTGGGTTTCGCCGTGCTCCGGTTGAAGCTGAATGGGCGACGACCAGCCCGCGCCGGTCTTCACCGCGCTCGTGCAGCGATAGTCGTAGTCGCTGATCTCCTCGCGCCAGATCGCGACGAGGTCGTTCGCCGCCGTATAACCGAGCTTCGGCTCCGCGCCGTAGTTCGCGCGGTCGAGGAGGCTCACGCGCTCGGGCGTTTGCCAGCCGAGCGTGCGATCGAACGCGACGGCGCTCAGCGTGTAATCGAGCTCGAACGCCGCCGTCCCGTCGCCCGCGGCGTTGACGGCGACGGCCGGCAGGTAGCACTCCGTCGCGCTCTCCGGGCAGAGGTCGGTCGGCGTGTCGAACTCCGTCCCGTCGAAACGACTCGCGCCGATGGTGTCGCCCGGTGCCACGTCGCGCCACACGACGAGCCCTTTGCCGCTCGCGTCGAGCGACACCGAAGGGCGGGCGAGTGAATCGGCCGCGAGCGGACCCACGTCGTTCGGCTCGCTCCAGCCCGTCCCGTCGAAGTGGCTGTAGCGAACCGCGGTGGAGGGCCAGATCCAGACGGCGACCGCCGTTCCGTTCGCGGAGACCGCGAGAGCGAGCTCATCGGCGCCGTGCGGACCGGTGCCGAGGGCAACCGGTGTGGACCACGAGCCGCCGGGCGGGTGACGCGAGGCCATGAGCTCGTCGCCGCGGCCGTTGTCGGTCGGTCCTGGCCAGATCGCGAGGCTCACGTCGTTCGGGTCGATGCCCATCGCTGGGCGATTGACGATGTAATCCGTCTCGAGCACCTCGACCGTCCCGAACTTGCCTTGGGTGTCGAACGTCGCGGCGAGAAGATCTTGGGAAAGCGCGATGACCTGCGCAACACCGGTCGACTCCAGCGTGACCACGGGACGCGTGCTGCCACGGGTGCTGTCGGGCACGGGAAACTCGCTCGACTTCGTCCAGCCTGGCGGCGGATCGGGAAGCTCGGGGCCGCCCGCTTCGCCACCTTGCATGCTTCCGGCGCGACCGGCGCTGCCTGCGGTGACTCCCGCCGTGCCGCCGGCGCCGCCCGTCGTACTCGCGCCACTCGAGCCACCGCGCGCCGTGCCGGCCGCTCCCGACGTGCTCCCGCTTGCGCCAGCCGAGCCACCGCGTCCGCCCGTCGTTCCACCGGTGCCACTCGCCGAGCCGGCGCGTCCACCGGCGGGCGTCGCGCCATCGTCCACACCGCCTTCACCGAACGACGCCGCTCCGCTGCCGCTATCGTGGCCGTGAGAGGAGCCGCAGGCGGCGACCAGCGCGGCGCCGATGGCGGCGAGCCACGCTGCACGACGACCCATCACATGAGGAGAGCCCAATCCCACGCTCACACTCTACTACGGGTGCCCGGCCCAATGCAGGAGCGCAACGAAAACCGCAAGTGGTGCCGTGTAGATGGCGCTCCAGAGGAAACCCCAGATCAGCGCGCGGGGAACGCTTCCCGCACACTCGTGCGCGTCGTTGGTCACGCGAGTCAGCGCCCCACGCAGCAGCGTGTACGCGACGATGAATATCGCGGGGAAGATGAGCTCGACGAGCAGCCAGCTCGCGCCGAGGACGAACATGGCGAATGCCAAAACCGCGAGGACGACCACGCAGCCGTCGGCGGCCATGCAACCCAGCGCGTCGCCACCTGCGCGGACCGCGACCTCGATCTCGGGCGACCAAGGTTTCGGGCCCATGAAGTTCGGAGCCCGGATACGGAGGACGTGATCGTCGCCGAGCCTCGCGCCCCGGTAGAGAGTCACGGATAGGCAAATCCAAAGCATGGCGAGCCACGCCACGAGCACGACTTCCGTTTCGACGATCCGAGAGAGCTTGAGCCCCGCGGGGACGAGCAACGCGGCGAGCCCGAACCCTGCGAGCAAGACGAGCACGGTGGTCTTGCTCGACCAGCTCGGGAGAGCGCTTTCGATGGTGCGGCGCGCAAGGTTACCGAGCTTACGCGTCGCGATGCCCGGAGTGCCGTCTTTCACCTCGGCGATTTGGCGCGAGAGGAGTGACCTCTCGCCGCGCATCGAGCGCACCGTGCCGACGACGAACAGGCCGGCGAACGCCACGAGTGCTCCTGCCCAGTAGCGGTTGAGGATCCCGCGCCGAACCACGGCGACTGCGAACCCCGCCTCGAGCAACAATGCCGTGAGCGCAAAGCTCACCGGCAGCCGGTCCTTCTTGTCCCTGATGAGCGCGACGCAGGGCGCGCACCACGGGAGTCCGTCGACATTGAAGCGCCAGCACTCGACGCAGAGCCAGCGCGCGCAGCTGGCGCAGCGCTTCGGGGCCGGCCTCCCGGGGTGCTCGCTACAGGGGAGCGCCTCCACGCCCGGAGATTGTCACCGCGCGGCGCGTCATGCATGCCTGGCCCCGCGGCGGCCTCGGGGCCAGGCGCTTTTTGTGCTTGCGCAGGCCGGGAGGCTTGCACGATGTTTCGCCGATGCTTCCGATCGATTTGACTGGAAAGCGCGCCCTCGTGGCGGGCGTGGCGGACGACGTTGGGTTTGCTTTTTCCATCGCCAAGACGCTCTCCGAAGCGGGCGCGAGCGTGAGCCTCGGCGTCTGGCCGCCGGCGCTCGGGATCTTCGAAACGCTGCTCCGGCGCGGCAAGCTCGACGAGTCGCGCAAGAAGAGCGACGGCTCGGCGCTCGAGTTCGAGCGCATCTACCCGCTCGACGCGGCGTTCGATACGCTCGACGACGTCCCCGCCGACGTGAAGGACAGTCGTCGCTACTCGGAGCGCGGCGACTTCACGATCCAGGGCTTGGCGGACTCGTGGAAGAAGGATCACGGCGAAGGCTCGCTCGACGTGCTCATCCACTCGATCGCGAACGGCCCCGAAGTGGCCAAACCCCTGATCCAGACGAGCCGCAAAGGCTATCTCGCAGCGCTCGCCGTGAGCTCGTACTCACTCACGTCGATGGTGGCGCGCCTCGGCCCGCTCATGACGCCCGGCGCCTCGGTCACATCACTGACGTACCTCGCGAGCGAGCGCGTGATTCCGGGCTACGGCGGCGGCATGTCGTCGGCCAAAGCAGCGCTCGAGTGCGACACGCGCTTCCTCGCGCTCCAGGCCGGTCGCCTCTACGGCATTCGCGTCAACACGATCTCGGCAGGGCCCGTCGCCACGCGCGCCGCCAGCGTCACGGGCATGATCGACGAGGTCGTCGAATACTGCGAGACGAACAGCCCGCTCCCCGTGCGCCTCACGACGCGCGAAGTCGCCAACGTCGCGGCATTCCTTTCTTGCCCGCTCTCGACCGGCATCACGGGCACGACGCTCTACGTCGACAAGGGCTTCCACGCCATGGGCAAGGCGCTCGCGGACGTCGACTACTGGTGGAAGAAGGACGCGCAGGGCCAGGGCTCGTGAACGGGCCGCTAGCGCGGCTAAGCTCGACGACTCCGCCGCGGGTTCGTGCTCGTCCGGGGTGCGCGCGGTGCTTCGTCGAGCACAAGTAATCCGTGGCGTCGCCAGCCGGTGCCGGCGAGCCAGGTATGCGGAGCGCCCGTCGGCTCTAACGGTTCGGCACCCTCGGCCGACGCGTACCGCCGCAGCCACCTTGCAGGCTCGGCGAACGGCGGGGCCACGCCCGACGCCGGACGCCACCCGCGCCAGCCGTCGAAGGCTGCGCCGGAGGAAAACGGGTCGATCCCGGAAGCACGCGCCTTCCGCGCGTGCTTCCGAAAGTTCGCGAGCACGTACACGAGCGCATTCCGCACCTCGCGCGGCGTCTTCAGCGCGCGGCCATGCCAGCGATCGGCCCAGAGCGACCCGCGCCGCGAGAGCAGATCGTTGACGTAGCGCGCGACTCGGATCGCCACGCTGCGGATGCCGCTCGACAGCGCGCGCTTGTCCGCGGCCTCGACGATGAGGTGCACGTGGTCGTGCTGCACGGAGAACTGGAGAAGCCGGAAACGCCTTGGGTCGCGCCGCTGGGCGCGACCCAAGGCGAGCCGAACCGTCGGAAAAACATGCTGACTCCGCAGCGGCGAAAGCCGCGCGCGCAGCGTCACGTGCACGGGCTCCGCCGCCCGATGCGGCGGCCGAGCCCGATGCGGCACGTTCCCCCGCTCCGCTCGCTTCCGCCCAGCCCCCGGCCGCGCGCCACCCCGACGCCCTGAAAATCGAAGCGGGAGCTGCCCGACCGAGGACTTCACGGACATAGTATAGCCCTTTTCATTCGAGTCGGCAGGAGGTCAGAGGCAGAGGTCGGAGGCAGAGGTCGGAGGCAGAGGTCAGAGGCAGAGGTCAGAGGCAGAGGTCAGAGGCACAGGCGGTTTCTTGGGCGCGGGTAGGGCGGCAAAATACGGTGCTCTCGCACTAAGGCCGAATGGGCGTTACGTGCGACGAAAGCGGAGGGTCGGCGGAGCACGTGGCGAATGGACGCTACGTCTCGAGCGAAGCGGAGCCGGGAAAGGCGGCTGTTTCGCGTCGAGGCAACGCGCCGACGTGCGGCTAAAAGTAGCGGTTAGGCCGAGAACGGTGCTCCTGTAGGACGGCACGGGCGTGAACGGACAAGACCGGCCCGGGGCAGAGACGTTGGCGCAGCGGTGAGGCGAATGGGCTTTGGGCGCACCGTCACGCGCCGTGCGCGAACCCGCCACGCTGTGCCCCAGCAATGCTTTTCAGCCTGCGAGGAACTGCGCCGCGCGGTTGCATCAAAAACGAAGAGCGAGAGGAACTGCGCCGCGCGGTTGCATCAAAACGAAGGGCGGGCTCGTCGGGGAGAGCTCCGTTCGTTCAGCGCCAGTGGGGGGCCTGACGCTCGTCGAGGAAAGCCCTGCTCGGTTGCGGCCACCGAGCGACTAGCGCTCGTGGCGCGGCTTCAGGGCAGGTATTCGCTGAATGCGGGGACGCGAGACTGTGTCTGCGCGTCCAGCAACGCACGAACGTGGGTGGCTAGCGTCGCCTGCGCTGCGCGGAGCTCGGCTGCGAGCGGGTGGGTCGCTTTGCGGCGGGAGAAGAGGGCGAGGATGACGACGGAGTCTTGGAGGGCGCCGAGCTCGTCTTGAAAGGCTTTGAGCACTTCCTTGCGCTGCTTGGAGACGGGGCGCAGGAGCGGGGCGGCGAGCTCGACCGCGTAGCGGAATTTCTTGAAGGCGACGCGCGTGCGGTGGAGCTCGTGGAGCTCGTGGTCGTGCGAGGCGCGCCGGCGACGGTCGAAGCTGCGGTAGCGCTCGGCGACGCGGCCCAGGAGGGCGAGCTCGGCGCTTCGCGACGAATCGCCGTCGGCGCGCATCAGCGCGGCGACGGCGTCCGCCACGCCTTGACGTGTCCGCTCGACGGGAAAACGCGCCATCTTCCGCTGGAGCTTCTTGGCGAGCTTTTGCTCATGCTTATTGAGCCAGAGCGTCACCGCTTGTCGCGCCTCGGGCGCGAGCGCGTGCTTGTCCAGCGCCTCGCGCTGGATCTCGATGTCGCGGAGCGGAGACAGCGCGCCGAGGAGGTGTTTGACGCGGCTCGGGAGCTTGCCCTGTAGCGCCTCGGGCTCGAGCAATTGCGCAAATTCGGCGGCGGCGAGGAAGCGGCGCATGCCGACGCGCAGGTGGTGGGCGCCGGCTTGCTCGGGATCGTGCCGATACCGCTCGAGCTCGGTCTCGACGCGCTCCCAGCTCGTCTGGAGAGCCGAGCCGACCACGGCTCGCGCGGCGACTGTCGTGCGGGACTGGGCCCTCGGGCGGGACATCGCGCCCGTAGTCCCATGCCGCCTCCCGGGCGTCGAGTTTTTGCTAAGGTCCCGCCCCGCAGAGGAGCCCATGACTGAACCGGTGGAACGTCACGAATTTCAGGCCGAGGTGAAGCAGCTCTTGGACCTGATGGTCCATTCGCTCTACTCCGACAAGGACGTTTTTCTGCGCGAGCTGGTGTCGAATGCCTCGGACGCGCTCGACAAGCTGAGGTTCGAGCGACTCACCAACCCCGACCTCGGGGGTAGTGAGCCGCTCGAAATCCGCCTCGAGCGAAAGCTCGAGAGCCGCACGTTATCGATCAGCGACAACGGCATCGGCATGACCCGCGACGAGGTCGTGAAGAACATCGGCACCATTGCGAAGAGCGGAACGAAAGAGTTTCTCTCGGCGGCCAAGCAGCGCGAAGGCAAGGACTTGCCGCCCGAGCTCATCGGGCAGTTCGGCGTCGGGTTCTACTCGGCGTTCATGGTGGCGGATCGCATCGAGGTGCTGACGCGTCGCGCCGGCACGGAGCGCGCGACGTTGTGGGCCTCGAGCGGCGACGGCTCTTACACGCTGAGCGACGCAGAGCGCGCGACGACGGGCACGACCGTGACCCTGCACTTGAAGCCGGAGGATCGCGAGCACGGCATGCGCGACTACACGAGCGACGCCGTGCTGCGCGACATCGTGAAGCGTTACTCGGACTTCGTCGGCCATCCGATTCGAATGGGCGTGTGGCGCACGCCGGATCCGAAGCTGCCGGACGCCAAGGTGCTCGAGGACGAGACCTTGAACTCGATGAAGGCGATCTGGGACCGCCCGAAGGGGGAGGTCACGGACGAGGAGTACACGGCGTTTTACCGCCACCTCACGCACGATTGGAGCGATCCGCTGCGGCACATCCCGGTGCGGCTCGAGGGGACGATCGAGGCGTATGCGCTGCTGTATTTGCCGTCCAAGGCGCCGTTCGATCTCTACAGCGCGGAGATGAAGCGGGGCGTGCAGCTCTACGTGAAGCGCGTGTTCGTGATGGACGAGTGCCGCGAGCTACTTCCTGTGCATTTGCGGTTCGTGCGCGGCGTGGTCGATGCGCACGATCTGTCGCTCAACGTCTCGCGCGAGATCCTGCAGAAGGATCGGCAGATTCAGATCATTCGCAAGCAGCTGGTCAAGAAGGTGCTCGCGACGCTCGACGAGATGAAGCGCGAGAAGCGCGAGGAGTTCGCGACGTTCAACGCCGCGTTCGGCCCCGTGCTCAAGGAGGGGCTCGTCGCGTACGACTCGGAGGACAAGGAGAAGCTGCTCGAGCTCGTGCTCGCGGCGTCCACCGCCGATGCGGAGAAGACGACGACACTCGAAGAGTACGTCCTTCGCATGAAGGAGGGGCAGAAGGAGATCTACGTGCTCACGGCACCGAGCCTCGAGGCCGCGCGCAAGTCCCCCCTGCTCGAGGCCTTCACGCAGAAGGGCTACGAGGTGCTCTTGTTCGCCGATCCGATCGACGAGATCTGGCTCGAGAGCCCGCCCCGCTACAAGGACCACGAGCTTCGCTCGATCGGCCGCGGCGAGGTCGAGCTCGGGACGGAAGAGGAGCGCAAGAAGGAGAGCGAGGCTCTCGAAGAGAAGCAGAAGGAGTACGGCGACCTGCTCTCGTGCCTGCGCGTGCATTTGCAGCACGAAATCAAGGAGGTGCGGCTGTCCTCGCGGCTCACGTCCTCGGCCGCGTGCCTCGTCGGGGACGAGCACGACATGAGCCCGCGCGTGCAACGCATGCTCGAGCAGCTCGGGCAGCAGGCGCCGAAGGTGCAGCGCATCCTCGAGCTGAACCCGAATCACCCGCTGATCGAGAAGCTCAAGGGCGTTTTTGCGGCCGACAACGCCGATCCGCGCCTCAAGCTCCATGCGGAGCTCTTGCTCGGGCAAGCGCACCTCGCCGAGTCGGGTCAGGTGCCCGATCCGATTGCGTTCAGCCAGGTGCTCGCCGACGTGATGCTGCGCGCCGTGTGAGCACGGCGCGCAGCGGTCATGCGGCGCTTTCGGACGCTGTGCGCGGGTCGTAGTTCAGGTTCGGGCTGAGCCAGCGCTCCATCTCCGCGAGCGGCAGGCCCTTGCGAGCCGCG